>JBPCRW010000090.1:0-22355 GCA_050996405.1 Pyrinomonadaceae bacterium | reverse complement strand
TCACGATGCCGTGTTCGTCGCAGATGCGCCGGATGGCTTGCATAAACGCTTTCGGCGCGGGAATGTAGCCGCCTTCGCCCTGCACGGCTTCGATGACGATTGCCGCCACTTCGTCGGGCGGAGTCGTGGTTTTGAAAACTCGGTCTTCAATCCACGCCACGCAGTCGCGCGTAATTGTTTCTTCGTCGGTCGGCAGATTCGTTGCGAAATGGCGAAACGTATTCGGAAACGGAACGTGAATTACGTCGAGTGCCTGCCGCATAAACCCACGCCGTTGCGCGATTTTCGACGAAGTCAAACTCAACGCGCCGAGCGTTCTGCCGTGAAATGAACTGAAAAACGAAATAAATTTCTGGCGTTTCGTGTGATACATCGCCACCTTCAGAGCGGTTTCGACGGCTTCCGCGCCCGAATTGGCAAAATGCGTTTTCGTCGCGCCTTCAATCGGCACGATTTCGTCAAGTTTTTTTGCCAACTCCGGCATCTGACGATAATAAAAATCCGTTCCGCACAGATGAATCAGATTGTTGGCTTGCTCGGCAATCGCCTTGACGATTTCGGGATGGCAATGCCCCGTCGAACAAACCGCAACTCCGGCGTTGCAGTCTAAAAAAATGTTGCCGTCCGGGTCTTCAATCCAAACGCCGCGCGCTTTTTCCGCGACGAGTTTGTAATCGGGGCGCGGATACGAAGGGTTGACGTATTTCGCGTCGGCATCAATAATTTTCTGCGATTTCGGTCCGGGAAGTTTGGTTTTAATAATCGGTTTTTGTAATTCTTTGGTCGGTGTCATTTTATTTTTCTCCTCAAAATCGAATAAAACTTATGAAACAATTCGGGAAACCGGATGAAAGACAATTCAAATTTCTTCTTCTTCCAACGCCTGTCTTAAGAAGTCTTTAACTGACTCCAGAAAAGCGATGATTTCTACTGAATCTTCATCCGTTTCGCTTCCTCATTTTAATTTCTTTTGGTCGGTTAAATTAAACGATTGTGAATAAGGAAAAGCTAATCGCCCGCGAAAAGGTTGGCGCGTTGTTTGATTGGTCGAAGTTTGGCAATGGAGCGCGGTGTCATTGGATTTACGAACAATATAACAAATAAATTTCAAGTTTCAAAGATTTTTTATCAGTCGGACGCTGGTTTTTGCTTTCGATGCTTTGCCGTGAAACAATAAATTTATGCAAAATCCGAAATTTACAAATCACTTAATCAAAGAAACTTCGCCTTACTTGCTTCAGCACGCGCATAATCCCGTCGAATGGTTTGCGTGGAGCGACGCGGCGTTTCAAAAAGCCAAAGCCGAAGACAAGCCGATTTTAATCAGCATCGGCTATTCGGCGTGTCATTGGTGTCACGTGATGGAACACGAATCGTTTGAAGACGAAGCAACCGCCGCGCTGATGAACGAAAAGTTCGTGTGTGTCAAAATTGATTTGGAAGAACGTCCCGACGTTGACCAGATTTATATGACGTTTGTACAATTGACGACCGGCAGCGGCGGTTATCCGCTGAATGTTTTCTTAACGCCCGACAAACTGCCGTTTTTCGGCGGAACGTATTTTCCGCCCGCGCCGCGCTACAATATGCCGAGTTTCCGGCAAATTTTAACGAGCATCGCCGATGCTTGGAAAAATAAACGCGACGAACTGCTTCATTCCGCAAACGATATTTTGGGCGAAATTCGGCGCGTCGGTCTGGCGGAAATGTCGCCAATCGGATTGAGCCTTGACCAACTCGATTCGGCTTTTTTGAGTTTTACGCGAACATTTGACGCGGCAAACGGCGGTTTCGGCGGCGCGCCGAAATTTCCGCCTTCGATGTCACTGGAATTTCTGCTGCGTTATTACAAGCGAACAAAAGATGAAAACGCGCTCGAAATCGTGAAAAAAACTTGCGACAAAATGGCTTCGGGCGGAATTTACGACCAACTCGGCGGCGGTTTTCACCGCTACACCGTCGATGCGATTTGGCTCACGCCGCATTTCGAGAAAATGCTTTACGACAACGCGCAGTTAACTCGAATTTATCTGCATCTTTTCCAAGTGACAAAGGACGAATTTTACAAACGAATCGCAGTTGAAACTTTGGAATACATCAAGCGGGAAATGACGGACGAACGCGGCGGATTTTACGCGGCGCAGGATGCCGATTCGGAAGGCGTGGAAGGAAAATTTTTTGTCTGGACACCGCAGGAAATCGTGGAAATTCTAGGCGAACGGGACGCGCGGATTTTCAACTTTTTCTACGACGTTTCCGAAGAAGGAAATTTTGAAGAAAAGAATATTTTGAATGTCAAAAATTCTCTGTCCGAAACCGCCGGAGTTTTAAAAATTTCCGTCGAAGATTTGCAGAATATTTTAGAAAAGTCGCGCGAAAAACTTTTTGTCGAGCGCGAAAAACGAGTCAAACCTTTTCGTGACGAAAAAGTTTTGACGGCTTGGAACGGTTTGATGCTGGCGGCTTTTGCCGAAGGCGCGGCGATTCTGGAAAGCGCGAAATATCTCGAAATTGCCAGGAAAAACGCCGATTTTATTTTGGAAAATGTGCAAAAGGACGGCTATCTTTTGCGGACTTGGAAATACGGCGCGGCGAAATTAAATGCGTATCTCGAAGATTACGCGAATTTTGCTGATGGTCTTTTAGAGCTTTTTCAGGTGTCGGGCGAAATAAAATATTTCAAAGAAGCGAAGCGTCTGGCGGATTTACTGATAATCGAATTTTGGGATGAAACAGGCGGCGGATTTTTCTTTACGGCGAATAATCATGAAGAACTTTTGATGCGCTCGAAGGATTTTTACGACAACGCCGCGCCGTCTGGAAATTCGGTCGCGGCGGACGTTTTATTGAAACTGGCAAAGCTCGCGGGCGACGAGAAATACGAGCGTTTTGCCGCCACGGTTTTGCGTCTGGTCGCGCCGCAAATTAGACGTTTCCCGAACGGTTTCGGCAGAGCTTTGGCAACGCTCGAATTTTATCTCAACCCGACAAAGGAAGTTGTTGTTTTAGGCAAGAAGGGAAATGATTTGGAAAAAGAAATTTGGAAAAATTATTTACCGAACAAGGTCGTCGTTTTAGCGAAAAATTCCGAAAATTCTGAAATAATCCCGCTTTTGAAAGATAGAAAAAAAATTGACGATAAACCGACGGCTTATGTCTGCGAAAATTTCGTTTGCCAAAAACCCGTTACGAGCGCGAAAGAATTACGAAAACGACTTGAATAAAAAAAGCGTGTCGTTTGTTAGACAACGCGCTTTCAAAAAGCAAAATAAAAAGCAATTATTACTTATTCGCCATATTGGAATTCATCATTTTATTGCCCATCATATTTGCGTTGGTCGCCATTTTGTTGGCTTCCATTTTCATATTGCTGGCTTCTTTCATCGCGCCGTTGGCTTGATTCATAGCATTGCTCGCAGTATTCATAGCATTGCTTGCTTGATTCATCGCCGTGTTTGCAGAATTCATCGCGCTATTAGCGGCGTTCATCGCATTAGTCATTCTCGCGTTTGCGTTATTTGCCGGTGTTTCATTATTGCAGGCGATGCTCAAACCGCCGACAACCAAAAGTGTTGAAAGAACTAAAATCTTCTTCATTTTAATCTCCTATCTTCTCAAGGCTAATTTTTAATTTTAATTGCCGAAGCAATTTGTCCCTGCCTGTTTTAATTTGGGAACATCGAACAATGTAAATATCCGGCTGACTAAAGTCAAATCGAAATCAGCAAAATCTCGATAATTAATTTTAGCCAGCCGGATATTAAATAAAAAAAGGCGAAACTACGGAGTTTTCGTCAATTACATATTGGAATTGCTCATTCTCATATTGGAATTGCTCATTCTCATATTGCTGTTCGACATTGAACCGTTGCTCATCGAGCCGTTCGACATCGAGCCGTTCGACATCGAGCCATTCGATGAATTCATCATTGTATTTGTTCTGTTCATCATATTGGCATTATTGCCGCTTTCCGGAGTGCAAGCTGCACCCAGTGCGGCTATCGCCAAAAGTGCTGATAAAGCTAAAATCTTTTTCATTTTAAAATCATTCTCCTGTCTTTCTCAAAGATTGTCTATTCTGATGTCTGCGACCTTTCAGACGCAGTTGTTCCCTAACATAATTTATTTTAAGAACATTGGACAATATAGAATTCTGTCCGCCGATAGTCAAACCAAAACGCGCGAAAAGCTCCTTTTTCAGAAACTTTTTTATAAAATTTTTTTGTATTTTCGCCGGAAAATTTTCTTTATCTTCCATAGTCAAAATCAATACGGCGTTTTCTTTGTCCGCTCCGAACGCGAATAACGTTTATGCAAATGGTTAAAAGCCTGTTTTGAAAATTTCGATATATCGGCATCCATAAAGGATTAAACGCGCCGCCGAAAAGTTTTTTCACCAGGTTTTTCTTAATCAATAGCTGAACCAATAAGGCGTTTTTTTCGCCCAGACGCTGTTCGGATAGCGGCGATGCAGAACCGTAAAAGCGGCTTTGGAAAGCTCGCCGATTTTATCGTCCGCGCAGCCGTAACGCGATGTTTTGACGGCTAAATGCAAGGCTTCGGGAAGCTGCGCGTCATCCGGCGAATCCTCCGCCCATTTCAAAACTCTCGGAATCAAATAATACGGCGCGGCGGCAACTGTTTTGAGTTTTTCGCCTTCCTGTTTTGCCGTTTCGATTTCCGCATCGGTCAGAAAAGTTATGCGCGGAACGGTCAAAGATTTTTCGTCGCCATTGCCGCCATCAGAACTTTGCGCTTCGTCTTGACACCACCAGTTATCACGATAATTATCAATTTTCCAAACGGGCGTAAGTCTTCCCATTCCCTGCCGAAACGTCGGGCTAAACACCGGAAATTTCAGTAAAACATAGAGCGCGGAATTCTGCCGGTCTTTCGCGGTCGGCGCGTCGATGTATTGACCAAGCGGCGTTTGCATTTCAGGCGCATACCGCGCCAATGCCGGAGTGATTTCGCGCGCCGTCATTTCATCGCCGAGCAAAACGGCGCGACACCAAATCGTTATCAAAAGCTGGCGTTTCAAATAATCGGGGAGACGCGGATTGACCGCCGCCTGTTTCAAAATCGAAAGCGGCATCTGACGTTCAAAAACCTGCCGCGCGTCCGCGTCAAACATTGTTCTGTCTTTCCAGGGGCGTTCTTCTGCGAGATAATCTTCGCCCGTCGGTTCATCGTTCAGCGTTTCATAATCGCTGTCGCCGCCGTCCCAGGAAAAAACGGATGCGCGGCGTTGAGCGAATTTTAAAAATTCGTCCAAATTTTCCGCCAGAATCATTCGCTGCGCGAAAAATTGATTCTGCGCCGAGAGCGGAAGATTGAGTGTTTTATCCGCCAAAATACCGTCGAGTTTATGACGCGCTTCGGCAAACTTTTTTCGCTCAATCAGCAGACGAATCGCATGATAAGAAACGGTCGGAAATGCTTTTGAATGCCGCGAAACTTTTTCCGCTGTTTGTAAAAATTCGTTGGTCTGCGCCGAATCGCCTTTCAATTTCGACATCACGGACATCAGCCAATGTTCTTTTTTCGTTTGGCGAAAGCGCGTGACGGCGTGCGTCAGCGCGTCTTCGTCGGACAACTGATAATTCAAAATCCAGTCGGATAAATCATCTGCCTCTAAAAATTGCTGAACGTCTTTTTGTTTGAGCTTTAAATCGCCTTCGTAAGATGGATAGCTGTCATCCGTGTATTTATTTATTTTTTGTATCGAACCGTCTGCCGTTGTCACAGAGTTTGAAAATAGAACCGTCGAATTTGCATTTGAGAAATTAGCATTTGAAGTTAAAACCGTTGAATTAGTATTTGAATTAAACACCGTCGAATTTGAATTCTCCGCTGTCGATTTTTTTACTGCTGGCTCTTTCAAATACTTTGAATCATCCGGCGATGTTTTCGGTTTCGGATTTTTCTTTTCTTCTTCGACGAGCGCGTCACGTTCAAATTCGTCGAGCAGCCAGTTGTAATCAATCAGATTCTGCGCCAGATTATTTTCCGCGTTCGGCGCAATCAGGGATTGATTCAATTCGTGAACACGGCGTTCGGGATGCAGGCGGATTTCGACGTAATTTAAAAGGTCGCGCGCATCCAGACGATATTTTCCCGAACCGCGATAAATTTTTTCAAAACGCTGTTCGGCGCGTTCGAGAGACGATTTTGAAACGGCTTCATCACCGGAAAAATTCGCCCGCCGAATCAACGTTCGCCCGACCAGATAATCAGCCAACTCGCGCCATACGGAATCTGGATTTGCCGCGATATTGTCAAAACGCTGTGCCGCTTCGTCAAATTTTCCGGCGTAAAAATCGGCGGCGGCGATTTGATATTCGCGGTCGTTTTTGAGCCATTGCGGAGCGTCTTGCAAAACATTATCAGGAATATTTTCTCCCTTCGCGCAGTTTGAAAAAACCGTGTCCTGACCGCGCAGCCATTCGCGCACATCCGCATTTTTCGCGCCGTAATTTTCCGCTCGATTTTGCAGAGTTTCCGCCGCCGTTTCCAGCGCGTTCGCCGTGCAGTTTCTGAAATAAACGTAGCCTTTGTATTGTTTTTCGAGGTCGCGGTATTGATAAAATTCGTAATTGTTTTTATCGAGCGGCGCGTAATTCGGCGGAACTTCGGTCGTAATTTGATTGCGCGTTTTTATCCATTCGATAACTGCGTTTTTGTTTTTATCGTCGTCATTTTCATTTTTCGGAACAGGATTTTTTTCCAGCTGCCATAGCCGTTGCAACGCCGCTTTTTCTTCGGCGGAAAACGGCAAATTGTTTAAATTGTGATAAGCGACAAACAGATTTTTCCGAACGTAATCCGGCTGGACGATTCCGAGATTGCCGTCGATAAAATCTTCGCGCGGAAAATCCGGGCGCGTTTTGAAAACGAAAACGGGTTCGAGAAAAAACGGACCGCACGCGAAAACCGGCGCGGCGATTTGAATAATCAGAGAAAAGAAAACTAAAACCGCTTTTATTCGCAGATTTTGTCTGACAGCTTTTTTCACTTTTTTCATTGGCTTGAAACTCCTTTGGGGAAACGTTCCAAATCTCCGGCTTTCCAGCCGTTCGGGTTTGAATTAAAAATAAAAAAGCGTCGATTCGGTTTGAAATCAGCCTGCAAGGGCTCGTTCAAACTGATGCCGTAACTTTTCCGGCAGAGCGGCTCGCGCCAATCATTGCCGTCCGCCAGAAACGCGCGAACTGGTTTATCGTCCGCGCCCATCTGAAACGCCATCGGCACGGCTTCATCAATGGGCAAATCGCTAATCCAATTGTCGGACGCGCACCACGAGGCGAGCGCGGTTATCGTCAGCGGCGTATCGGCTGGCAGAGTCTTTTTCAAATCACGAACCAGCGATTTATAAAAACCGCGTTCGGACGCGAGCGCGTCGAAATCAATCTGCACGGCTTTGACGCGCGGCATTTCGAGCGTCTGTTTGACGTAAGAAACAATTTCATTTTTCTGCGTGTCCGACAGCGGCGGGCGATTCGTTTTATCGGTTTCAATCCGCGTAACGGCGATTAAATATGTGTCTGGGGAAACTTTGAGCGGCTGGCGGCGCGGTTGAAAAACAACTTCGTCGTTTTGCAAAAATAAGGTTTGAGCCAGAAAAGCCACACCGTATTTTTTCGCATCGAGAAAACGCAAATCTTCGGGGCGTTCCCACGCCCAGAGAATCACGTTCGGCATTTGCCCGTTCGATTCGGAATTGACAAAACGGTTTGACGCGCAGCCGAGATAAAAAATAGCGGTGAAACCCGAAAAAAACAAGATTCGAGCGTTCGATGTAAAAACTCTAATCAATTGTTTAGAAATGTCGCCGCGCATAATTTTACGCTGAATATACAACACTTGATATGATGTTGGCTAGAGTAAATTTTTGCGTTCTGTTATATTTTTTATGAACTGAATTGTCATTCATTTTTTTCGGACGGAGAATAATTTGTGGAACGAGAACAGCTTGAAATGGATGTCGTTTTTGTCGGCGCGGGTCCGGCGAATCTGGCGGCGGCTTTGCATTTAAAAAATATTATTGCCGAACACGACGCGGAAATCGCCGCCGGTCGTCGTCAAGGCAAATCAATCGGCGAAATCGAAATCGCCATTGTCGAAAAGGGCGCGTCGGTCGGAGCGCATATCTTGTCGGGCGCGATTGTTGATACTAAGGCTTTGCAGGAATTGATGCCGGATTTTCTCGAACAGGGCTGCCCGCTCGATACAAAAGTTGACGACGACGCTTTCTGGTATCTGACCGAAAAAAGTAAATTCCAGTCGCCGATTATGCCGCCGCCTTTAAGAAATCACGGTTACTACGTCGCGTCTCTAAGCCGCATCTGCGAATGGCTCGGCGAAAAATGCGAGGCGGCGGGAATCAACATTTTTCCAGAATTTCCCGCCGCCGAAGTTCTTTGCGACGAAAATGACCGTGTTCTCGGCATCCGCACGGGTGACAAAGGAATTGACAAGGAAGGCAAGCCAAAACCGAATTTCGAGCCGGGTGTTGACATTCTGGCGAAAGTAACGGTTTTGGGCGAAGGCTCGCGCGGTTCTTTAACAAAACAATTAACTGCGCGTTTGGGTTTGAATGAGGATAGTGAACCTGCGGTTTATTCGCTCGGTATCAAAGAATTATGGGAAGTTCCGGCGGGAAATTTTGCCGAAGGTCGCGTCATTCACACGCTGGGTTTTCCGTCTGACGCGAAAACCTACGGCGGCGGCTGGATTTACGGGATGAAAAATAATGTCGTCAGCATCGGCTACGTCACCGGATTGGATTATCAAGACCCTCTGATTGACCCGCACGCCGAGTTTCAAAAATTCAAAACGCATCCCGACATCGCCAAAATTTTGACGGGCGGCAAAATGATAAAATACGGCGCGAAAACTATCGCGGCGGGCGGCTGGCACACGATGCCGCAGCTTTACGCGGACGGCGTTTTGCTGGTCGGCGACTGCGCCAATTTTCTCAACGGTCAAAGAATCAAAGGAATTCATACGGCGATGAAATCTGGAATGCTCGCCGCCGAAACAATTTTGAGCGCGTTCGTTCACGAAGATTTTTCGGCAAAAACGCTTCGACATTTCAAAGATAAAGTGGACGGCAGTTGGCTGTATGACGAGCTTTACGCCGTGCGGAATTTTCACGGCGCGTTTCAAAACGGGCGTTGGAAGGCTCTCGTCAACACAGGCTTGCAGTTTTTGACGGGCGGTTACGCCTGGGGTTTTATTGACCGCAGCCGGCATCTCGCCGGATACGAGCGGATGGAAAAACTTTCCGAATACGGTTATATAGGCGATGCGATTGCACAGCGTTATCCTGATTTGAAATTTGACGGAAAATTAACTTTCAATAAAATCACGGATGTTTATCACGCTTCGGTCGCGCACGACGAAGACCAGCCGTCGCATCTGCATGTCACCGACACGAATATTTGCGCGACTAGATGCGCCGAAGAATACGGCAATCCGTGCCAGAGGTTTTGCCCGGCGCAGGTTTATGAAATGCAGGAAAACGCCGAAACCGGACGGCGCGAATTGAAAATCAATTTTTCCAACTGCGTGCATTGCAAAACGTGCGATATTTCCGACCCGTATCAAATTATCAACTGGGTCACGCCCGAAGGCGGCGGACCCGATTACAAGGGAATGTAATTTGCTTTTGAAATCGGCAAAGTGAAAATTGTTCTGAAACAATACACAAATTTTGAGAATAAGGAGAAAACAAAAATGTCAGTTCCGAATAAAGATGAAGTTAAAGGCAAATACGACCAGGCGAAAGGAAAAATTAAACAGGCGGTCGGCGATTTAACCGGCGACGAGCAAACAAAAGCCGAAGGCGAAGCCGACGAAGCAAGCGGCGATACGCAGCAGACCTGGGGCAAATTTAAACGCGGTGTCGGTGACGCGGTTGATGCCGTCGGCGATGCCGTCAGCGATACCGGAAAACGCATAAATAAATAAAGGCTAAAATTCGGTTGCAAAAAATAAAAAGCGGAAAGACGTTTATTCGATTGACGTTTTTTCGCTTTTGCTTTTTGTCTCGAATTTCGTCAAAATCACACTTCACAAAAAGAAAGCAAAATAATCTTTATGTCGGGAATTTTGTTTATCATCAGTTCGCCTTCGGGCGGCGGCAAAGGAACTTTGATTCGTGAACTGTTGCGCGATGTGCCGAATATCGGCTATTCTGTATCTTTTACGACGCGCCCGATGCGGGCGGGTGAAATGCACGGGCAGCATTATTTTTTTGTTTCGCGGGAAGAATTTGAAAACTTAATCGAGCGGGGCGAGTTTCTCGAATACGCCAGCGTTCACGGGAATTTTTACGGCACGTCCGTGACGCAGGTCGCCAATGAAACATCGCGTGGACGCGACATAATTCTGGAAATCGACGTGCAGGGCGCGCGCAGCGTCCGCCGAATTATGCCCGAAGCCGTCAGTATTTTTATTCTCCCGCCATCGTATCGAATTTTGCGCGAGCGATTAGTTTTACGGCAGACCGAAAGCGAAAATAATCTAGCTTTGAGGCTGCAAAACGCGCGGGATGAAGTGCGGGATTATAAAATTTTTGATTACGTCGTTATCAATGACGAAGTGACCGGAGCGACGCTCGATTTGCAGTCGATTATTTTAGCCGAAAGGCTGAAACGCGAAAGACAGGAAACGATTGTCGAGAACATTTTAAAAACTTTTGAAAATTGAATATTTCGGGAGAAATCCCGTCGGAGATTAAAAATACAAAATGGCAGAAAAAAAAGGCAAAGCAGCCAAAGAAACAGACGAAGTCATCGAAGAAATAAATAGCATTGATGAAAACAGGGAAATACCCGAAATCGATTCAAAATATCGAATGATTCTGCTTGCCGCGCAGCGCAGCAAACAGCTTCAGCGCGGCGCGAATCCGCGTGTTGACGCGGATATAAAAAAAACGAAACCGACCCGCATCGCAATGGAAGAATTAAAGCAGAAAAAAGTTCATTTCGAGATTTTGGACGAAGAGTAAAAAACGCAAAATTGAAAATGCAAAATGCAAAATAGCAAGAATTTCTGGAAATAAAAAATCTCGATTTTCTATTCACCATTTTGCATTTGGCACTTTGCGTTTTGCATTTTCTCCGCAAATTCCGCGCCGCCCGCGCGGGCTTCCCCTTCAAACGGAATTTCCAGATAGGCTTGCGTCCGCGAATCGAAATTCCAGCTTTTCCCGCACCGCAGGTTGACGAAAAAACTTTTAAAATACCTGTAAAGAAATCGGAGCGTTCCAAATTTTTGATACTGCAAAACGTGAGTCGCTTCGTGCGCGAGAAGCTCTTTTGAGATGCGAAAACGTTTGGAATCGTCGCGGCAAATCAAATCCGGTTTGATGAAAATAAAACGACCGAAAGTTATGCCGTGAACGCCTAAAATCCGTGTCACGAGCCGCGCGCCGCGATTGCCGTAGACTTCAATTTCAGGCAGCCGCAAATTTCTGTCATCAAAAAATTCACGAAAAAAACTTTCAAGTTGTCGATGAAGTTTTCGGGAAAGTTTCATTGCCTCAAAAGTAAAAATTTATTCGACATTTTGAATCTGCTCGCGGATTTTTTCGATTTCAGATTTTATTGCCAAGCCGGTTTCTTTGACGTTCAGATTATTCGATTTGGAAAGAATCGTGTTGGCTTCGCGGTTTAATTCCTGCGTCAGAAAATCCAGACGTTTGCCGACATCATTCGTTTCTTTCATAATCGCGCGAAATTGTTCGATATGACTTTTGAGCCGCGCGAGTTCTTCGGAAATATCGCTGCGGTCAGCTAAATACGCGACTTCCTGCGCGAGTCTGGATTGGTCAATCTCGATTTGCATATCGGTTTTCGACAACATTTCGCCGACGCGCTTTGTCAATCTTTGGCGATATTCTTCGGAAATATTTGCGGCTTCCGCTTCAACAATCGGAATGCGATTTTCAATTTCGTTCAAGTTTGAATTTAAAACTTTTTGCAGAATCGCGCCTTCGGTTTCGCGCATCGCTTCGAGTTCGGTCAATGCGGTTTCAAACGCCTGCAAAATTCCTTTTGAAAAATCTTCATCGAGTTCCTGTTTGGAAATTTGCAGAACGTTCGGCAGCCGCCCGATAACGTTTAAATCCGGCTCGCCGGAGAGCGAAAATTCTTCCCGCATCTGCTTCATTGCTTTCAAATAGCCTGTAATTAAAGGACGATTCAATTCGTATTCGATTTCGCCCGTTCGCTCATAATTTAAAAAAACTTCGACGCGACCGCGCGACAGGCGGCTCGAAATCAGTTTTTTTATCGCCGCTTCGAGCGATTGCAATTCCTGCGGAAGCCGCAGATTTAAATCCAAAAAACGATTATTAACGGTTTTTAATTCGACCGACACGCCGAAATTTTCGCCCATCGCCGCGCCGCGTCCGAATCCGGTCATTGATTTCATTTCTTTAGTTGTGAATGGTGAATGGCGAATGGTGAGTTTCGGATTTTCACGATCCATTCACCATTCACAACTCACCACTAATATTATGGTTTTTGTCCCGCGTTCCACTGCGGTTTGAAATTTGAATTAACAAGCCATCGCACAGGCGCGACCATCGAGTTAATGGCGCGTGTGATATGCGAAAAATCAATTGTTTTAATTTCGTCGCTCGGCTGGTGATAATCTTTGTGCAGACCGAAACTCGAAACAGTGTGCGCGATAATGCCTTGCCGCGCCAAAGTGTAATTGTCCGAACGCTGAAAAAAATTCTGTTCGGGATGCGGGTCTCGCACAAGTTTTGCGCCGCGCCGCGCGAATTCAGAACCGAGATTTGAGCGTTCGTATCCGGTCAGCCAAAGCTCATCGGGTTTCACTTTTTTGTCGGGGCGACCAATCATCTCAAATTCCAGATTGGCGACTAAACTATCTTTCGGAAACGGCAAATTGTTGACGAAATACTGCGCTCCGAAACCGCCCGCTTCTTCGCTGCCGAAAAACGCAAAATAAACCGTGCGTTTCGGACGTTGCCCGCGAGCGAGAACTCGCGCCAGTTCCAAAACCGCGATGCAGCCCGAAGCGTCGTCGTCCGCGCCGTTGTAAATTTTATCCGCGCCGGGCGCGTTCGCTCGAACTCCGAGATGATCCATATGCGCGCTGAGTAAAATCACTTCGGGCGCGAGACGCGAATCGCTGCCGGTTAATTTTCCGACGGCGTTATAAGTTTGCTGCGTTTGCGGTTCGGCAAGCTGACCTTTGATTTCGATATTTGTTCCGTCGGCGACTTGTGCAAGCGCGTTTGCAGCATCTTTGCCGACGATAATAATATTTGAAGGCGCGACTTTTTTAGCAGGATTGCTGGAAATATTTGTAAAAGAAATTTTACGAGCCGCGATATTTTCCCATTGCGCCCGCATCATCGGAAATTCTTCAAAAATGACCGCCGCCGCGCCGCTCGCCAAAATTTTTTGCGCGTTTTGCATAACCTTTGTCGCGTCGTCCGTCGCTCTTAATTTAACAAATACAATCGAGCCTGTCTTCGGCTGTTCATCCAAAGTCATTTTTTGCAATTGACCGTTTATCCGCGCCGTGTTCATTCGCGCCACCAGCATTTCTTTGCCGTGTTCTAAAGTCACAATTTTGCCATTCGCCGAATAAGTCAGCGTTGGATTTACGGCAAAAGAATTTCTCGTAATATTAACGGTTTGAATATAAGTTTTGTTTCCCGAAGTGTCGGTTTCGCCCGCCGGTTCAACTCCAAATTGCTGCAATTGCGAAGCGATATATTTTCCGGCAAGCAGTTCAAACTGCGTCCCGCTGCCGCGTCCATGCATCGCGTCGCTCGCCAGAAAATTCATTTCGGCGCGAACGTTTCGTTCTTCGATTTGCGAAACGCGGCGGACGATTTTTGCAGACGATTTGCTGCCGCGAGCAGAGGTTTGAGCAAAACTAAAATTTGAGATTGCCAGCAGAATGACAAAGATAATTACGGATTTTTTTTGATAATTCGATTTCATATTTCAAGAAAATTTTCCCTGCGAAATTGCGGATTTAGAATGTAATTGCGATTCAGTTTCTACGTTAAAAACTCAGGAAATGTTTAGCGGTGATTAACTGCGGTTGTTCATCAGTTCGACTTCTTCATCGGCAAACTGCAATTCGTAAAGCCGTTTATAAGTTCCGCCTTTTTCCAAAAGCTCAAAATGCGTTCCTGTTTCAATAATTTTTCCGCGTTCCATGACGACAATTTTATCGGCGCGGCGCACGGTCGAAAGGCGATGCGCGATGACGATTGAAGTGCGATTTCGCATCAGATTCGCCAACGCTTTCTGCACGAGTTGTTCGCTTTCCGTATCGAGCGCGCTGGTCGCCTCGTCTAAAATTAAAACGGGCGCGTCAACTAAAACGGCGCGGGCGATTGCCAGCCGCTGGCGTTGACCGCCGGAAAGAAAAGTTCCGCGCTCGCCGACAATTGTTTCGTAACCTGCTGGAAGTTCTTCGATAAAATCGTGGGCGAATGCAATTCGCGCCGCATTTTTAACTTCTGCATCGCTCGCATTGAATTTCCCGTAAGAAATATTGTAGCGAATTGTTTCGTTGAACAAAACGGTTTCCTGCGTAACGAGCGCGGTTTGTTTTTTCAATGAAGAAAATTTCGCGTCGCGCAAATCCGTGTTGTCCCAGAAAATCGCGCCCGTCGTCGGGTCGTAAAGTCGCTGAATAAGTTTTATTAAACTCGATTTTCCGCCGCCGCTCGCGCCGACGAGAGCAACCGTCGCGCCCTTCGGAATTTCCAAATTGATATTCTGCAAAATCGTTTTGTCATCCGTCTGGTAATTAAACGAAACGTTTTTGAGTTCGATTTTATTTTCCAACGGCTGAAGTTCAACCGCGTTTGGTTTTTCCGGCAAAACTTCCGTTTCGTCCAGCACGCTCCAGACATCGCGCGCCGCCGCCAGAGCTTTGCTCAATTCGTTATGCTGACGCGAAATTTTTCGCATCGGGTCGTAGCTGCTCAAGAGAAAAAAGAGAAACGTAAAAAACTGCGCGGCATCCATATTTCCGAAATGAACTTCGCGCAGTCCGAAAAACAGCAGAACGGAAATCGAGACGATGCCAATCAGCGAAATGGTCGTCGGGGAAATTGCCGAAAGTTTTCCGGTTCGCAAATTGGCGCGCGCGATTTTTTTCGCAACTTCCGAAAAACGCGCCTGCTCGCGCCGTTCGCCGCGATAGGCTTTGACAATTGCTTGATTTGCGAGGGCTTCCTGCGCCGCATCGGTCAGCAATTTATTTCCTTCAAAAGTTTCTTCCGCCAGACGGCGAAACTTGCGGCTGAATTTCGTCGTTAAAAACGCAATCGCGGGCGCGACAATTAACGCGCCGAGCGTTAAACGCCAGTTGTAATAAAACGCCGCGCCGAGCAAAAATACGAGCGTAAAACTTTCGCGCAGAACGTCGCGCAGATTAAACGAAACCGCCGACTCAATCGCCGCCGCGCTCGTCACCAGACGCGAAACTAAAAAATTCGTGCGATGACGTTCAAAAAAAGCCGACGGCTGCCGCAAAAGATGTTCGTATAAATCCTCGCGCATTTGCAGGATTACCGACTGCCCGATTTTCGCCATCAAATACGAAGAAAAAAATTCGGCAATGCCGCCGCCGACGGTGAAAATCAAAAGCATCGCGGAAATTGCCAGCCACGCGCCGAACCAATCGTTCGGGTCGTTCGGAATAAATTTCTGCAAATTAAAAAGCGTTTTGGTTTTAGCAATTACTTGTTCGGGTTGTGTTTTGCCGGACTGTTGCTGTTCTTGTATTTGCGCCGATTCGACTTTCGCGGTTTCGGCATCGCCGCGCGCTTTGCCCAATTCTTCACGCATCTGCGCGTTTTCAGTCTTTAATTGTTTGAGCTGTTCACCGCCCGCATTGAAAAATTTATCTAAAATCGGCTGCGCCAGCGAAACTGTCGAAGTTTGAAAAAGTCCGACGAAAATCATCGCTATAAAGGCGAAAATAAAGTTCAGCCAGTGCGGTTTAAGATACTTGATTAGTCTTTTAAAATCCTGCATTGCGAAAATTAAGATTATTCACGGAAAATCGCCTAACGGCAAGCCGCACGCGCCGCAAATAAATTTTCACATCTCCAAAAGTTATAAATTTTATGTTAAAATTAGCAACGGTTTTGATATTCAAACGCATCTTTCTTTTCGGACGATTCCGTCTCGGAGAATAAATATGACACATAAAAATTTTATAAAATTGGTTCTAATACTATTCGTTTTTTCGATTTCGATTTATCCAGCGCAGGCGCAGGTTGACGCGCCGCGCCAGACGACGGCGATAACTTATCCCGAAGGCGAAACTATCAAAGTGAAGTTTCGCGGCACGACCAGATTTCCCAGAATGACCGGAGAGGCGACCGTTAAACGCAGCGACCGAAAGGGAACTGAAATTCAGTTGTCGGTCGAAAAAATGCCGCGCCCGTTTGAACTCGGCGCGGGCTACGCGACATATGTTTTGTGGGCGATTTCTCCCGACGGGCAAGCCGACAATCTCGGTGAAATAAAACGCAGCGGATTGTTTTTTATCGATTCAAAAATCACCGTCACCACGCCTTTGCAAACCTTTGCGCTGATAATTACGGCTGAACCGCATTTTCTCGTCCGTCGTCCGAGCCGCGAAGTGATGCTGGAAAATCTGACGGGTTATTCCAAAGCGGGAACGCCTCTGGCGACCGTCAAAACCGTCCAGTATTTCGGCAATTCGAGCGATTATTTCCGAGACGTGCGAACGCCGGAAATCGCCGAAACCGATTATGCGAAAACGCCGGTGACGATTTTAGAAGCGCGTCAGGCGATTGCGCTGGCAAAATACGCGGGGGCGGAACGCGACGCGGCGGATGAATTCGCGCAAGCCCAGACGCTTTTGCAAAGCGCGGAAAGCGGCTGGCTCGCGGGGCGCGACGTTGACCAGGTTGACATCTCGGCGCGGCAGGCGGTGAGCGCGGCGGTCAAAGCCGAAGACACGGCGGCGATTCGTCGTGACGCGCGTGAAAAGAGAAATGAAAAATCGCGTCAGGATGCCGAAATACGGAAATCCGAAGACCTTGTAACCGACGCGCAGCAGCAGGCGGACGCTCTCAAAATCGAACTTGCCAGCGAGCGGCGCGCCCGCGAACTTGCCGAGCGCGACGTGGCGAATTCTAACGAACAGATTAGTCAATTGAAGACTGAAAACGCGCAGATGCGTGAAGAATTGGGCAAAGCGCGCGGCGATGCCGAAACCGCGAAAGTCGAATTGGCGAGATTTCAGGGGCAGCAGCAAGCCGCCGACGCGCAGCGCGCACAAGCGGAAAAAATCGCTCGAATTCAAGCAAGCGTTCCGGCTCTGATGCAATCTCTAAAACCCTTCGGCGCGGTTCGACAAACCGAACGCGGAATTATTCTGACTTTAAATGAAAATTATTTCGGCGGAATTCGCGCTAATAATTTATCGGCGGCGGGCGATTCAAAATTGAGTAATCTGGCGACGACGCTGGCGAACGCCACCGATTACAAAGTCGCCATCGAATCACACACCGACAACAAGGGAACGCCCGACGAACTGCAAACTTTGACCGACGCGAGAGCGCAGGCGATTGTCGGAAAATTGACGACGGGCGGCGTTGACGCGGCGCGAGTCGAAGCCAAAGGTTTTGGCGCGACGCTGCCGATTGCGCCTAATACGACCAATCTCAACCGCGCGAAAAATCGCCGCGTCGAGATTATTCTGTCTCCGGCAATCGGACAGTAAAACGAAAAAAATAGGACGCGGATGAACGCAGATTAAAAAGATTATCGCGAATTTAATTTTGAAAAATCCTTAAAATAAATCCGCGACAATCCGCCTTATCAGCGTTCATCCGCGTCCTATTTTCAATCTTTTAAAACCAGAATACGGTCGGGCGGAAGTCCGACCATACATTCGTCGCCGACGTTTAATCCGACCAATCTTAAAACCAACGCTTCAAGAGTCAATCCGTTTGAGTCAAGCCGGATTAAAGTCGTCGCGCCGTGAAATTTTATGTCCGAAATTTGCGCTTTTACTAAATTATCTTCCGGGAACGATGCGCCGAACGAGATCGAAATATGTTCCGGGCGAATCGCCAGCGTGACGTTTTCATTGAGCGCGTCGGTGGAGTTTTTTCCGATTCTTTTAGTGAAAACCCGGTGTTCGCCGACGACGGTTTGAAATTCCGGCAATTCCGCTTCGCTCGCCGTCAAACGCCGGGCGGTAATCAGATTATTTCTGCCGGTGAGTCGCGCGACGGCGACCGAATTCGGCGATTCATAAATTTCGCGCGGAGTTCCGATTTGTTTGATTTCGCCTTCGTGCAAAACGGCGATGCGTTCGCAAAGTTTCATCATTTCATCGAAACCGTTGCTGGCGATGACCACGATCAGATTTTTTTCGTCAACCGTTTTGTTCAGTTTTTCATAATTTTCCAACCGCAAAAGCCGGTCCATATAACAAAACGAATCGTCGAGCAGCAAAACGCCCTCGGCTTTCTGCAATGCTTCTTCGAGAGCCAGAACCTGACCTTCGCCGTCGGCTAACTGCGATTTGTGTTCGGTGTTGAAAAGATTTTTCCAGAAATTATCGTTCGTCAGCTTCGGAAAGTGAAAATTTCGATCTTCGCAGGATAAAGTCGTCACCTCGTTGGAATCGAAATGAATCGCGCCGCCGTCACAGTTTTCCGAACCGGAAAGCAGACGAATGAGCGTTGATTTGCCCGCGCCGGTCGCGCCGAAAATGCCGAAAACTTCGCCTCTTTCGACTTCAAACGAAATGTTTCGCAAAACCCAATTATCATCATATCTTTTGGAAAGATTCGTTACTTTGAGCGACATAATTATTGAAAATTGAAACTTTTACAGGATTTGTTCGTGCAAACAAAAGTATGCTGTTGTCATCAGATTAAAGCAAGTATAAACTGAACCAAATGACAGAGAAAAAGACAACTATAAAACGTAAATTACTCGAAACCGGCGGCTGGCAAATCGTCAAACGCACGGCAAAAGCAGTTCCGTATCTTGGAACGGCGGTGGCAATCGGTTTAATCGGACACAGCATCAGAAGAAAAGGCGTTTTCAAAGGCGTGATTCACTCCGGGCTTGACGCAATTCCTTTTGTCGGAACGGCAAAAAACGTCGTCGAATTTTTTACCGGCGATTTGATTCCCGACAAAAACACAAATAATAGAAATTTAAGGTAATACAATGAAATTTAGAATATCGTCCCGGCGAATTATCCTCGCGGCGGCAGCATTGAATTTTCTCTTTTTAGGTTTTCTGGCTGCGGATTCAAACGCGCAAACTCCCCGACGTTCAAAAACGAGAAAAGCGAATCCGATTGTTCAACCGACTCCGGCGGGAACGAATAATGAACCTTTAATAATCAGCCGCGCGGATGAATTTCCCAATGAAAACCGAGTGATTGTTCAGCCGCAAGCCGAAACGCAGACCGAGAAGCCGGTCGAAAAGCCAGTTGTTTCTACCGACGGAATGAACGAATTGAACGAGCGTATTAAAAACCTCGAATCTAATCAAAAAAAAGACCCGGACGAAAAACAAAAACGGCTTCTGCTCAATCTCGATATTTTGACACGCGCCGAACAGCGGACGGAAACTCTACGAAAACAACTTTTTGAAATGATTGAAAAGGAAAATCAGATTAAAACCAGACTCGATCAAATCGAAAACGACATCAGACCGGAAATGATTGAACGCTCGGTAGCACTTGTCGGAACGCTTCGTCCCGAAGAACTGCGCGATCAGCGACGCAAAACTCTGGAAGTTGATAAGCGAAATCTGCAAAGACTTTTAACCGACATTCAAAACACCAGATCGAGTTTGGATTTGAATTTGCAAAAAGCCGATATTATGGTGGAAAAATTGCGCTTCAAACTGGAAAAGCAAATTGACGACGCAATTGAAGATGAGCCAAGTCAGTAGTTTTGTAATAAAACGAAAAAGAAAAAGCGCGAGTTAAATGACTCGCGCTTTTTCTTTTTTTGACTAACAGTAAATTATTGATCGTCCATCGGCGAATCAACTTCGATATTATTTACGCGGAAGGTTGTCGAAGTCGAACGCTGTAAATCGGATAGCGATTTGTTGTAATCGGTTTCGGCTCGAATCTCGGAATTTCGCGCATTAGTCAAAGCGTTTTCACGCTGGAAAAGCAGAAATGTCGTCGAACGTCCGACATCAAAAAGTCTGCGCTCGCCTTCAAGTTGGATTTCGGCATTTTCACGGGCGCGACGCGCCGTTAAAACTCTCTGCCGCGACGTTTCGACCGCCTGCACCGCATTACGGACTTCGGCGATTATCGTTTGTTCCTGCGAACGGCTTTGCGCCTGAATCTGCTCGTCCTGAATTCTCGCGCCAGCCAGATTTGCTTTCGCCGTTCTGTTACCGAGTGGAAAAGAAAAAGTCACGCCGACCGAAAAATTCGGCGCGTCAGTTCGGAAAAGATTACGCAGTGAACGAAAGGTCCCGCCTGATAAAAAATTCGGCAAACCCTGAGCGTTTACAGTCGGAATATCACTAATTGTCAAAACAGGTAGATTTTGTCCGGCACGAACAACATTGATTTGATTAAGCAAAAACGCATCGGCGTTGGAAGTTGTTCCAGGAACAATGATTGGAAAAGTCGTTCCGGGAGGAACATCTTGACCTGTTAAGGACAAACCGCCGAGCGAAAACGATGTGTTCAAATCAATCTGCGGTTTGATCTGATTTTTGAAGTAATTAATGTCAATAACATTTATATCTTTTTGCAGCTGCAATCGGCGCAGTTCGGGACGATTATCGCGGGCATCTTTGAGCGCGTCTTCCAAACTCACCGCATCGAGACTGAGAACCGGTTTGTCGGTCGGAACGAAAGATTGCGACCACTGCGGCGATTCCGGGTTTCTTAAAAGCAGCGTTTTTAAGCTGTTTTCGGTAATCGAAACTTGCTGCGTCGCTAATAAAACATCGGTTTCGCGGGTGGCGAGTTCGGTTTCGACCTCGGCGCGTGCTAAGGGCGCGGCGGCTCCGGCTTGGATGCGGGCTTCGACCTGTCGCAGATTTTCACGCGCCAGATTCAAATTGGCGACACGATTTTGTTGGTCGCGCAGAGCGAAAACCAAATCCCAGTAAGTGCGCTGCACCTGCGAAATTATATCAATCGTTTGGCGGCGAAAATCGGCATCAGTCTGCTGCAAACGCTTGCGCTGAATTCTGATTTGACGACGGGTATTGTCAATTTTGAAATTCCGAAAAAGCGGCTGCGTGTAAGTTACTCCGAGATTGCTGAAATACGTCGTGCTTGAAGAACTTGCGATATTTGATGTTTGATTAAAATTCGTATTATTGCGTGAATTTTGTCCCGACTGACTCGTGTTGAGAAAAGTATCGAATCTGCCGCCGCCGGCTTCCAATTCTTTGCTAAAGCCGGAATTAATCCGAAAATCATTCGACGCGCCCGAACCCGTCGAAGAATTGCGCGAAAACGTCGGCGAAACGCTGAAAACCGGATCGTAAATTCCCAAAAGTGAACGAAGCTGTGTTTCCTGAAATCGAACGTCGTCACGCGCTACTTCAATCTGATTGTTATTTTCCAACGCCGTGCGAATCGCTTCGTCGAGCGAAATCGGAACGGTCTGATCGGTTTGCACTCCGACCCGGCGAAGCATCGTCGTAGTCGCGGAATTGTTGATTGAATTGCTTTTCAATCTGTCGGCTTCATCTTCAGAAGACTTTACCGGCAACTTTTCTTCCGCCTTTATTTCAACTGTTTCGAGGGTGTTTTTGGCAATCTGCGGCTTTTCGCCCGGATTCTGGGCGTAAGAAGATTGAACATTAAAACCGGCGTTGAAAATGAAAATTGTTAAAACAAACGTAAAATAGCGCAGGAATTTCATTATAAAAAGCTCCGAGTTTTGATAAATAATTTTATAAACGGGTGTAAACTCAAACCCTTTTACGTCAATTAATTTTGGATTGTTTCAACAATTTCCTATTTCAGTTTTATCTGCGAAGAGCCGAAAATCCGCTACATCGAACTTTTGAACTTTAACCGAATTTAAGATACATTCAAGTTTTTAAGACATTTAGATTTTGATGAGGAGATTAAAAAAAAGAAATGGCAATTAAAGTGGCGATTAACGGTTTCGGGCGCATCGGGCGCAATGTTCTGCGGTCGGCTCTCGGCGATAACGAGATTGATTTTGTAGCGGTTAATGATTTGACCGATACCAAAACTCTGGCGCATCTTTTGAAATACGATTCGGTGATGGGAAATCTGACGAATGATATTTCGCACACGGAAAATTCGATAATCGTTGACGG
>JBPCRW010000064.1:0-19313 GCA_050996405.1 Pyrinomonadaceae bacterium | reverse complement strand
ATGTTTTTTAAAATATCAAAATTGAAGCTGACATTTAATTTGTGCGTTTGATCTAGATTTGAAAGACCTCGATCTAATCTCAGATTATAATTATCCATCGGCAGACTCAGCGGGCTGAAAAAATCTGCGGTATTTTTTGCCAATTGGTAATTGGCATACATATTTATTCCCCGATAATAACCATTTACTTTTAGCTCAAAGGAATGCTCGCCTATAATACCGCTCGACTCCAAAAGTTGAATTATGCCAAAATTCGGATTTGGTCTCACTCCGTTTAAAGGCGCGTTAATATTTCGACTGCGGAATTGATGCCAACCTCGTCTAAAGGTATAAATTCCTTCAAAAGTAACTGCTTTATTCAGCTTATAATTTAAAGCGTTTTGCGTCACAAAAATGGATGGCGTGGTCAAATTATTATCCAGTTTTGAAATACTTGGCGGGAGAGACCGGGAGATAATTCCGCCGTTAAACGGATTTGGAAATGCGGGATTTACGACAATTAATTTTTGCCCCTGTCGCCCGCCATTACTAAGAATGGCTGATAAAGTTTGCGTGTCGAGCCAGTCATAAAATACTCCGATTCCGCCTCTAACGACAAATTTTCCGCTTTTTTCGGGCGACCAGACATAGCCAAATCGCGGAGAAAAATTATTATTGCGAACATCGTTTTGCCATTCATAGCGCAAACCTAAACTAAGCTGAACGGCTTTGTCCGGTTTAAAATAATCCTGAAAATAAAAAGCATTTCTTAACTGGCTCAAATCATAATTGGTTTTATCCGAAGTTTGTGAAAATTGAGCAGGCTTTCCATTGTTAAAATCGGTTAAGTTTAAAAAAGTAAAAGTTCCGTTTAGATTGTTTTCGGAAACATTCTGAAGTTTTTCGTATATTATTTCCGTTCCTAATTTTAGAGAATGTTTTTTTGTATCAAACAGCAGGTTATCGGCAAGTCTGAATCTTTGTCTGTCCGTTCGGTTTTTCGCTCCCGCGCCGCCGCTGTTAAAAGCGTTCAAAACCAGAATCGTTTCGTCCTCGCTATTTGGAGTTACCTTTTCAACTCCGGCAGTAAAATCAAATGTAAAATCGTTGGCATACTTTCCTTTGAAAGTACCGGATTCGATCAGGCTGAACTTGTGCTGAATATTATTTCGGTTAGCTCCTCTTTCAGGTAAATCAAACGCGCCTAAACCCAGATTTTTGAAGTTGAGATTTGTAATTAAATATTTGAAATTAAGCGTCTGATTTTTCGACAAAATATGTTTTATGCCGAAAGTCGTCAAAGCGATGCCGCTTTCCGTTTTTTGCGGAATAATCGTCCTTACGTTATATCCTGTTCCGATAAAATTTTGCGTGGCAGTTCTGCCAAACCTCAGTGTAGAGACACTAAATGATGTTTTCTTTTTAATTAAAGGTCCTGAAAAAACCAATATAAAATTATTCGCGCTTTGAGGCTGACGTTTCAAAGCAAACGGATTTCTGGCATTAAGGATTGAATTGTTAAAGTTGAAACTTCCAAACCCGTGAAAGCCGATGGCAATTGTATTCGTCCGAATATCAATGATTATCCGACCGACTTCGTGAAATTCCGCGTCAAAGGTGTTGCGAATAACTTTGATAGAAGATATTTCCGCCCGCGACGGAATTTGCGAGCCTTCAAAATCGCCGTCAATCCGAATCAAAATATCGTCGCCGTATCTTTTTTGTAATTCTTCTTTAATGTCTTCGCCGCTTTCCGGCAAAGCGTCGATTTCTTTTTGAGATAAATATCCGCCCATTACCTCATCAATTCTTTTTTCTCTTTCACTTCGTTCGACGTTGATATTAACTTTTACATCTTCCAATTCAAGCTGAACTTCAAGATTATTTTGACCTTTTTTAATTTCAATAATCTTTTGATAAGTCTTAAAGCCGGGCGATTGAATTTCTAAATTGTAACTCCCGCTTGCAAGATTTATCTTTAGCGTTTTTGTTTTTCCAATTTTAATTTCAGCAATCTTTTTTCCATTTGCATCGGTTAATAAGACAAAACCAATCGTTATCAAATCACCGTTTTGGTCTGAGACGACGATTGATAAAGTTTCTAAATTTTGAGAATATGCCGAAAAAGTCGGTATCATCAAAACACAAAGTAATATAAGGGTTTTAAATATACTTTTACTCATTAACGATGCTTGAAACAATATAGACTTTAAATAAGACCGCATTCATATTTATCTTCTTTCGTGACTAATCTACTTTGAATAGCTCAGGCTTTACTTCTGGATTTAATTCAAAACTGACAATATCAATATACACATAGAAAATCTTTGGAGGCTCGCCGGCATTAGGTGTGAATTTATACTCAATCTTAATTTTCGTTGGAATCAGAACGTTATCTTTTTTTTCACGATCTGAATAGTAATATCTAACTTCAGAATCTCCCTTGGAAGTCTTGCTTTTTTCAATCGTCATCAAAAGATTACTGGTTTTTTCATCAAAAAGAAGCTGAAATACACGCCCGCTAGCAGATTTTGTTTCGACAACGCTGGCTATTTGCTCTCCTGCTTGCGCCCGCCCTATATATTCAAATTTCGTTTGACGCTCAATCGGATCCATTAAAATCAGAGGGAAAACCACATCCCATAATTTATTGATAAATACAATTTTCGGGTCTGGCGGTTTTATACCTATCATATTCAATTTAGTCCGACCTAGCGTTTTATTAGCGCTATCCATTGAGATACTATTTGTTGTATCACTTATCTTTCGTATCCCGTTTAGTTCGGTTTCGGTAGTCTGTTTAAATCTCTTTTCATTCCAAATGCTTGTTTTTGTAGTAGTAAAATCACCAAACTTTGAATTAGATATTCCAAGTTTTGCCATAGACACTATGCGTATTTTATCGAACGACAAAGCTGCTATCTCATCTTGAAAATCCGAGGTTGTTTCAACTTCTTTTCCTCTTGATTGATGTTTTTCTTGACTAAATTCATGCAATTTAATACGAAGCGAATTTATAGGTAGTGAAAGCCCTGCCGCATCCCGCGCCTTGCGAACTATACTTTCTCCATCGGTTAAACTTCCTTGTTTTAGGATAGCTGTTTCCTGTGAAAAACATGTTGAAGTTAAAGCAAATAGAATTACAAATATTCTAAACATTATAATCTTCTCCTTATTGCATTTTAGGAAGCGTTGCTGTTAGCACACTTCCTAAAATAATGTGACAAACTCGTTTAGCTTATCTCGATAGTCTTTTTACGGATTATCCAAATTTTCCTATTAATATTTTTCGCCTCAACGTGTCCTTCGGGTAAAAAACTATCGCAGCCCGCGTCCTCAAATGCGTTACCAACAGCAGTTGCATAGTCTAACCAGCTGTTGCATTGATCCTCGTTATGAGCCCCCGTTCCGTCCGCACCACCACAATAATACGTTGCATCTTCAGCAACACCTTCGAGGAATTCAAGATCATCAAGACAATCCATACACATACGTTTGCGCCCAGCTTCGCCTATCTTTATGATTGACTTGATTCTTTCCAACTTGATTTCATTTGCCGCAGTAGATTTTTTTGAAAACTTAGCAATGCTGATTGATGTATTCGGAACTTCTGCTTTAGCAAAGACTGTACCGATACACGCAAACAAAAACACAAACATTAACGTCATTAAATTTTTCTTCATTTTTTTCCTCCAGAATTTTTGTAAATTGATTTACAAATTTGAAAAGAAGAATCGAAGATGAATAGACAAACTGAAACCGCAGACATCAATCAATTCTTGAGTTGTTGGTTGAGCCTCTGTCGTGTTTTACGTTATAGTGCGAGTTGTTGACGAGTCGCATCTGTTGTCTCGAACACGGCAGAAGCACTTAAAGCAAACGAGCCTTGAAGTTGTTACAAGCAACTTCAAGGCTTTTTTATTGTTTGCGAAATTTTCTCTCAAATGAAACTTTTGCGTTTTTGAACACAAACTCACACTTCAAAATCTCGCCTGAGAATACGAGGCGGATAGAATTGAAATGTGGAAAGCGGGATAAAAACATACAAGTTATCTATAGTTTCAATCAAGATACCGAAATTTTATAATCGTTATTTCAGATTTGTCAAGTGTTTTTTTTCGTAAATGTAAAAAAAAAAAAGATTTACGCTTTTTCATTTAGATTGTAAAGCAAATTCCATTTACCATTTACCATTTACCATTTACAATTAACAAAATATGCAGCCGCGCACCAAACGACAACGCGAAGTTTTTGAATATGTCAACTCGTTTATCGAAGAGCGCGGCTACGAGCCTTCGTATCAGCAGATTGCGCGGCATTTTCGCATCGCTTCAAAATCGGCGATTGCCAAACACATTGCCGCGCTGGAGAGGCAGGGTTTGATTTTGCGTGTTCGTGACAGCGGCGGCAGTTTCGGTTTGCAAATTCGCCCGAAAAATTCGGTTGAAAAATCGGTGTGCGAAATCGAATGGCTGGACGTTCCGCAAGACGGAAATTTTAAAGACGAATGGGAAGAAAATTCCCTGTTTATTCCCCGCTTTTTAATCGGTTTTCACCAGCCGGAAAAAATCTGCGCGTTTCGCGTTCGCAACGATTCGATGATTGAAGAAAGCATCTGCGAAGGCGACATCGCGCTGGTTGAAAAACGCGCGTTTGCCAGAGACGGCGATTGCGTCGTCGCGCTAATTGAAAAGGAAAGAGTCGTGCTTAAACAATTTTACCGCGACGGCGCGAATATCGAACTGCGTCCGGCAAACAAAAACTATGGCGTAATTCGCCTGTCGGCGGAAAAAGTTCAGGTAAAAGGCGTGTTCCGCGCGCTCTTGCGTCCTTTGGATTGAAAGTTTAATCTATTTATTTCAAAGCGAACGAAAATCAGGCAAGCGTAAAAAAGTGAGATTAAGGATTTCAGCTTTTTATTTACTGCCTTCTGCTTTTAATTTTTTACTTTTTACTTTTTACTTTTTATCGTGTCCAATACTCCAACCCCGAACGCCAGTTACAGTTTGACGCTGCGCGTTAAAATTCAAAACAAACCCGGAAAATTAGGCGAGATTACAACCGCCATCGGTCGCGTCGGCGGCGACATCGAAGGCATTGATATTGTCTCGGTCGGCAAAGATTTTTTGATTCGTGACATCACGGTCAACGCCGCATCCGAAGCGCACGACGAGCAAATCGTCAAAGCCATCGGCGACATCGACGGCGTAGAAGTCGTCAATGTTTCCGACAAAACATTTCTGATGCATCTCGGCGGAAAAATCGAAACAGTTTCAAAAATACCTTTGAAAACGCGCTCGGATTTATCAATGGCTTACACGCCGGGCGTGGCTCGCGTCTGCGAAGCGATTGCCAAAGACCCCGAAAAAGCGTTCACTTTAACCATCAAAAAAAATACGGTCGCGGTTGTGTCGGACGGCACGGCGGTTTTAGGTTTGGGCGACATCGGACCCGCCGCCGCGATGCCGGTAATGGAAGGAAAATGCCAGCTTTTCAAGGAATTCGGCGGCGTTGACGCTTTTCCGATTTGTCTGAACACGAAAGATCCGCACGAGATTATCGAAACCGTAAAAAATATTTCGGTCGCATTCGGCGGAATCAATCTCGAAGACATTTCCGCGCCCAGATGTTTTGAAATTGAAGACCGTTTAAAAGAAGAACTCGATATTCCGGTTTTTCACGACGACCAGCACGGCACGGCGGTTGTCGTTCTCGCCGCGCTGATTAACGCGCTGAAAATCGTCGGTAAAAAAATGGACGAAATTAAGGTCGTCGTCAACGGAGTCGGCGCGGCGGGCGTGGCTTGCAGTAAAATCGTGATGGCGGCGGGCGTGAAAAATATCGTCGGCTGCGACCAGTCGGGGGTGCTTTACGAAGGGCGCAAGGAAAATATGAATTGGGTCAAAGACTGGTATGCGCGAAACACCAATCGCAATCTGGAAAAAGGCTCGATTCACGATGTCATCAAAGGCGCGGATGTTTTTTTCGGTTTGAGCGCGCCTGCCGTCATCGGCGTGGAAGATTTAAAACGGATGAACCGCGACGCGATTATTTTTGCGATGGCGAATCCCGTTCCCGAAATTATGCCCGAAGAAGCAATTCCGTATGTCGCGGTGATGGCGACCGGACGTTCGGATTATCCGAACCAAATTAATAATGTTTTATGTTTTCCGGGAATTTTTCGCGGCGCGTTAAACTGCCGCGCGTCCAGGATTAACGAAGAAATGAAACTTGCCGCCGCGCACGCCATTGCCGAAATTATTTCGCCCGAAGAACTCCACGCCGATTACATCGTGCCGTCGGTTTTTGATAAAAGAGTCGGCGAAGCGGTTGCCGCAAAAGTCGAAGCCGCCGCCTACAAAACCGGCGTGGCACGGCGCGAACGCGCGACGACTGAAACTACATTTTGAGTTCTAGATTGTTTTTGCCGCGAAAAGGCACAAGAACACAAAAATAATTTGCCGCGCTCTTTATTTTTTGTGTTTTCTGTGTCTTTTTGTGGCAATTTTTCTTAT
Organism: Pyrinomonadaceae bacterium; assembly: GCA_050996405.1. Taxonomy (GTDB): domain Bacteria; phylum Acidobacteriota; class Blastocatellia; order Pyrinomonadales; family Pyrinomonadaceae; genus JBPCRW01. Next base: position 12,819 of record JBPCRW010000064.1, on the reverse strand, counting down.
CTCGAAACTCAGGTTATTCGACGAATTTATAGCCGAATCCGTGAATTGTTTGAATAAACTGCGGATAACGCGGATTATCTTCGAGTTTTTGTCTGAGCCACGCAATATGCACATCAACCGTGCGCGCCGTCGGCATCGCGTCGTAGCCCCAAACTTCGTCCAAAAGTTTGTCGCGCGAATGAACCAAGCCTCGATTTTCAATTAGAAATTGCAAGAGTTTGAATTCCATTGCCGAAAGTTCGACCGCTTGAGAATTTTTAAAAACTTCGGCGCGTTTGAAATCAATCGAAACGTCGCCGAAGCGAAATGTTTCAAACGGATTATTTTGATTTGTCTTTGGCGAACGTCGAAGTAAGGCTTCGATTCGCGCCAGCAATTCGATAACTTCAAAAGGCTTTGTCAAATAATCGTCCGCGCCCAGTTTCAGTCCGAGAATTTATCAATCGTTTCGCCCTTCGCCGTCAGCATCAGAATCGGTGTCGTTATATTTTTCCGGCGCAAATCGCGGCACATATCGAAACCGTTTTTTTTCGGCAGCATCACGTCGAGAATTATCAAATCAAAATTTTTCGACAAAGCCAGAGACAAACCGTTGTCGGCGCGCCGCAAGATTCTCGCCCGCCGAATAAATCACCGCGAGCGGCGCGCCGACAATCGTCAATCAACCGGCGACGGAAACGAAGAAAAAGCCGCTCAACATTGACGATTTAGTCGGACTTAAAGGACAAAACGCGCCGCCGTTCACGCTTTTATCAATGGATGGAACTGAATATAATCTCGAAAAACTGCGCGGCAAAATCGTGGTCATAAATTTGTGGGAAACTTTTTGCCCGCCGTCCATTACGGAGATGCCGGAATTAAACGCTCTGGTCGAAAAATATAAAGATAAGGAAATCGTTTTTCTCGCGCCCGCGCCCGATGAAAAAGCTGTTTTGGAAGGTTTTCTGCAAAAACATCCGTTTAGTTATCAAGTTCTTCCAAATGGTTTCAATATTATAAAACAATATGCTCCGCATAAAAAAAGCGACGATTTGCAAAAGAAAAGCGGATTTATAATGCTTCTTCCGACCCATCTGGTGATTGACCAAACGGGCGTTGTAACTTATCACGAATGGGGATTTCGCAAAGACACGGTTAACAAACTTTCCGGCGAGATAGAAAAACTTTTATCAAAAGCCGAACAAAAATAATTAGGACGACGGCGAAAGTCTCGAAAAATTCTATCGCCGTGTAAATTTTCGCGTAAATTTTCTCACTGCAAAAATGCCGCCATCACCGCGCGAATTTCGCCGTAGCTGTAATCTTCGCCGAGAAATTCTTTGACGGGCGCAATCGCTCCGTTTGAATTTAATTTGATAATCGCGTTTTTGATAGTTTCGGCTTTTTCGGCGGAAACTAAATTTTCGAGCCGCACTTCGCCGCTCTGAATAAATCTGACGAGATGCGTTTCAATCGTGCTTTTTGCCAGTTCACGCGACTCGGCGATTTCCGCAATCGAGAGTCCCGATTGAAACATATCGAGCGTGATATTGTAAGTATCAATTCCGTCGGCGTTGCGTTTTGCGCGTTTTTTCTGCTCGCGTTTCGGCATTTTCAAATTGACGCGCGATTCTAAATTATTCGTCTCGCAATAACTTCTGATTTCGCTCAAAAAATCTATTCCGTATTTTTCCAATTTCAAATCGCCGACACCGGAAATTTTCCGCATTTCTTCTTTATTTAAAGGAAGATAAGTTGCCATCTCAACCAGCGTCGCGTCGGAAAAAACGACATACGGCGGCACGTTTTCGCCTTTCGCAATGGTCATTCGGACGCGCTTTAAATCGTCGAACAAATCTTGAAAATACGGTTGTGAAATTTCCGAAACGAGCGACGTTTTTTTGTCTTCCCGAATCGTCACTTTAAACAGTTCGACCATTTCGTTTCCGAGCAAAACGGCTTCGCTTTTTTCGGTCAAAACAATCGTCGGATATTGTCCTTCGGTTTGTTTCAAATAACCTTGCGCGATTAAATCCTTAAAATAATCGAACCAGTTATTTTTGGAAATATCCGCGCCGACACCGTAAGTTTTCAGATTTTTATGTTCGTCCCGAATCGTTTTCGACTGCGAGCCGCGCAGAAAATCAATCAGATACGTCAGCCCGAAACGCCCGCCCGTGCGATAGACCGCGCTCAAGGCTTTTTGCGCGATAACGCTGCCGTCAAATTTTTCAAAAGTTGTCTTGCAGTTGTCGCAATTGCCGCAGTTTTCGTTTAATTCTTCGTCAAAATATTTCAGCAGAAACCTGCGCCTGCAAGTTTTCAAATCGCCGTATTCGCCCATTTTATTTAGCTTTCTGAGCATTATTTCGGTCTGCGCGCGATTGCCTTCGACTTCGGCAAAACCTTTTAATTTGTTGACATCACCCCAACTGAAAAACAGCAGCGCGTCCGACTGCAAGCCGTCGCGCCCCGCTCTGCCGGTTTCCTGATAATAACTTTCGACGTTTTTCGGCAAATCGAAATGGATGACAAATCGCACGTTCGATTTATCAATTCCCATTCCAAAAGCGATTGTCGCAACAATAATTTTTACTTCGTCCTTGAGAAAAAGTTCCTGATTTTTGTCGCGCGTCGCCTTGTCTAAACCGGCATGATACGGCAAAGCCTGAAAACCTTCGTCGCGCAAATCCGCCGCCAGACTATCCGCCGAATTGCGGCTCAAACAATAAACGATTCCGCTTTCGTCGCGTCTTTTTTGCAGAAATCCCAAAAGCCGCGCGTAAGAATTTCGCTTTGCCTCGACTGAATAAAAAATATTCGGACGATTAAAACTCGATACGAAAAGCTCGTAATTTTTCAAACCCAAACGCTCGATAATATCACGGCGCACAAGTTTATCAGCCGTTGCCGTCAGCGCAATCAGCGGAGTTTCGGGAAAGTAAATTTTCAGTTTTGCGAGCTGTAAATATTCCGGTCGAAAATCGTGTCCCCAACTCGAAATGCAGTGCGCTTCGTCAATCGCAAACAGCGAAATTTTGATATTTTTCAGAAACTCGATAAATCGGTCGCCGCTTTGCAAAAGACGTTCTGGCGCGACGTAGAGAATTTTCAATTCGCCCGATTTTATTTTCTGAAAAACTTCCGTCTGTTCGCGGCTCGTCTGCGTCGAATTCAAAAACGCGGCTGCAACGCCGTTATTTTTCAGCGCGTCAACCTGGTCTTTCATCAGCGCAATCAGCGGCGAAACAACGAGCGTCAAACCGTCCGACATCAGCGCGGGAATTTGATAACACAAAGATTTTCCGCCGCCCGTCGGCATCAAAACGACCGCATCTTTTTTCGCCAAAACAGTTTCAATCGCCGCCTGCTGATTCATCCGAAACGAATCGTAGCCGAATTGATGTTTGAGAATTTCCTGCGCGCGAGTGATGTCCATTTAACTTTGAAATCGGTAATTTGCTTACGCGGATTTTTCCGCACTGATTCGCGCGGCGATTTTCGGGATAATCTTTTTCGGCATTTCAATCGCGCCGACGATGTGGCGTTCTTCGGTAAAATGCCCGACGACATAAACGCCCGCGACATTCGTTTCGTAAGTTTCTTTATTATAAACCGGAACTTCGCCGTATTTCGAGTTTTTCGTTTCAACGCCTAAATTTTCGAGCATCGTCAAATCCGCGTCCGAGCCGATTAAAATAAATAAAACATCGTTCGGAAAAGTTTCGATTGCGCCATTTTCGTTTTCCAGAACAATATCTTTTTCGCGGATTTCGACAACGCGATTGAAAAAATAAACGTTCAGACATTCTCTGGAAAGTTCGGCTTCCAGAGGCTGTTTGACCCAGTATTTGATGCAGCCCTGTTTCGGGTCGTTATTTTCCCAGTCCTTGCGAAAGATTGCCAGAATCGCGTTCGCGCCTTCCTGCGCTAAAAATAAAGCCGCTTCTCCGGCAGAATTTCCGCCGCCGATGACCATCGCGTTTTTTTTGACATACGGATAAGTTTCGCGGAAAAGATGATGAACCTTCGGCAAATCTTCGCCTTTAACGTTCAAACGACGCGGATACTGCATCGCGCCGAACGCGACCAGAACATTTCTCGTTTCATATTCGCCTTTCGCGGAAATTACTTTGAAATAATTTTCGCCGGACTTTTCGATTTTTAAAACTTCTTCTTCCCATTGAATGTTGAGATTATTTTCTAAAACAAATCTGGTGTAATACGAAAGCAGTTCTTCGCGCGTCGGTTTTTCCCGCGCTGGGAAAAGCGTGTTCGGCTGAAGTTCAAGTTCGTTGACGGTCGAAAAAACCGCCAAGCCAATCGGATAATTATAAATCGTATTGCCGATTAAACCCTTTTCTAAAACGAGATATTTTAATCCGAGTTTTTGCGCTTCATACGCGGCGGAAATTCCCGCAGGTCCCGCGCCAATAATAATTAAGTCAAACATTTATCTGTGAAAAATATCGTATATTAAGCCGTAACAGCCGTAAGCAATTTCTCCGATACCGTAAAGAATCACGCCGTAAAAAATTATAGTGACGTGAAAGCCGACTATCAATGCCGATAAAAATAAAACATTAATCAAAATACCTAAAACAAGAACTCCGATTCCAATAAATAAATGCTTGAGATGATGATTGCGACGGTATCTTCTGACATCCCTTTTCTCATCTTCGATAGCAGCCCGCTTTGTTTCGGGAAGCAAAATCGCTTTGCAAAATCTACATTCATCTAATTTAGAAGATATATACTGATTGCAGTTCGGACATTTAAAACTTTCATATTCAGTTTCCCAAAGATTCTTCATAATGATTATTATCTATTTTCCATTTTCAGTATTTCTTCAGTAAATTTTTCGATTTGCAATTTCGTATTTTCAAGTTCGCGCTTTGCGTCCAGATAATTCTCCCATTCGTTCGTATTCGTCAGAGCCTTTGCCACGTCTTCGTCGAGCGCGTGAGCCATCAGTGCAAGCAAATCGCTCAACGCTTCCTGATTTTTCAGCAGCGTTTGAATAATCGTGTAAGCGAGTTTCGCGTTTGGCAAATCTATATCGTTTAATTCGTTCATATTTATTCGCGTGATGTTTATTTAATTCGGCATCGGCGGTTCTGCGCCTTCAGGAACAATCCAAAGTTCCGTTTTGCCTTTCTTACTAACGCCGCCATTAATGAAAGTCAGCCAATAACAACCCGCGTAACCGCAATTAAACATATTTTTTTTTAGCTGCTTTTCAGCTTTAGCAACTTCAGATGGTTTTCCGTAATTAATTATTTGTCCTTGACTGTTTTTCGATTTCATTACTTCCAATCTGAAATTTTCAAGTTTTTCTTTTAGCAAATTATTACTTATTTTTTCATACTCGAAGAACTTGTATGTCTTCAGCTTTTCTTGAGTTTGAGCAAAAACGGATGCGCTTAATAAAATCAAAATTAATAAAACTCGAAACATAGCAATTTTCCTTTACCAAATTTCCGTCAAATCCAATTCAAAATTTTTCAAAACGTCTTCACCGGAAATTATTTTCGGATTTTCAAAAATTTCAACCGTTTTATCGGTGCGATAAACGTGAACTTTTTTTTCGGTCGGGTCAATCAGCCAACCGAGACGCGCGCCGTTTTCGATATACTCGCGCATTTTCGCTTGGAGTTTTCGCAACCCGTCGGATTTCGAGCGCAGTTCGATGACAAAATCGGGGCAAATCCGCGCAAACTTTTCTTCGCGTTCTTCCTGCGAAAGCGCGAAATACCTTTTCTTTAAAATCCAGAAAGCATCGGGCGCGCGTTTCGCGCCGTTCGGCAAAGTGAACATTCCATCCGATTCAAAAGCGATTCCGGTTTTGTCTTTTTTCGCCCAAGCCATTAAATAAAAATTTATTTCATTGTTAATTCTACTTGTTTCCAAAAATGTCGGCGGCATAATAATTAAATTTCCTCGCTTGTCCATTTCAAACCGAAAGTCCTTATTGCGCCGACAAAATTCGTAAAAAGCCTCGTCGGTCATCTTCAGCGGACGCACGTCGAACGTAAATAAAATTGAATCTTTTGCAGTTGCTGCTGACATTTTTAACCTCTCGAACAATTTTAACGCATCTATTCGACAAACGGTAAATCTTTAACTCTCGCCGATAAATTGCCGACTTTTAATTCCGTTTCTTCCGCCAGATAATCGTAACGGACATAAGCCAGCGCGATTATTTTTCCGAGCTCGGGCGAAAATGTAACCGAAGTAATTCGTCCGGCGTTTTTGCCGTCCAAAGATTTTATTTCGTCATTCGGATTTATTGCGGCATCGTTATCTTCAAAAATCAAACCCGTTAATTTTTTGGCGACGTGACCGCGAAAATGGATTCGCGCAATGATTTCCTGCCCGATGTAGCAGCCTTTGTTGTAGCTGATAAGTTCGGGCAAACCGATCTCCGGCACAATCGTCGTCTCGTCCATTTCAACGCCGTAAAGCGGAATGCCTGTTTCAATTCGCAAAACTTCATAAAGTTCGTCGGAAATTTCCACGCCGTCTTCCAGTTTTGCTTTGAAAATTTCAACGGAATTCTTTGAAACAAAATAATCATTTTGAAAATCAATTATGCCATTTACATTCTCAAGCGACGGCATTTTGCCTTTGCCGAATAACGAAAAATAAATATAGTTTTCGGATAAATCTTCGACGAAAAAATCACCCGCGAAAGTGAAGCGAAACAAATTATTAAAAACTTTTTCGTGCGTTGCCGTTTCGGTTTCAAACAAAAATTTACCATCTAAACGCAGGACGCTCACGATGGCGAGCGTGCGCCCTTGCGCGTTGGGAAAAGCGGCTAACACACAGTCGCCAGATTCTAATTTGGTAACATCAATTGTTATCAAACCATTTAGAAACCGGACAGATTCTTTTCCCCAGACGGCAATCAAACCGCGTTTTTGCTCGTAAAAACCAATACCATTTTCACGAATTACCTCATATTCTTTTTGAAAATCAACGCTGTTCATATTTTTCCGAAGCGACGTTTTGACATTCGATTCCTTTGGTCGAAATTTTCTCGAACTTTGCTTTTTTGAGATTTACACGCCACGCGCGAACGGGTTTGTAAATCTTTTTATCCGGCGAAAATTCCGTCAGCACAATCAAATCCAGATTTTCTTTATCGTTCTGCTTGCAGCCCGAACTGTATGAAAAATTAAACGCCTGATTTTTTTTCAAATCGTCGAACGATAAAACGTCTCTGACTTCCCAATCCGGCACGCCTTTTGCGTCGCGTCCCGTTATTTTTTCGAGCCACAGCATATATTTTTTGTCTTTTGAAAATCGCGTCACGCCGTAATTTTCGTCGGACAGCAAGCCGCCGCCCAAATCCTTTGCGCCGTTCGGCAAAATTTCGCCGTATTTCACGCCCTTGTGTTTGTAGCCGATAAACGCTTTTTTCTGCGGCGCGGCAATCGCCGGAAGCGCGAAAATAATTAGAAAAAGAAACAACTTTAATTTCATTTATGCAATCCCTGACAACTTCCCCGAAATGTAATTTCAGAACAAATCCAAATGATTTTTTACTGACAGATTTGATGATAGGTGATTGCTTTGTTTGTCTCAAGTTGAGCCTTTTAAAAGCGTGCGATTTTGCTTTATTCGCGCGTTTGTTGTGAAATAGAAGTTTATGGAAAAACACGAATTAAATCGTTTGCTTTCCCTGATGTTTCAATCACATCCGTGGCACGGTGTTTCGGCTGGCGCGGGCGCGCCCGAAATGGTTAATACTTACATCGAAATCGTGCCGCGCGATGTCGTCAAATACGAACTCGACAAACCGTCGGGACATTTGCGGCTCGACCGTCCGCATAAATTTTCTTCCGTTTGCCCGACGCTCTACGGCTTTGTTCCGCAAACTTACTGCGGCGAACGCATCGCGGAGTTTTGTATGGAAAAAACCGGACGCGAAGGCGTTGTCGGCGACGGCGACCCGCTCGATATTTGCGTCATCACCGAAAAAACGATTATGAGCGGCAACTTTTTCGTCAACGCCAAACCAATTGGCGGATTAAGATTGCTGGACGGCGGCGAGGCGGACGATAAAATTATTGCCGTGCTGGAAAAAGATGTCGCGTTTGGCGGCATCGAAGACATCACAGATTGCCCGCAGGGTTTGATTGACCGCATCGCGCATTATTTTTTGAGCTATAAACAACTGCCGAATGATTCGCCGCGCGAACTCGAAGTAACGCACGTTTATCCGCGCAAGGAAGCGCACGAAGTTATCAATTTGAGTTTTGAAGATTACCGCGAAAAATTCGGCAACCCCGAATCGCGCGTCGAACAATTGCATCATCTTTTGAGCGCGAAATAATAAACTAAAGCTGCGCTTCAAACGGAAGTGCAGATTTCAATTTTTACAACAATCTAAATAGCGGCAAAAGAATCCGATTTTCAATTAATATCATTTTCAAATGCGACTCAATATCTCTTGTTTTAATAAAAAATTGGTGCTAATTTTAAAGCTAAAAAATCTATGAAGATAAATACTAAAATTATTCAGATGTGTTTTATCGCATTAATGCTGTTTGTCTCAACTATTGCGGCGCAGGATTTGACGGGAAAACTGCCGCCGACAATTCGCACGAACGGCGAGGCTATGATTATGACGAAACCCGACCGCGCACAAATTGATGTCGGTGTCGTAACGCAGGCTGTAACTTCGCAAATTGCCGTCGAGGAGAACTCTCGTCAGCTTGAAACAGTGCTTTCGGAGCTTAGAAAACTGCTTGGCGCAAATGCCGACATCAGAACCATTAGCTATTCGCTCACGCCGAATTATCGTTACGCGCCGCCCACCGAACCGACGATTACCGGATACACGGCAACAAATATTGTGCATATCACGCTCGATGATTTAACACAGCTCGGCAAGGTTATCGATACGGCGGGCGCGGCGGGCGCGAACCGCATTCAGAGTCTTCAGTTCACGCTCAGAAATCAACAAACGGCTCAAGCACAGGCATTAAACGAAGCAGCGATGAATGCACGGAAAAAAGCTGAATTGCTCGCTTCCGCAATGGGACTAAAAGTTGTGCGGGTTCTTTCGGTTATTGAAACCAGTCCAATTAACATCTCGAATCAATATGTGAGCTATGCAGCTTTTGCCGGCAATGCCAACAGTGCTAGTATGGCTTCCACACCTATTGCGCCCAGAACGATTGAAGTTCGCGCGATTGTTGCGCTGACGGTTGAGATTAATTCGCAATGAGTCTTTAGTGCCAAAAACTAAACTAATTCCTGTAAAATATAATGGCTGAACTTAATGAACAAAGCGTTTTAGACGCATTAAAAAATATCGTTGACCCCGACTTGCGAAAGGATATTGTGACGCTCGGATTTGTCAAGGATTTAGAAATAAATAACGGCGAAGTTTCGTTTCGCATTGTGCTGACGACTCCGGCGTGTCCGGTCAAAGAAGCGTTTGAAACAGAGGCAAAACAATTGGTCGGCGCAATCGAATGCGTTTCAAATGTCAAAGTGATAATGGACGCGGTAGTTCCAAAAGGGCGCGGCGTGGCGAACAACGTCGCCGTTCCGGGCGTGAAAAATATCGTCGCGGTTTCATCGGGGAAAGGTGGTGTCGGAAAATCAACCGTTGCGGTTAATCTCGCGGTTTCGCTCGCGCTCGACGGCGCGAAAGTCGGTTTGATGGATGCCGATGTTTATGGACCGAACGTGCCTCTGATGCTCGGCGCGAGTTTAAAACAGCCGGAAGTTTTTCAAAACCAAATCGTGCCAATCGAAGCGCACGGCGTAAAAATGATTTCGATGGCGAATCTCGCGCCGCCTGATAAACCGATGGTTCTGCGCGGTCCGATGCTGCACGGAATCGTTCGCCAATTTTTAAGCGATGTGGCGTGGGGCGAACTCGATTATTTAATTGTTGATATGCCGCCGGGAACGGGCGACGTTCAATTATCTTTGGCTCAATTAGTTCCGGTGCAGGGCGCGGTTTTAGTGACCACGCCGCAAAAAGTTTCGCTGGCGGATGTTTTGCGGGCGATGAAAATGTTTGAGATGGTCAACGTTCCGATTTTAGGTTTGGTTGAAAATATGTCGTATTTCGTCGCGCCCGACACGGGAAATCGTTACGATATTTTCGGCGCGGGCGGCGGCGCGGATTTTGCGGACGAATACGGAATTCCGTTTTTAGGCGAAGTTCCGCTCGGCATCGAAGTCCGCGAATCGGGCGATAAAGGCGTTCCGGTCGTCATTTCTAATCCCGATTCGCCGCAGGCAAAAGCGTTTCGCAAAGTCGCCGAAGAAGTCGCCCGTCAGGTTTCCATCGAAGCGATGAAGCCGGAACTTGTTATTTTATCCAGAGCAAAGTAAAATTGATATTAAAGTAAAGATTTAATTTCGATTGAATCCAAACTAATAAAAAGGAGATTTATAAAAATGTCAGCAGTTGCGGCTCCGACCGTCGAAATGAATGTTACGCTTTCGGCAATCAAAGAAATTAAAGGTTTTTTAGCAGGTGAAGAAGATTTGCCGGAAACCGCCGGTTTGCGCGTGCGCGTTGTTCCGGGCGGCTGTTCCGGTTTTCAATACAGCTTGAATATCGAAGAAGAATCGCGCAGCGGCGATTTTATTTTAGAAAAAGACGGCGTGAAACTTTTCGTTGATATGTTCAGCGCGCAGTATCTGAACGGCATCACGGTTGATTACGCTTCAAATATGATGGGTTCGGGTTTCACGTTTGAAAACCCGAACGCGACCGGCGGCTGCGGCTGCGGAACTTCGTTCTCCGCCTAAAATTTTTTCGCCGATTATTTTAAGCGTCTTTTGCATAAGGTTTGCAAAAGACGCTTTTTTACTTATTTTTTCGGAACTCTTTCTGAATTAAAACTGTCTTGAAATATCCAAAACAATCGGAAGGAAAGCTCAAAGGCGGAGAAGGCGGAATCTAGCTCAAGGCGGATTTTGGAATGCTGATTCCATTTGTCGTTTATTTAATTGTTCGCGTATTTTCGTCTTTCAGACTACGCGAAAAGATGTTTTATACTTCAAAAGCTGCTTGCCAAAACATATTCGTTTTAAGATAAAATACTTTTGCGACTTGATTTTTCCGCTTCGATAAACGAAAATCTATTTTCAACTGAAGCCTATCAAATAAAGTTTCATTCCAAGCAGGGTTCGCAATCGAATTTTTTCAAACAAAAATCAGCGATTTTTTTTCCTAGAAACTAGCAGGTTTTAGTAACCAAAGCGAATTACCCTTAATTCGCCGCGACTCTCCTTAGAGTTAAAGCAAAAATTAAAAATCAGGAGTTTTTTGATGATTTGTAAGAAGTCCGCCTTGCGCGCTGTCGTGTTTTTTGCCGTTCTGTTTGTGTTTGTTTCCGCCGCCGCCGCTCAAGTTTTCCAGCGTCCGCGAATCGCGCCGCCTGCCGTAACCGGCTCGCAACCGGCTTCTTCAACTCATCAGCCGCCGCCAAATTCGACTCCGCAGCGTCAGACTTTAACAAACAAAATCGTCATCTCAACTCCGGTCAACAGTCAATCTTCACTCGTCAAAAAAACCGTTTTATCCACGCCGACCAACGCGGCAGCCGCCAATAATTACGCCAGCAATCAATACTTAGTTTTTAATCAAAGACTGCAGCTGGAAATGAACGCGCGACTCGGAATTCCGTATCGCTACGGTTCGACCAGCGGCAGTTCTTACGATTGTTCGGGTTTGGTCTGGAGCGTTTTCCAATCGGCGGGAATTAAATTTGAACGCTCCAGCGCGCGCTCCTACTGGCAGGAATTTGAGCCGGTCTACGGCGATGACCAGTATAAATTCGGAACGCTGGTTTTCTTCAATAAACTCGGTCACGTCGGCATCGTCGTCGACCGCAACGGATTTTATCAGGCTTCTTCGAGCAAAGGCGTTACCTACACGCCGTTTGCCGGATACTGGGAAAAACGCATCGTCGGTTTCCGCCGAATCCCGCTGAATTATTTTCAATAGATTTATCGCGGGTTTTATAAAAGTGCAAAATCGTTTCGATTAACGGCTCTGCGCTTTTTTATTTCGCGCCGGACGATTATTTTACCAGCACGAAACCGGGACGGGCTTGATGTTCCTGCATTTCCCAGACGACGGCGATTTTTTCAATCGCCACATATGCCACGCGCTCATTTTCGTCGCGCAAATACAAAATTCCCCGTTTTACGTCAACGACATCGCCGCGCACGGTTGCCGTCGCTCCGCAAGATATATCAATTTTTTTACCCATCAACTGCTTCAAAAATTCTTCCATGAAAACTCCCTTTCAAAGTTATAAATTACTAAAAAACTTTTTTATAATTGGTTTGAAAACTGCGCCATTCTGCCTGCCGCCGCCCATCGGCTTTGCGTTTTTTCCGGCGTTTTGATTGTCACATTTTTTTGTTTGTCTGAAAACGCCAGCGCGGATGCAATCAACGCCATATCTTTTTCCGTTTCCGACGCTTCCGTTTTTGCGCGTCTTTCCTGCCAGCGCGAAATAAATCCGGTGTCGAGTTTGCCTTCGATAAACTCGGAATCTTCGACAATTTCGCGGAAAAACGAAAGCGTCGTTCTGATTCCGCCGACTTCGTATTCACGCAAGGCGCGGCGCAAACGGTCAATCGCCTCCTGACGATTTCTGCCGTGAACGGCAAATTTGGAAATCATCGGGTCGTAATAAATCGAAATCTCCGAGCCTTCATAAATTCCGCCGTCGTCGCGCACGCCGCCGCCCTGCGGAACTCTCAATCTGGTAATTTTTCCGGGGCTTGGCAGAAAATTATTTTCCGGATCTTCGGCATAAACGCGGCATTCGATGGCGTGTCCGTTCATTT
>JBPCRW010000208.1:0-8063 GCA_050996405.1 Pyrinomonadaceae bacterium | reverse complement strand
ATGTTTATCTGGATCTGCGCGGCGACGAGATTGAATTCGAGATCTTTCCAAAAAGCGTGATGGTTAGAATTCCCGTAAGCATTTGGGAAGTCATCCGTCGGACAGGCGCGGCAAACTTCGACCTGGTTGAGAAGACCGACGAGGAACTGCTGGAAATGGTTAAAAAAGAGGTTGATGAAAGAGTCGTGAAATACGAGCAGAGAAAACAAGAAAATAGCCCTTCGAGTTTTTTATCGGTTTCGATTCGCTCGTTTACGGTAAAGCGGACGAGCCGCGCCAAAAACAAATCAAGCGGGGAATGAATTTTTATCGGAAAGAGCGCGAACGCGAGCAAAACATTCTGCAGCAAATGAAAAGGATTTGAGTGGCGGAAGGTGAAAAGAAGGTGAAAAGCAAACCAGCGCATTTGGCAAAGGCGGCTTCGAGAAGTCGAAAAGCTGGCGAAAAATCCGTCGGTCGCAACCAGAGTAAAAATTCTCAAAGCAGGGAAAGTTGAAAAGGAAAACGGGAAGGGAAAGCGAAAAGAACCGCGACCGAAAAAAATCATTGGATAAATTATAATTTATCCAATTTATATGTGCGGATCATAAAGATCGTTTCAATTTTTGCCAGTATAAATCATCTCTGTAATTTTGCAATCTAATCCGTTCTTTTGATTCGTCAAAGACGGCTTCGACTTCATCTCGGTAAGGAGTTTTCATAGCCAATTCGTTCCACTTTTCCCAGGGAGTTTTGCTATTCAGAGAACCGTGTGGGCGAAACTCGTTGTAATAGTCTTGCCAATCCGCCAGTTTCCGACGCAGGTTTGAATCTTCCAAATTAACGGTTGGATAAAACTCTTCCAAATCAGTGCGCTGCGAACGCTCGACTTTGCCGTTCAAATGCGGCGAGCGCGGTTTTATAGGACGAAATTTGATGGCGTATTCCTTTAATTTTTCTTGAAATTTGAAGGCGAAGAATTCCAGCCCACGGTCACTCTGAATCCGTTGAATCGGAAACGGCATTTCTTCAATGATCTATTCGAGGAAAAGTAAAGAGTTAGAAGCGGTTCTTCGGTCAAACAAAGCTAAACAGCGGATTCTAGTGCAGTCGTCGACTGCCGTATATTGGTAAAGACCGGGCGCGATTTTACAAGTGTCGATTTGAATCTGCTCGCCCGGAATCGGACGCTCGTAGCGATGCCGATGTTTTCGCAGGATTCGACTTTTCTTGAGCGGCGCGACATTCATCTGCCGGAGGACTTTGCAGAGCGTGGCGCGAGAAACTGAGAAAGCGTAATTTCGCAGCAACTCACTTTGAATCCGCCGTGAGCCAAGTCTTCGCTTTCTCAGTTCAGAAATCCAACCGATTTCTTTGGCTAAAACTTTCCGGTTTGGAGAATGATGTGGGCGACGGCTTAGTTCAATCAAACCAGCTTCGCCAATCTTTTGAAATCGTCGCCACCACTTTCTCAAAGTCGGTCGGGAAATACCGCATCGGCGGCAAACAAAACCGGCATTTCTAGTTTCTTTATAGAGTTTGACCCACTCTAATCGGGCTTTTATTTTGTGCGTCATAGTTCATCATAAAGTTGAAATGATGTCTATGATCCGCACACCTTCTCTCTGCCAGTGAATTGATACCTTGTTCCCGAAGTATTGGTTGAGTTCCCGAATGAGTCATAGGTTGCAGATTGGATAACACTTCCGCTCTGATCTGTCAGAGCATGGTTCTTCCAAGATGGTCTTGCAGAAAATACTTGGATGTCGAACCTTATTGATGACCTAAGTTAAAGGATTCTTGTAATCCCAAATGTATATCCACAATTCCATTGGAATTGTGGATATACATAATATTTTGGTTGGAGGATTAGTTTATTTGTTATTCCTTAAAGATTTCTTTGAAAGCCTCCTTTCCCCAATTTTCTATTTCTTCCGCAGATTTAAGATCCATTGGTCTAGATTCCCAAATTGCTTGATGTTTCTGAAAAAGATTTTCAAACTCCTCTTTATCTTCCCATTCTTGAAAACAAGATTTATGAAAAACTCCCTCAGAGAACTGATGCAATCTATGGGACTTTGGTATGAACGCTGGAAAACCTACTATTTCATCTTCATTAAAAATAACTTTTCCACATAATGAACAAGTGGTTTTACCCGGAAAGATTAATGCCATACTACCTCCTAAATTTAGTTAAACCGCCACCAAAAAGTTCATAAATATATGAACTACGTTGTCCTGTATTCAAAAGCATTTTGAAATCTTCTGGAGATGGACCCGTAGGATAACGATGCGTATGTAAAATAACTCGTCTTATGTCGTATTCTGCAAAGCTAATGCCATTCTCGCCTCCTCTAACAATTAAGCGTGTGCCGTCTTTGAGGGAAACTATAGAATGTTCTAAACCACCTGTTTCATAAGTAAGTTGTTTGACCTCATTTATTAAATCACCAACTTTCTCGCCTTTGCTTATTTGCCTAACAGTCGAACCAAGTTCATACTTTCCACCACTGCTTGCTACTTCAATACCGCTTCTTATTGATTGTCTTAAAGCTAATTTTCCAATGCTTCTATAGATTCCAACGCCGCCTTCAGCCGCTTGAATGGCAATTGATGTCCATTCACCTGCCTGATACGCCGCCGAACACTCATCTACTCCAATCGACGGTCTGGCGTATTTCGATAAGCCGAACAGAACATTGTCGCCAAAGCCGATTCCGAATTGAATCGGAGTGGCAAGGGCTTCCAGTAAATCTTGTTGCGCTTGCCACACTTGCTGGTCATATGCAGCGTCCAGCCCCAGACTATCAGTTCCTGAAAGCGGATTGTTACTAACATAACCAAACTGATTAATTCCACCACCTAATCCAATCGGGTCTTCGGAGATAAAACGACCGAGATTCGAGTCATACCATCTGGCTCGATAGTAGGTTAAGCCAGAGAAATCATCTTTTTCTCTGCCCGTAAATTGATACCTTGTTCCCAAAGTATTAGTCGAGTTGCCGAACGAATCATAGGTTGCCGATGCGATAATATTTCCACTCGAATCAGTCAGCGCATTCGTGCTGCCAAGATGGTCTTGCAGAAAGTATTTAGAAGTCGAACCGTTGACGAGTTTGAGTTTGCTGTCAATTCCCAAACCGTTCTGGTATTTCGTGATTCCAGTAGTCGTGTCATCATCAAGCACAACGTCCATTCCGTCAAAAGTGTATTTCGTGACGTTCGTGTTTTCGTCTCTTTCAACCCTTCTGCCAAGCGCATCATATTTATACAGAACGCTTTGCGAACTCGGATTGATGACCTGCGTCAGACGATTCTCATAATCCCAATTGTAAGTCCAATTTCCACTGGCATCGGTTTTGGAAGTCATACTGCCGTTGGAATCATAGACATAGCTTGCATTAGCAGTAGCCGTTAATTGGTTAAACGGTTGATGTGTGTAACTCGCCGACAAATGTGATGACGTTCTGTTTCCAACGCCGTCGTAAGCATAAGATTCGCTCGTGTTCGTCGGATTTGTGACCTGCGTCAAACGATTAACATCATCGTAACTGAAATTTCTCGTCAAACTCGGCTCGGTTATCTGATTGATTTGACTTGCCGGATTGTAAGCATACTGACGATCAAACAAAACATTTGAAGTTGTCTGGTCTTTTAGCTCCGTCAAACGATTCATCCCGTCATAGTTGTAGCTGGTCGCAATACCGTTCGGCAATGTTTTTGAAATCAGACGATTGGCAATATCATAACCGAATGTAAAATTCTGGCTCACTTCATCGGTTAGCTGCGTCAAACGATTTGCCACGTCATAGGCGTAGGTCGTATGAGTCGCGCCGCCGATTTTCAATTCCGTCCGGTTGCCCGCCGCGTCATAACTATAGTCAAGAACCTTGCCGTGAACGTCCGTCGCTTGCGCCAACCGATTTCGATTGTCATAGGTGAATGAAACCGTTCCCGCGTAATTGACCGCACTCGTCAGCCGCGAGATGTCGTCATAACTATACGTCGCGGTTGTCGGAGTTGATGTTTGGTAGGTAATCGTCGTCAAACGATTCAAATTGTCAAAAGCGTAATCCGTTTCCTGCGCTTTGTAATCGGTGCGCTTGGTGCGATTGCCGACCGCATCATATTCATAACTCATCGTTGCGCTTGCTCGTGCCTGCGTCAATTCTCTTCCGAGCGCGTCGTATGTGTAATCGTATTCCTGATTCAGCGCGTCTTTGACTTTCGTCATTTGCGAACGCGCGTTGTAAGTGAACTGCGTTGATTTATTCAAGGCATCAATCGTTTCAACCAAACGATTGGCATTGTCGTAATTGTAATTCGTCACTCGTCCGGCGGTATCGGTCTGCGTTTTAACATTGCCGACCGCATCGTAAGTCAGATTTTCTTCCAGACGGGTTGCGCCCGTGCTTGCCGCCGGATAAGTTATCTTTTTCAGACGGTCGTAATTGTCATATTCGTAGTTGGTAACATTGCCCAAAGCGTCGTTCTGCGAAGTCAGATTCGACATCAAATCGTAGCCGAACGCCGTCGCGTGATTAAGCGCGTCGGTGATACTCGTCAGCCGATAATCATTATCGTAACCGTAAGTTGTGGTATTGGCTTTCTCATCAGTCATTCCTGTGCGGCGACCTGCCGTATCATAAGCGTAAGTGACGAAATTTGTATCCGGGTAAATAATCTTCTTCAAACGATTATTGAGGTCATACTCAAAACCTGTCGTTTGATTCAAAACATCCGTAATGCTCGTCACTCTCGATCGCGCGTCGTAAGCGTAGGTGGTCGTTTTATTATTGGCATCCGTCACCTGAGATAATCTTCCCGATGTGTCATATGACAAAGTTGTTGTTTTATTCCGCGCATCGATCATTGTTAACGGCTGTCCGTGCGTGTTGTAAGTCAGCGTTGTCGCGTGACTCAGCGGGTCGGTGATGGTCAGCAGATTACCGTTCGTGTCGTAAGTATTTGTCCAGACTCCATTCATCCGGTCGGTTTTCGTCAATACTTCTCCAAAGGAGTTGTAAGTGTAAGTTGCGGTTCCTAAAACATCCGTCATCGTCAACGGATTGCCTTTATCATCATAAGTGTAAGTTGTTATATGATTCAAGGCATCCGTCCGTTTTGTAACGTTCATATTTTCGTCATATTCGTAGCGCACGCTTTGCGAACCGCTTCCGCAATTACAATTCCCTAGGATGGAAGAAACTAGATTTTGTCCTCTTTCATTTTGCGAGAAATTATAGGTGGTCACTCTGCCGAGAGCATCCGTCACGGTCGTGTAGGGATTATAGTAATACTGGGTATTGCCGGTATAATCGAACGTATATTTTTCGATGCTGCCATCCTTTTCCGATGTTAGTGCCCTGCCCTGCGTATCATATTGGTGTGCTTCGAGAACATTGTCGAGCACGTCTTTGACCGTCGTCAGATATGTGTTCCCATTGATTGTCGTATATTCAAGTTTATATTTTGAGTTGTCCGGATAGGTAATCGATTGGAGGGTTCCGTCAGTGTTGTAAACGTAGTCGGCAATCGTTCCCGAGTTGTCGCTGATTTGTGAAACAACACCTCCGGTGATAACGAAATTTAAGGTCCGCCCGAATGGGTCGGCAACGCCCGTTAAATTTCCGTTCGTATCATAATTAAGTGTTGTTTGATTGCCGTTGCGATCCTTTTGCCACAGCAATTTGCCGTTAGAGGCAAACTGATGAATTCTTCCATCTTTATAGTTCAAAGTATAAGTTCCGTCGGAATTTTTGACGGCTTCACCGAAAAACTTCTGCGGCGAAAGGTTAAACGAGGAATTTGTATCTTTGCGCGCCAGATAAATTGCCCGTCCGTCCGGCATATTTATTCGGATCATCAGATCGTCATAGGCTGTCAACGATTCATCATATTGGGTTGACCAGCCTTTGCCGAATAAACCGCTTGTCTGAATGATACTATTGTAGAAACGGTTAACGTTGATCGGTTCGCCGGCTCCCGGAAGAGAATAATCGGTCTGCTCCAGCCACATATTGCCGTTTGTCGGATTGACCGGCTCTCCGACTTTTTGCCCCGGCAAACCCATTCGACAGCAGTCCCCGGCGTTTTCCGCGCCATCATTCGGAATGACAAAAATAGTTATGTTAGCCAGACTGGAAACATAAGTCTTATTCATAATATTATTATATGTTTGGGTATAATAAGTTCCTGTATCTGCTCCATAAACTTTTGGTGTCTGGTTTCCGGTTATATTATCCGAGTAAGCGATAACTTCTCTCTGGGATGTCGAGTAACCGGAAAATGAACTTGATTCATGCATAACGCCGTGCGTACCAGTTTGCGAATACAAATATATTTCCCCGGAATTTTCATCATTGAATCGGGCGTAAAATAATTTTGCGCCCGACCCGCTTTTATAAAAATAAAAATCATCTTTCCCAATCATCGGGCAGGGCGTGTATCCGAAATCGGCACACACGTCATGCCCGCCGTTTGGAACATTTGGATATTGAAGAGGTGTTGGTGTGGGTGTTTGTGAATACGTCGCCAACTGCAATAAAACAGCTAGACCTAAAAGTAGAAACACCCTGCAGGCTCTTTTAAAAGATTTCTCTGCAACGCCTTTAGCCTTACCTGCCGTGATATTTTCCATGGCTTTTGCCCAATATTTTTTTGTCGCTCTTAAAATAATTAAATTCTTCATTTTTCTCCTTTTTACTGTTCGGTTGGACAGTATTTTTTCTTCGGACTCAAATCCGAACGTTGCTTACGCACACTTCCACTTTCAAAAACAAAAATGTCTTTCGCTGATAACTTTTAAATTTTTGAAGAGAGTTAATGCTTTTTAAGGCATCTTCCTTCCTGACTTGCGGAGGACTTTTAGAGATATTTTTAGAACAATCTCAAACCCGAAAGGTTATTTTGTCATTAGCCCTCTATACTGTTTAACGGCTTACTCATGCCGACCTTGCCAAGAGTTGTAAAAAAGTTTCCCGATTTTCAGCGAACGAATTTTCTAAAAAGGATTAACAAATCGTTCTGCGTGTGGTATGGTATTTCATTAAAGAAACATTCTTATTATTTTCTAAGGGAAACTTGATTATGAAAAAAGATGCCGACGAAGACGAACCTGTTTCGCCCGCGCAGGAAAAGCTGATTCTTGAAACCTTTTCCTACATCCACAAAATTATTTCCCGCAAATTAGGCTCACGGCATCGGGACTTTGTAAAAGATTTGGAACAAAGAGCGTTCTTAAAACTCTGGCGATGGAAAATGGCGCACGGGGAAAATGATTTATCCGGCAAGGAATGGCAAAAAATGGCAAACGTCGTCGCTCACAACGAGGCAACGGAGTTTTTCAGGGAAAAATACACGCGCGACATCTTATTTTCGCAGATGGACGAGCAGACCGCAGAGGAAGTTTTAGCGGTCGAATCCACAGATATTTTGGCGGGAAACTCGCTGCCGGAAATCCGATCCTTGCTCGCGCTGGTCTGGATTGCGGCACAAACGCTGACTTTGCGACAAAAATATGCGTATTTTCTGCAATATCCCGATTTTATTGTTGAGTTTATTGTCGTCGGATGTTGTAGTATAGAAGAGTTGGCGGCTTATTTTAATGCGACCGAAGAAAAGCTTTCTGAAATTATAGATTCGCTGCCGCTACGGGATGAAAAAATCGGAAGGCTACTTGAGGAAATTCTGGGTGAGAAATTATCGCCCAAACAAATCTGGGAAGCTAGAGCCAAGGCGAAAGCCAAACTCGCATCCCGGTTAAAAGATTTTATTTATAATGAACGATTGTTTGTCCAAAGCAGAGATTGAATTATTATCGAGCCGAAAGCTGCGCGGCAAAGGATTGTTCGCGGCATTAAAGCATCTGGAAACCTGCGAAACGTGCCGCTCACAAATAGCACTTCCCACCAGGGAAGAAATCCTCAAAAGATTTGAGGAAGATAAACCGGTAGTGGCTCAATAAAGAGAGAGAAGATAGACTCTCTTTATGGTCAAACTAAAATGTTGTCATTGTCAAAGCGAAAATCTTGTCCGCAATGGCAAAACCAATAACGGCAAACAACGCTATTTGTGCAACGACT
>JBPCRW010000248.1:0-2561 GCA_050996405.1 Pyrinomonadaceae bacterium | reverse complement strand
TGCGAATAATCGTGCGAATCGTTTTCGCGCTGGATTTGATTTTTGTCGCGGCGATGGCCGGTTTGATTTTGTATGCGACGGCGCATCTGGATTTCTTGAGCGAACGCGGCATCATTTGGTTTCACCTGGCTCAGGTAATAGGCGTTTTCGGCGCAATCGGAACATTAGCGATTCTTTATAACGCCTTCCACGCCTGGACGAGCAAACGATACCGAATCTGGGGCAAACTTCAAGCGTCAATTTTCGCGCTCGTCTGTCTAGGTTTTCTCTGGTTCGTCTTTGCGGGAAATTTATTAAGTTTCAGCTCAAATTTTTAAGACTTATTAAAATTCAGTTGCGAAAAGAATATCAAAAACGATGAAATTAAAATTGGAAAAAATTGAATTGCGTGAAATCGAAATGCCGCTCAAAACCCGTTTTGAAACGAGCTTTGGCACGACCACGAAGCGGCGCGTTATCATCGTTCGCGTCGTTGACGGCGACGGCGCGGTCGGCTACGGCGAATGCACGGCGATGGATCATCCGTTCTACAATCACGAAACCGTGGACACGGTATATTCAATAATCTGCAAGTTCATCGCCCCGATGCTGGCGGCGGCAGACGTTTCGAGTGCCGCTGAAGTGGGTGTGGAGTTAGCGGCAATTCAAGGTAATCGAATGGCAATCAGCGCGGTTGAAACCGCCGTCTGGGATTTGGAAGCGAAAAAACGAGGCATCCCGCTCTGGCAGCATTTGGGCGGAACGCAAGATAAAATAAACTGCGGCGTTTCAATCGGACTGCAAAAATCGCCGGAAATTTTGCTCGAAAAAGTCGCCCGCGAATTAGAAAGCGGTTATCAAAGAATCAAGCTCAAAATCAAACCGGGACAAGATTTAGAATTCGTCGAAACGATTCGCCGCGAGTTTCCCGACATACTACTTTCGGTCGACGCAAACTCGGCTTACGAGCTTGAAAGAGATGCCGAGTTATTTCAAAAGCTCGACGACTGCAATCTGCTGATGATCGAGCAGCCGCTCGCCGCCGGAGATTTGGTTGACCACGCGAAATTGCAAAAACGGCTGAAAACGCCGATCTGTCTTGACGAATCAATCACCACTTTGCGCGACACCAGACACGCTCTCGAACTCGATGCCTGCCGGATTATCAACGTCAAACTCGGTCGCGTCGGCGGACATTCCGAAGCGAAAGCGATTCAATGTTACGCCGAGAGTAAAAACATTCCGGTCTGGTGCGGCGGAATGCTCGAAACCGGCATCGGTCGCGCTCATAATATCGCAATGTCCACGCTCTCCGGTTTTACTTTGCCCGGCGACGTTTCGGCTTCCGCCAGATACTGGGAAGAAGACATTATCGAGCCGCCCGTCGAGGTCAGTCCGCAAGGCACAATCAATGCGCCGACCGTTCCCGGTCTCGGTTACGAAGTTAAAGAAAATCTAATCGAAAAACTAACGGTCAAACGAGAAGAAATATCTCTTGTTTAATTTATGGAAATCCTCTCTTAAAGAAATTTCCGCATTTTAACACGCCCGCCGCTGAGGGCGAACTATGGAAGTTTCTAAATATATTCGCCGAAGGAAGTTTCAAATGAGCTTCTTCCATTTGTCTATGACGAGTTGAAAAAAATCGCGGCAAATCATCTGCGCCGCGAACGCACCGGTCATACTTTGCAACCGACGGTTCCGGTTCGCAAAGCGTATTTGTAATTAATTGACCAAACGCAGATAAGTTGCCAAGTTATGAAAAACAAAAGATTTTGTCCACGAAACAGACAAAAAAAGGCAAAATTCTTCAGTATTGTTTTTATTTTCGCGTCACTCGTGTCTTTCGCAGGCAAATTTCTTTAACATTTAATTAACCGGCAGCTTGGGTTATTAAAGTGTTTTTGATGAGCGGTCAAATTTTCTTTTTTCGACTTCTTCATCGGTGTTGATAATTGCAGATGTTGTTTTATTAAATTTTTTAATTCATCAAGTAACAAACTGATTATCCGAGCAAACCGATGACGCGCGGGGAGAGATGTTCCAGTTTGGGAGCGGAAGAATAACATCGCTTATTTCCAAACCATTATCCTTCAAATTTTTCTTTCGTATTTTAGCCCGGAGTCCAAATGAGACTTTTATAAATATTCTTTTTCGATACAGCATCCACATTAGGAACAACCACAGAAAAATATAAGAAATTGAATAAATCAACGAGGCATTATACGGGGAAGCGAGCGGAGAAAAAAAGGTGTCGAAAATCCATTTCTGAACGTTTGTAGCGGCACCATCGGGTAATTTCCAACTAATATTGTTCATAATTCGCGCGAAAATACTTGAGAAAAAGTAAAGCGCGAGCGCGTTTGAGCCGAAAATGACAAAGGGTTTCGTCCATTTTCTGTAATTTTTAATATCAATCAGCCAGTAGCAGAATCCGAGAAAACATAAAGCTAGTCCAGCCATAAAAACAGCGTATGAACTTGTCCACAAAGATTTGTTGATCGGAAACCAGAAATTCCAGATCCAGCCGAGAGCTGTTAAAACGACACCAAAGAAAAAAACGGCGGAAACTTTTTCTTCAC
>JBPCRW010000242.1:0-6120 GCA_050996405.1 Pyrinomonadaceae bacterium | reverse complement strand
GGTGTATTTCCACGCTCCTATTCGGGATCAAAAGTCCCATACCGTGTTGCGGGTCAGGGTTCAAAATGGTCACACTGTTAGCCGGGATCATCTCTGTGAAAAGCGTCCCAAAATCATTGCCGACCCTGACCCTGTTTCTTGCTTGCGACCTCCGAAAAGTATTGCAAACATTATACGCCGATTCTTTTGCTTGTATCACGACCTGTTATGCCCGTGCTTCCTTTACATATCTTTTGGCTATGGAGATGTTACGCTTCATATATGTATAAATGTTTGAAGCGAGGCTTTTCCATAAGTCGCTGAATACTATCAGTTAAAATCAAGCAATTTCCATTTCGGGTTGGTTCTTCCACAAAAGGGTTGTCTGATTTGTTTTCTTTCAACGATTTGTAAGCAAGCATTAGAGGTTCATACCGCGTATCAGAGTGAACTTTCCAAATTTTATCACGATGTCGAAACATTCCTGCAACTATTCGATTGCCGCCGGAAGTTCTTCCATCTAATCGTATATCATTCGGATTCGCAGTTTTCTGCGGTATTATTACTGATTCCATAAACGCTAAAAAGTTTTCGTGAGTCATTGCACCTCCTGAAATTTTACAAGTTCGATTTCCGTTGCACAAAGAAAGGGCATAACGGCTGAGATGACGTGGGGCGAAACCGCCGCCAAGTCCGCTGAAGTTTAACGGACAACGCCAAAAGAAAGTAGCTGTTTCGCCCTCACGTCCATTGAATTGTTGGGTTGTGCTTTATGCTCTCACTCCTCAAACATTTCCCGCAAAACTTTCAGCACTTCTTCGCCCGTTTCTTTCTCTAACTCTCCAAGCCTTTTTATCAACCGTGATTTGTCAACCGTTCTGATTTGGTCGAGCGCAATTTGACCGTCTTTTCCGTCAAATTCGCATGCTACTCTTGTCTTGTAGTTCGTTCCCTTCGTTGTCATTGGCGCAATAATAACTGTTCGGACATTATCATTCATCTCATCGGGAGAAACAATCAGACAAGGGCGCATCTTCTGAATTTCGCTTCCAACCGTCGGGTTTAGCGCAATCAAATAAACTTCTAACCGTTTGATTACCATTGCCATTCGGTTTCGTCCCAAGTTGTTAGGGTGTTTTGCTCACCGTCAATCAAAACATCATCTTTGTTTTGTGCCATAAATTTGAACGATTCTGCCCAACCTTCTCTTGTTTTACGAACCGAACGAATAACGATTTCACCAAAGTTAGCTTGCATATCAACTTCGTCGGTTAATTGACTTTGCTCAAGTAAAGGCTTTGGAATACGAACGCCTAACGAATTACCAATTTTTACGATTCTGGTTTTCATAGCTACAATGTAACCACAAAGGTTTTATTTGTCAAAGAACAAACTCGGTGAAATGAAACGCGAAGCAACCCAACGCTTGAGATGACGTGGGGCGAAACCGCCACCACGCAACATTAGGGAAAACGGACAAGCCAAATAACAAAGTCGCTGTTTCGCCCTCACGTCCATTGAATTGTCGGGCGTTGCCTTACAGAAGATTTATAGCTGAATAACACCATTGTTTTGTCTCTTCTGCTCGACTTTTTGCAAAAGCTGAAGTATGTGCCGCGCCGTTCCGGTAACGGCTAACATTATTGTTGTTCAAAAGGACTTTCAATGAATCAAAGGTAGTTGAATTGAGTCGAATTTGAATAAATGTCTTAAAATTTCTTAAAGCAGGCTCATTTCTGTATGTAGCATTTGAATTTAATGAAAGTATTTGAAATACAAATGCCATTTCTCCCAAAGTAAGCTCTCTAGCTCCAGCGCAATACTTGACAAGATTTTTCTCGCGGGTAGAAGGATTTATAATAGTAGCAACTGCCACACCATTATTGTTTTTGAAAACAGCGAAAATAGATTCTTTTAGCGCAACTTCAAGTGCTTTACAAAACTCAACCGCAGTTGGAGCGTGGTCTAGGAGTAAGGGATGCTTTTCAAGCAAATACTCAGCAGTTGCTAAAAAATGTATAACTTCTTCACTTGATTTACCAAATCCGTTAAGATTTGTCGTTGCAATTCCTTTGTATTTTTCCAAGTCAAAACTCTGACTTTGTTCTTGAATATAAGAATCAATGGATGTAAAGAAGTCATCTACTGAAATATCTTCAGAATCCAATTTGCGGCGAATAGCACTAAGTTCGTTAATAACTTTATGCTCAAAAATTAATGACTTATCTCTGGGTTCTAATCTAACTCCTTCAGTAATGTTCTCTTCGTCCATCTTCCTAAGAATTTCAGACCTCAATTTTATTAAAGGTGTATTTCCGGGAAACTTCTTTCTCCCTTGATTCGCATAATTTAAAGCCTCTTCGAGGTCGTTTTCCTCTAACGCTGTTTTGGCTCGCAAATAATCTGCGGTTGAAGATTCACCAATTAATTCTGTTATTTTGGTAAAAAGGTTATCTTGTTGTTCAACATCAGTTTCCTGACTAAATTGATATTCTAAGTCTGCTAATTTGACTATAGTATCTTTTCCGCCCGGATTAGCTGCTGAAAAATATCCAAAAAGCATTTTAAATTTTTGTAATGATTTTATTTGCTCTTGGTTGTGATTTTCGATGTTTTGAAGTCCTTTCCACAACTCATACTTTTTAGTTGCGAGAATCTGTTGCGTAAAAGCGAACAGTTCCATTTCATTGACATCTCCATTATGGAAGGCTTCGTCGCAATATTCGCAAACAGGTCGCAGTAACTCGCCAACATTTAAGTAAAATTGAGAGTAATTAGGTGTATAAGGTGCAACCAAAGAAATATTCTCGTTCAAGATTTCCTCTATTTTAACCTCAATATCTGAAATGTAATTTTCTACTTCTTCTCTAGATTGCATAATAAGCCAATATAGCATACTGGAATTTTGAACTTTTACTTTCGATGCGTTACAGGATGACACGAAAACGCCCAACGGCTGAGATGACGCGGGCGAAACCGAATACGCGCAACTTCGAGTTTGACACGCAAGTTTTAAAAGGAGAGCTGTTTCGCCTCGCGTCCATTGATTTGTTGGGCGTGTCCGCATCCGAAGGCAAGCCGTTTGCCTTCGCTCAAGTTTAGTTTCGCGCGGAGCGTCTTGGTTTCCAATCCTAGAATTTCGCCTTTGAATCCGAATCAGAAAACGCCCAACGGCTGAGATGACGTGGGCAAAAACCAGCCGGACGCAAGCAAAGGTTTCAGAAGAACCGTTTTAAAGAGTAGCTGTTTTTGCCTCACGTCCATTGAATTGTTCGGTTGCGCGTTGATTTTTACACGCGCTTGTAAAAACGCAAGTTCCTAAGAAATGTATTTGTAAGTCTGCCTCTTAGTTTTGTTTGCTAAAGCATATAACGCGGCTACAGTAACTTGGTCGAGCATATCCGAAGCGGCTTCTTTGCCGATAATTTTGCTGTATCTTTCGCTTGCGTCGGCAAGAAACTTTTTCGCTTCGTCATTTAGAGCCTTCTTTCCCTTATCTTGAACTGCTTGACCAAGCACAAAAAACGCGCCTACGTCCGAATACGTCCGAAAAACAAAAAACATTAAGTTCTTGAAAACGCCGTCCGATAGCTGTCCGTTCAACTTTTTCAGTAAGGGTTCAGCTTCGGCAACGGTCTTTCTAAATTTCTGCCCGTCTTGAGTTTCCTGCAAAACAGAATCGGCTTTGTCAAGAGTTTTAAGAATTTGCTGACACAATTGTTTTTGTTCCGGCGTGAGCTTAGCAACTTCCGCATCCAATTGCGCTTGCGTTTTGTTGGCTTCTGTTTGCTGTTGTTGTGATGGCGACGTAACTTGCGCCGACGCAGTTCCAGCGAATATGAAGAACGTGAAAAGATAAAGTAAAATCTGCTTTCTCATAATTCCTTAAAATAGCTGACATTGAAACCCGAAGCAACCGAACGATTGAGTTGACGTGGGGCGAAACCAGCCGCACACAACTCCGAATCAAAGAAGAATGTTTTTAAAGAGAAGCTGTTTCGTCCTCACGTCCAATGATTTGTTCGACGGCGCGTTACATTTGACCACACAACTTTACCAAGAATTACCTGATTAACAAAAGCAATGCCGCTCCACCGCCAAAAATATGCGGCGACTCTACTCTGCCGACGCAAGTTGCCGTAAAACCGATGTCGTCATAAACTCTGCCGTCGCTTTCAACTTTCCCGACACAAGTTCTGCTTAAAAATCCTTCGATATAAACTTCGCCGTTATTTTTGATACGCCCGACGAGATTCGCAAACATTCCAATACCGTCATACACGCGCCCGTCGTTGTCAACAAAACCGATTAACTTCGAGAACATTCCAACGCCGTCATAAATGCTGCCGTCGCTTTCGATGCGCCCGATAATCGTTCCCCAATTTGGACTGTCGTAGATGTTGCCCACGAATTTTAGATATAAACGACGATTTTGCCGGACAAGTAGCCTTCCTGCACGGTTGAGCCGTCAACGAAAACTTTTCCGTTTGCCGGAGTGTTGTCGAAATGGGCTTCACCGTTGCGGTCAGTCAATTTCGTATCGGTTACGCCATTTGCCAACTTGAGTGCCGCTTTCCTTCCTTCGGCTGGATCGCCGGAACTTTGTCGAATAACTTTTACCGTAATCATAATTTTACCTCGTAAAACCACAAAGCCATTTTGAAATTTAGCCTTTGCGGTTAAAATGAGCATCTCTATCTTTTTGATTTTGATTTCTCCAAATTGAAGGCTGACCCTTAGGTACATTGCTTTTGGAAACCTCGACGCAAGGTTTCCCTTGCCAAAAATAGAGATGAAGCATACCTATAGATTCGGGAATTTCCCCCCAAGCCTCTCGATGTTTGAGATAACCTTCTGATGTCTCCTTAAACAAGAGAGCCACAATGTCACCTTCTAGTTGTCTGTTGACTCTAAAATCACCTATCAACATACATCCAACCTCGCCATCGAAGATGAGCTTTTCGTCTTTGAAAAGTTCAAAAAACTTCAGTTGTTTTTCCTCAGTCCAAGGATAGTTTGGATTGTGGTTTTCTTTAACGCTCATTGAAGTCAATGATTCGGTGAAATACATTTTGATAATTGAATAATCAATGCCTTCCATTTCTTTAACAGGATTTGGTTTGTCTCCGCCGCCAAAAAGTGATTTGAAAAAGCCCATTTTATTCCTCCTATGTTTTGGGTTAAGGCAGCATCAAAAACAAGGAAGCCGCCGAACGGCGGAATCAACGTGGCGCGAAACGGCGGCACGCAGGATAAATATGAACGACAAAATTGATAAGAAAACAGCTGTTTCGCGCTCACGTTCGATGACTTGTTCGGCAGATGCCGTTATTTTCACGCCGTATGGCGAAAAACGCGGATATTTTCAATGCGCGAATTGTAATCGGGTCGCTATTTTCACGCTTCCAGAAAATCGCTGCCCCAAATGTGGAAACGACACTTTCCGTTTAATCGGATTTTTCGCTTCCAAATAATCTGCCGAACGGCTGAGATGACGTGGGGCGAAACCGATTACACGCAAGCTGAAATTAACCGCGCAAGATTTTAAAGGGAAGCTGTTTCGCCCTCACGTCCAATGATTTGTTGGGCTTGTCTTTGCTGGAACTACTCTCTTTCCCTTTGTATTTGTTTGTGTCTTTGCAAGACAGCTTTAAGGTTTTCTTCCGTTCCTGTCCATTCAAGCACGGCATCAATTACGTCTTGAATTTCTGTTCCAATGCTACCGAAGCCTCTGATTTTATGCTCTGTTTCGCACGATGGACAACTAACGTAAATCTGCAAAATATGACTTCGCATTTCTGAGCCGCATTGAGAGCAACGACGGATTTGAAAATGCTCAAGTTTCTGTATTTCACCTATGACTTCGTTCAACGACATAATGGAAGTAATACGAAGGATTCAGGGATTTGGTTTTTCAAGCTGGCATTACACGAAAAGCCCAACGCTTGAGTTGACGTGGGGCGAAACCGAATTCACGCAACTCCGAGTTAAACAGATAACGCCCAAAGAAAGTCGCTGTTTCGCCCTCACGTCCAATGATTTCCTATGCAAAGTCAAATGTTAAGCTGCGGCATTCAGTTGTCGCAGCTTGCGATTATACAAACGATCTTCCAGATACCAATAGTCCAACTCTTTCTTCAA
>JBPCRW010000199.1:0-2958 GCA_050996405.1 Pyrinomonadaceae bacterium | reverse complement strand
TGATGCCTGGCGATAACATTCAAATGGAGATTGAGTTAATCAATCCGATAGCGATGGAAAAGGGCTTGCGGTTCGCTATCCGTGAAGGCGGCAGAACGGTCGGGGCAGGCACGGTTAGTGAAATTGTTGAATAATTAAGAGGTAAGAAATAATGCCACGCGATAATATAATTTTGCAGTGTACGGAATGTAAAGAACGCAACTACGTAACGACTAAGAATAAAAAAACGACACCTGAAAGGCTGGAGTTTAAAAAATATTGCCGCCGCTGTCGTTGCCACAGAGTGCATAAAGAGAATAAATAAATTTTAAGTGGGATGAGTGTTGAACGGTGAGTGGGGAATAAAAGATTTTTTTCAACTCAATTCAGCATTCACTACTAACAAAGGGGTATGGTGTCAATGGTTAGCATGTCGGTCTCCAAAACCGTAGGTCCGGGTTCGAGTCCTGGTACCCCTGCCAGAGTTAAAATTGAGGAGAAATAAAAGTGTCCGAGGAAGTTGATGCCCTAGAGAAAAAAAACGCGCTTAGTGACAAAAGCACCGGACCTCTAGAGTTTATCCGCGAAACGCGCGAAGAACTCGAAAAAGTTTCTTATCCGTCTAGCGAAGATGTTGGCGGAACGACTTTGATTGTCATTTTAAACGTGATTTTCTTTGCTGTTTTCCTGTTTTTGGCTGACCAGGGATGGGCATATCTTTTAACGGGACTTGAATGGTTGGTGAATAAACTCGCCGGACTATAAAAGGCTGAAAAATGAAACAGTGGTATTTCATACATACTTATTCGGGACACGAAAATAAGGTAGTCGAAAGTCTCAAAGCGCGAATCCGCGATTTGGAACTCGGCGAGCAGATTACGTCCGTTTTGCTGCCTAAGGAAACGGTCGTCGAGATGCGTGGCAACAAACGCATCGAATCGAGCCGGATGTTTTATCCAGGTTACGTTTTGGTCGAAATCGAATGCGATGATGAGCGTGGGCGGATTCCCGACAATGTTTTCCACGCGATTAAATCAACGCCGAAAGTAACAGGTTTTTTGGGCGGAAAAAATCCGACTCCTTTAACGCAGGCGGAAGTCGACCAGATTGTTCACAATGTTGAAGTGGCGGCGGAAAAACCGAAACCGAAATTTTCTTACATCATTGGCGAGGTCGTGCGTATCAAATCGGGTCCGTTCGCAAGTTTTACAGGCAAAGTTGAAGAAATTAACGAGGAAAAAACAACATTGAAAGTAACCGTCACGATTTTCGGACGCTCGACTCCGGTTGAATTAAATTTCCTGGATGTCGAAAAAGTTACTTTTGCGGAAGAAGAATAGACAGATTTTAGATTTTAGATTTTAGATTTTAGATTGGAAAGCAGTTTGAAATCCAAAATCCAAAATCCAAAATCCAAAATTGGATTATGGCTAAGAAAATAACAGGTTATATCAAGTTACAGATTCCGGCTGGCAAAGCGAATCCCGCGCCGCCGATTGGTCCCGCGCTCGGTCA
This sequence comes from Pyrinomonadaceae bacterium, assembly GCA_050996405.1. Lineage (GTDB taxonomy): Bacteria > Acidobacteriota > Blastocatellia > Pyrinomonadales > Pyrinomonadaceae > JBPCRW01. Next base: position 1,464 of record JBPCRW010000199.1, on the reverse strand, counting down.
GCACGGCGTGAACATTATGGAGTTTTGCAAAGCGTTTAACGCGAAGACGCAAAATTCCGACCCGGATATGAAAATTCCGGTTGTTATTACGGTTTATGCCGACCGTTCGTTCACGTTTGAAACGAAAACGCCGCCCGCCGCCGACCTTTTGAGAAAAGCGTCGGGCATTGCGAAGGGTTCGGGGGCGGCGAATAAGACAAAAGTCGGTTCGATTTCCCGCGCGAAGATTGAAGAAATTGCAAAAACGAAAATGCCGGATTTAAATACGACAAATCTGGAATCGGCAATGCGTTCAATCGAAGGCACGGCGAAAAGTATGGGACTGACAATCGAAGGGTAGAATTATAACGATGGATTATGAATGATGAACGCTGAATAAAATCATCATTCGTTATTTATAACTCGTCGTTTAATAAAAGGGAGAAATGTCTGTGCGAAAGCATAAATAAAAAGCATTTCGTTTGCACCTAATAAATAAATGGCTAAAAAAGGTAAAAAATATCTGGCGGCTCAGGAAAAGGTTGAGCCGAACAAAAAATACACGCTCGACGAGGCGATTGCGAAAGTTAAGGAAATCGCTTTTGCGAAATTTGATGAAACCGTCGAATTGACAATGTGGCTCGGAGTTGACCCGCGCAAAGCCGACCAACTGGTGCGCGGCACAATCGTGTTGCCGCACGGACTCGGCGGAAAAGCGAAAAAAGTTGTCGTCATCGCGCAGGGCGACAAGGTGCGCGAAGCCGAAGAAGCGGGCGCGGATATGGCGGGCGGTGAGGAGATTGTTGACAAAATCAAAGGCGGCTGGCTGGATTTCGACGCGCTGATTGCCACGCCCGATATGATGGGCAAGGTCGGGCAGCTTGGAAAAATTCTCGGTCCGCGCGGGCTGATGCCGAATCCGAAAACGGGAACGGTGACGATGGATGTCAAAACTGCCATTCAAGAAACGAAAGCCGGTAAAGTCGAATATCGCGTTGATAAAACCGGAGTGATTCATACGCCCGTCGGCAAAGTTTCGTTCGACGCGGCAAAACTTCGGGAAAACGCGAAGGTTTTGATGGACGCGGTTGTCAAAGCCAAACCGTCAACGGCGAAAGGTCGCTATGTTAAAAAAGTTAATCTGGCGGCGACGATGAGTCCGGGCGTTCTGCTTGACGAATTAGCGTTGGGGTAAGCGGGAAGGAGCGCGAAAAAAGATGAAAACTAAAGCAACAAAACAAAAAAATTTAGACGCTCTGACCGAGCAGTTAAATAATTCAAAATCGGCGATGATTGTCGGCTTTAATAAATTGACCGTCAACAAAGACCAGGAATTTCGCAGCCGTCTGCGCGAGACGGGGGCGAAATATCAGGTTGTCAAAAATACGATTGCCCGCCGCGCCGTCGAAGGAACGCCGTATCAACAGGCATCCGAGTTTTTTAAAGGCGTGACGGGAATTGTCTGGACGGAAAACGACCCGGTTG
>JBPCRW010000161.1:0-19802 GCA_050996405.1 Pyrinomonadaceae bacterium | reverse complement strand
TGTACGAGCTTTTTAACCGAATACCGGAAGTCGCGTGCGAAAGGGTTTTTCTGCCTGACGCTGACGAGACGCGTGTATACGAAAAGTCGCGCACGCCGCTTCTGTCTTTAGAAACGCAAACGCCGGTCAAAGATTTCGATGTCGTCGCTTTTTCGATATCCTTTGAAACCGATTATTTAAATATGGCGCGAATGCTGCAAATATCGCAGATTCCCGTCTGGTCGCGCGAACGAAATCATTTTCATCCGCTCGTTGTCATGGGCGGCGCGGCTTCTTTTCTCAATCCCGAACCGATTGCCGATTTTACAGACATCATCGCCGTTGGCGAAGGCGAAATTCTCGTTTATCAAATGGTTGACGCAATTTTGCGGGGCGGCGCGAAAGACGAAATTTTATTGAATCTTGCCAGACTCAAACGCGGTTTTTATATTCCGAGTTTGTATCATGTAATTTACAACGACGACGGCACAATTTTTGATTACGTTCCGAAAGAAGAAGGCGTTCCGAAACGAGTCGGACGCGCGCTCGCCGCTGTCAATCCGAAGGAAGGAACTTTGAGACGCGCGATGAAACGCGGCGAAACCGAACTTGCCGATTTTTTAATCAATCAAGATATTTTCTGCCCTTCAACTTCGGTTTGGAGTCCGGGCGCGGAAATGGGTGACAGGCTTTTAGTCGAAATTTCGCGCGGCTGTTCGCAAGGCTGCCGCTTTTGCTGGGCGGGTTATAATTATTATCCGCCGCGCGTCGTTCCCGCCAAAGATATTCTCGCAAAAGCGCGTCAATGGCGTTCCAAGACAAATAAAATTGGGCTTGTTTCAACCGCCGTCTGCGACCATCCCGAAATTTCCACGATTTTACGCGAACTCCGCGCGATGGATTATAAAATCACGGTTTCATCTTTGCGGCTTGACCAGATTTCCGACGAACTGCTCGATGCTTTAGTTGAATCAAACGACCAGCAAATCGCCGTCGCTCCCGAAACCGGCTCGGACAGACTGCGCCGCGTCATCAACAAAAATCTGACGAACGACGAAATTGTTGACATCTGCGGCGCGATTTTCGACAGAGGAATGCTGACCGTCAAACTTTATATGATGGTTGGTCTGCCGACTGAAACACAGGAAGATTTAGACGAGATTTTTGTTTTGGTCGAGCGCATCAAAAATCGTATGCTCGAAGCCGGTAAAAAATTCGGGCGCGCGGGGAAAATTATTACCAGCTTAAACGGTTTTGTGCCGAAACCGAATACGCCTCTGCAATGGGACGCGATTTGCGGCGAAAAGGAATTGAAACAGAAAATTAAATACGTCTGCAAAGGTTTGTCGCGCATTCCAAATGCGGAAGTTCGTTTTATGTCAGCAAGAATCGCGCACGAACAAGCCCTTTTTTCTTCGGGCGACCGAACAGTTTCCAAAGTTATCGAAACGGCGGCGCGAACCGGCGAAAATATCAGAGATACTTTGCGAAATATGAATTTTGACGGCGAGTTTCACATTTCGCGCAGCCGCCTCTATGAAGAATTTCTGCCCTGGTCGATTGTCGATTCGGGTTTATCGTTTGAATTTTTGCGCGAAGAACACGAAAAATCGCAAGCGGCTTTATCGAGTAAGCCGTGTCCGGCGGTCGAAAAATGCACGACTTGCGGAGTTTGCCCGACAACATGGTTGGCAGACGCGCCGATGAGTCTGATTCAAATTCAGCCTTTGAAAATTCAATCCGCGCTTGCAATCGGTGTTTGATTATTGTTTCAGCAAAAATCCGGTCGGCGTGGCGGTGTGGTCGAATTCATAATGATAATTGTAAATTCCGAAAGGCACAATGCTGACATCTTTTGAATATCTGACGTGCGCCGTCAAAACATTATTCACCTGCCGAACGTCAATAAAAGCGGGCGGCAATTGATTATCGGTCGCTATTCTTATCAGCCTGCCTTTAGTCGCATCCACCGGATTTCCAGCCTGCGGCGGCAGCGCGAGTCCCTGAACGACCGCCGTCTGCATTTCCTGTTTGAAATTCTCGCCCTGATACGCGGTCGGAATATAATTATAACCGGCGTTTGCCGCCACAACTAAAATCACCGCGACAATTAAAAATTTGACGCTCGCGCCGCCCAACTCCGCGCCGCGATATTTGTTCAAGATATTTTTATTCATTTTCCGCACTCCTTAAACTACCTGCATTTTGGAGTCATTTATTTTTCAACACTTTCTCAAGAGATTTTTTTATCACTTGATTCGGGATGTCTCTGTTCTGAAGAATTTTAGGTTTGCCGATTGCTTCCAATAGAATCCATTGGAGAGATTCGCCGATTTGTTTTTTATCAAAGGCAAAGGCTTGAATAATTTTCTCAGTCTCGATGTTGTCTGCGGCGGGAAGAGTTCCCGTCATTCTGACAACATCGTTTAACGATTTTAATTCATTTTGATTAAAATTTGCAACTGTTTTTGAAATTTCTCCGGCAGCTAAAATTCCGTAGCCGACCGCTTCGCCGTGTTTGAAGTAGGAATAATCTGTAATTTTCTCAAGCGCGTGAGCAATTGTATGACCGAAATTAAGAATTTTGCGTGAACGAAAATCCGTGCGATTGACGTTTTCATATTCGTCTCCGGCAACAATTTTGGCTTTAAAAGCAATTTGCGACGCGAGCAGGTTTTGTAAATCATCGTGAAAATTTTCATCCGAAGAGTATTTTTTGAAATTTTCCACCGGATATTTTTTCAGAAAATCTGCGGTTTGATTAAAAAGATTTTGACCCGAAATCGCGCCCTGTTTGACGGCTTCGCAAAAACCGGCGGTGATTTCGCGCGGCGCGAGAGTTTGCAAAACCTGCGGGTCAATCAAAACCGCGTCCGGCTGGTAAAAAGTCCCGATGAGATTTTTTCCGAACCGGCTGTTGACCGCCGTTTTGCCGCCGACCGACGAATCAATCATTGACAAAAGCGTCGTCGGCATTTGAATAAAAGAAATTCCGCGCAGATAAACGGACGCGGCAAAGCCCGTCAAATCGCCGACCACGCCGCCGCCGAGCGCAAGAATGGCATCGGTTCGCGTCAATTTGTTTTCGCTGAAAAATTTTAAAGTTTTTTCCAACACGGAAAAGTTTTTATACTTTTCGCCGTCGCCGATGAGCCGGACAAAAACTTTAAAGCCGGATTTTTTCAAACTGTTTTCAACCGCTTTTCCATACAAGCGGAAAACTTTTCGGTTGGAAACGATGGCGATTTTACTTGCCATTTCCGTTGGCGAATTTCTAATTTGGTCGCCGCAATTTTCCAAAAACCCGTGACCGATTTTAATTTCGTAATTTTCAGGTTTGCCTTTTAACTTTATTTTTACGGTTTTGCTCATCGGAGAATTATCGCAGAAAAATAGGACACGGATAAACACGGATTTTACGGATTAACGCAGATTCTTTTTAAATACTCTGTGATAATCCGCTTGAATCCGTGCAAATCCGCGTCCTATTCGCGTTTAAATTTTTCCTTTGAGTTTTTGATACGTAGTAATCAAACTTTCGGGAATCGTGCGGGTTTGTCCGACTGTGGTCATAAAATTCGCGTCGCCAACCCAGCGCGGCAAAATATGCATATGCAAGTGTCCGGCGATGCCCGCGCCCGCCGCTCTGCCGAGATTCATTCCGAGATTGATTCCGTCGGGCTGATAAACTTCGCGCAAAACCGTCTGGCAATGTTTCGTCAAATCCATCATTTCGTCGCTCGCCTCTTTCGGCAGTTCGTCGAGTTCGGCAAGATGCGCGAAAGGCACAATCATCAAATGCCCGCTCGTGTATGGATATTTATTGAGAATGACAAAATTAAAACCGTCGCGGCGAAGAATAAATTTTTCTTCGTCCGTCGCCGGGCTTGCCAGAATCGAGCAAAACACGCAATCATTTATTGCCTGTTTTTTATTATCCGCATTGACGTAGTCGTATCGCCAGGGACTCCACAACACATCCATATTTAGTTGTGATGGGTGAATGGTGAGTGGTGAGTTAAAGGCAGTTTTAAAACTCACCACTCACCATTCACCACTCACCACTATCAAGCGTTGATTACTTCTTTTAATTCTTTGCCGGGTTTGAAATACGCAACCCGTTTTGCCGGAATGCTAACGGCAGCTCCGGTTTTCGGATTGCGTCCTTTTCGCGCCCCGCGCTGGCGCGTTCTGAAACTTCCGAAACCGCGCAACTCGATTTTTTCACCTTTGTTCAACGCGCCGATAATACTCTCAAAAATGATTTCGACAAGCTGTTCGGCATCCTTTTTCGTCATTTCCGCTTCGCTGGCGACTTGTTCTACTAAATCCGCTTTTGTCATTAAACATTAACCTCTCGAAATTTAATTAAAAAATTTTAACCATTAGCTGACTCTTCAGCCGCTTTCTTTTCTGAGGTTTCTTCTGTCGTTTCCGTAGTTTTTTCCTCTGAAGGCTGTTCTTTCGCGCTGGCAGTTTCGCCCGTTTCCGTTTTCGTCGCCGGAGTTTCTTCCGCAGAAGCGGCAGGCGCGGCGGTTTCCGCTTTTTCAGCCGACGGATTATTTTCCGGCGCAGAAGAATCTTCCATAGAAATTGTTTCTTCCGTAGATTTATTTTCTACGGGCTTTTCTTCCGCCGGAGATGCTTCCGGCTGCTCGGTTTTAGCCGTTTCGATATTTTCTTCCGCCGGAATTTTTTCCTTTTTGGCTTTTGCCGGTTCTTCTTTGACAGGAGTTTCTTCCGTCTCTCTGCCGAATTTTAGATTAGCCAGTTCGCCTAAGCTAGCCATTCCGCCTTTCGCTTCGGTCGAATAAATTTTGGTATCGACCGCTGATTCGTCTTCACGACCGACGGCGCGGTGCGACAGACCGATTTTCTGCACGTCCGGTTCGATTCTCAAGATTTTAAAATCCATTTCCTGTCCGATTTGCACTACATCTTCGGCACGATTTACGCGCTCGTCGGAAAGTTCGGAAATGTGACACAAGCCTTCGAGTTCGTCGCCCAATTCGACAAATACGCCGAATCCCGCAAACCGCGAAATTTTTCCGCGCACGATGTCGCCCGGACGGTGCGTGGCGACGAACGCCTCCCACGCGCTTGGCACAAGTTCCTTGATAGACAGCGAAAGCCGGTGGTCGCGGCTGTCAATTTTTGTAATGACCGCTTCGACTTCATCACCTTTTTTAAGCACGTCTTTTGGATGCTTGATTTTTTTCGAGTGCGCGATGTCGGAAACATGAACCAGACCGTCCACGCCCGGCTCAATTTCGACAAACACGCCGAAATCGGTTAAGTTGCGAACTCTGCCTCGCACCTTGTCGCCGACGTGATAACGCTCGTTAATCGTATCCCAAGGATTCGGCTGAAGCTGTTTCATTCCCAGACTGATGCGGCGGTCGTGGTTATCAATTCCGAGAACCTGCACTTCGACTTCCTCGCCCGGATGAACGGTGTTTTTCGGGCTTTTGCTGCGCCGCGACCAGGACATTTCCGAAACGTGAACCAAGCCTTCAACGCCCGGTTCAAGCTCGACAAACGCGCCGTATTCGGTCACGCTGGAAACTTTTCCTTTAACGCGCGAGCCGACCGGATAAATTTCGCCGACGGTTGCCCAGGGATCTGGAATTAACTGTTTAAATCCAAGCGAAATTTTTTCCCTTTCGCGGTCGAGTTTTAAAACTTTGACCTGCACGGTGTCGTTCGGCTTAAACATTTGGTTTGGATTCTGCAATCTGCCCCAAGCCATATCCGTTACGTGGAGCAAACCATCAAGTCCGCCGATGTCAACAAACGCGCCGTATTCGGTTAAACTTTTGACTGTGCCTTCGATAACGTAGCCGACTTCGATTTGATTCAGCGTTTCGCTCTTTTGTTTATTGACAACTTCATCGGTCAAAACTTTGCGCGACAACACGATATTGTTGCGTTTGCGGCTGAACTTGATAACTTTCGCTTCGATTTCCTGTCCTTTGTAGGAATCGAGATTGCGAATCGGGCGCGAATCAATCTGCGAGCCGGGCAGAAAGGCTTCGATGCCGTTTATATCGACCGTCAATCCGCCTTTTGTTTTATCGACGATGCGTCCTGTGACAGGTTTTTCTTCTTTGTAGGCTTGTTCGATTTCAGCCCACGCGCGGCGGCGCGCGGCTTCCGCGAAAGAAAGTTGCGGCGGATTGTCACCCGAATCCATACTCTTGATAATAACTTCAAGTTCGTCGCCCGGCTTGACCGTTAGCTCGCCTTCGGAAGAGGTAAATTCCTCGGTCGGAATAACTCCTTCGGATTTGTAGCCGAAATCGACAAGAATGCCGCGGTCAGAAACGCCGACGACCTTGCCCTGCACTAATTCGCCCGCGCTGAATAAGGTTTGTTCCTGCTCAAACTGCTCTAAAATCGCGCCAAAGTCCATTTCGTTTGAACTTTGTTCATCTGCGGCTTTTGCTTCGGCGGCAGTTTCAGTATTTGTTTTTGTGATTTCCGAATTCTGGTTATTCGCCGTTTCTTCGGTCTGGTTAATTTCCTCGTTTGCCATGAAAAATCGTCTTAAATTCCTTGTTCCAAAAATAGCTGTTTCAATATAAAAATGAAGCGAGTTTCGCATTTAATCCGTTTGTCCGGGTGAAAATCGAAAAAGAGAAGTTATCATTTTTCAGCCTTTCACAAAAGCGCATTACTAATCTGTCGTTGAATTTTGACAGAGCGTTCGGCGTAAAAAGTGAGATATAAAATCGCCTTTTCGCCGCGCCAAATCAAGCCGTTCATTTGAACCGGATTAAACTTAAAATTTACACGCCCAAGTGATTGAATGTCAAGACAATGCGGTAAAGAGCGATGAAATTTTCTTTTCTTTTGCCGATTTTTGAAGGGTTTTCACCACAGAGACACGAAGGCACAGAGAAATTTAGAAGTAGAAAAGTGAAAAAGCGGCTTTTGCCTTTTTATCCTTTTCGCTTTTACCTTTTCTTCCTCTCCGTGTCTCTGTGGTAGAAAAAACTCTTATTCCGAACTGACGTTAATCAGATTCTCGAAACCAAATCGCTGACCGTATCGACCACGCCGCTTTGCCGTTCCATTTCTTCTTTGGCAATGGTCGTCGTGTTCTGGATTCCGGCGAGCCGCAGGCGAAATTCGTCCGGGTTGCTCGCGCCGCGCAGGGCTTCTTCCAGAGTGATAAGCCCCGATTGATACAAATAAAACATTGACTGGTCAAACGTCTGCATTCCGTATTGCGAAGTTCCGGCGGCAATCGCGTCGCGCACCTGCGAAGTGCGGTCTTCGTGCAGAATATAATCACGAATCAGCGGCGTGGAAACTAAAACTTCGACCGCTGGAACTCTGCCTTTGCCTTTCGCCGTTCTCATCAGACGCTGCGAGACGACGGCTTTTAAAAGCCCTGCAAGCTGAATCCGAATTGATTTTTGCTGAAACGGCGGAAACGCTGTAATAATTCGCGCAATCGTTTCCTGCGCGTCGAGAGTGTGCAGCGTTGAAAGCACGAGATGACCTGTTTCGGCGGCGACGAGCGCGGTTTCAATCGTCTCAAGGTCGCGCATTTCGCCGACTAAAATCACGTCCGGGTCTTGGCGCATCGAGCCGCGCAGAGCTTCGGCAAACGAGCGCGTGTCAACGTCAACTTCCCTTTGCGTGATAAAAGATTTTTTGTCTTTGTGGAGAAATTCTATCGGGTCTTCGATGGTCACGATGTGCGAATTTCGAGTCGCGTTAATGTGGTCAACCACCGCCGCGAGCGTCGTAGATTTTCCGCTTCCGGTCGTTCCCGTGACCAAAATTAACCCGCGCTGTTCGTCGGCAACTTTATTCAAAATCGGCGGCATTCCGAGTTCGGCAAAATTGCGGATGTGGTCTGGAATGACGCGGGCGACGATGCCGACGGAGTTTCGCTGCTGAAAAATGTTGACGCGAAATCTTCCCAAACCCGTCACGCTGTAACCAAGGTCAACCTCAAAAACTTCCTTGAAATGCATTTTCTGGCGATTCGACATCATCGAAAAAGCCATTTCCAGCGTTTCATCCTGCGTCAAACGATTGACACCGGCGGCGGGACGTAATTCGCCGTTGACGCGAATAACCGGAAAAGAGCCTGCCCGCAAATGCAGGTCGGACGCGCCAAAGCTCATTGCCATTCGCAGTAAATCGTCAATTCTTGTCGGCATAAATTAAAGGAAAACTCTACGGTTGGAAGATTCTAAAAAGACTCTAAGTTAAAAAAAGCCCCGATAGATTTTAACTTTGATAAACAATCCGCGTCAACAAGTTTTTTGAAACCCGCAATATATGCTTCAATACCGAATTTACGCGCTTCGATACTCTTTCCGTATATCCCGACACTCTTTTTATGCGCTTTAACATTCTTTTCATATATCGCAATCCCAACTTTTAATGCTGCGACTCCGAAAATTAACGCTTTGATAATAATTTTTAGTATCGATAGTTCTAAATTTTAGTTTTGCGACACCGCTTTTTAATAATAAAGCACTCTCAAACAATGCTCATCGAATGTTTGAGAGTGCTTTAAAATGTGTTTCAATCATTTTGAAAAATTATTTTATCGGTTCGGGCTTTAACCGTCAAGCGCAGTATCTTTTGCGCGATGCTTTGAAAGTCGTCGGCTCGAAAAAGTTAAATTTCAAACCTGCCGCTTTCGGTCTGTTTTATCTTAATTCAACCAAAAAGATAGGCGGCGGCACAGGTCATACAATCAGAATATGCGAATTACGAAATGTTTTAGTTTTTTTACAATCTGAGCGGCTAAATTGGTAAAATTTTAAGATATTTTGAAGGCAAAAGTTTGTGCAACATTTGTGCAACAACTTATCAAAACCTATTAAATTACGACCTGCCAAGCCAAACTTAATAGATAATGAAACCCAATAAAACCAACGACTTACAAACACAACCAAAATTAGAGAATGAAATTTTGAAGCCTGAAAATCCGCGTGTCGGCAGTTCAATTCTGTCCCAAACCACCAATAAAATCAGCGTAAAAAGGCGATTCTATCAAAGTTTCGCCTTTTATTTTATTTCCTTAATGGAATAGAATAGCCATCTAATATCATTACAAATGGTCATTGGATAGTCACTTATGCCGCGTAAAAAACAAAAACCACATTCTCGTTACAACGAGAAAAAACGCTTTTGTCTGGTGCTGATAAAACCTTCGCATTACGACGACGACGGCTATATTATTCAATGGTTTCGCTCGGCGATTCCGGCAAATTCGCTGGCGTGTCTTTACGGTTTGGCTTTAGAATGCGCCGCGCAGAAAGTTTTGGGCGAAAATGTAGAAATCGAAATTCGCGCTTTTGATGAAACCAACACGCGCATTCGTCCCGCAAAGATTATTTCGCTGGTTGAAAAAGCCGCTTCGGGAATGGTGATGCTCGTCGGCGTGCAGTCGAATCAGTTTCCGCGCGCTCTGGATTTGGCGAAAATTTTGCGCGAGAAAAATATCAAGACGGCAATCGGCGGATTTCACGTTTCCGGCACGACTTCGATGCTCAAGGAAACCGAACCGAATATCCAAAAAGCTCTTGATATGAGCGTTTCACTTTTCGCGGGCGAAGCCGAAGGACGTTTGGGACAGGTTTTAATTGACGCTTACGAAAATAATTTAAAGCCGATGTATAACTTTATGGACGATTTGCCGAATATCGAAGGCGTGGCGATGCCTCTGCTTCCGGCGGAAAGAGTTCATTTGACGGCGGGCGCGACGACCAGTTTCGATGCCGGTCGCGGCTGTCCTTTCGCCTGCTCGTTCTGCACGATTATCAATGTTCAAGGCAGAAAATCGCGCCGTCGCTCGCCGGACGACATCGAAAAAATCATCCGAACCAATGTTGCACAGGGACTCCATTCATTTTTTATTACCGACGATAATTTTGCGCGCAACAAAGATTGGGAAGCGATTTTGGATAAACTGATTTATCTGCGCGAGACGGAAAAACTGAAAATCAGTTTTATCATTCAGGTTGATACGCTCTGTCACAAATTGCCGAATTTTATCGAAAAGTCGGCGCGGGCGGGCGTGAAAAGAGTTTTTATAGGTCTGGAAAATATCAACCCCGACAGTCTGCTGGGCGCGAAAAAACGGCAGAACAAAATCACCGATTATCGCCAAATGTTATTGGCTTGGAAAAAAGTCGGAATCGTAACTTACTGCGGTTATATTTTAGGTTTTCCGACCGACACGCCGGAAACGATTCTGCGCGATATTGAAATTATCAAAAAAGAATTGCCGGTTGACCTCCTGGAATTTTTTTATTTAACGCCTCTGCCCGGTTCTGAAGACCACAAAAAACTACACGAAGCCGGAATCGAGATGGACGCGGATTTGAACAAATACGATTTGAATCACGCCGTCACCGCGCATCCGAAAATGTCAAAATCCGAATGGGAAGCGACTTATCGCGCCGCTTGGGAAACTTACTACACGCCCGAACATATTGAAACCGTTTTGCGCCGCGCGATTGCGACGAGAACGAGCGCGGGCAAGACGATGTTTTTTATCACTTGGTTTAAAGGCTGTATTGATATTGAAAAAATTCATCCGCTCGAAGGCGGTTTTCTGCGCCGAAAATTTCGCACTTCGCGGCGTTCCGGTTTGCCGATAGAAAATCCTCTGATTTTTTATCCGAAAGTTTTCGCCGAAACGCTTTTAAAACAAATTCGCTGGATTTCGCTTTACCTGAAACTTCGTCTAATTTATCGCAAAGTCAAAACCGACCCGTTAAAATTAAAATACACAGACCTTGCTTTAACTCCCGTGACCGATGACGAACTGGAAACCAGAGAGCTTTTTCAGACCGAAACGGCACGGGCGTATGTCAACAAAGTTCAGCATTTGGAAAAAATCAGTCGCGGCGCGTAAGAGTCAAAGGGATTATTTTTGTTCTTTTCTTTTGACAATGACCAAAGTTATGTCGTCGTTAGCGGGCGCGGTTTCCGTGAAAACCGACAGCGCGGATTCTATTTTGTCGCGCAAGCCCGAAGCCGACCGCCCGCGATTTTGACGCACGACTTCAATCAATTTTTCCATTCCGAATTCGTCGCCTTTTAAATTATTGGCTTCGGAAACTCCGTCCGAATAAATCACCAGTGTTTCGCCCGTCTGCAAAGTAGTTTGACCGAGTTCGTATTCCGCCGCCGGAATAATTCCGAGCGGGAAACCACCCGAAGCAAGCTGTTCGACTTCGCCGTTCGCGCGCGCCACGAGCGGCGGATTGTGTCCGGCATTGATGTAATTTAAACTGCCGTTTGTCGGGTCTAATTCTGCAATAAAAAGCGTCACGAAGCGATTGGCGGGCGTGTTTTCAGCCATATATCGATTGACCGATTTAATGGCTTCGGATAAAGAATCCTGCGCGGCGACCTGCGCGTGAATCGCGGCGTGAAGCGACGACATCAACAGCGCGGCGGCAGTTCCCTTGCCCGAAACGTCGCCGAGCGCGATAAACATTTTGCCGTTCGGATTGGCGATAAAATCGTAATAATCGCCGCCGATTTCATAACACGAAAAACTGATTCCCTGAAACTCGTAACCATCCATGACGGGCGGCGAGGACGGCTGAAACCTTTGCTGAATCTCGGTTGCCAGTTCCAATTCGCGCTCCATTCTCTCGCGCTCGAATTTTTCCTCAATCAACCTGGTGTTTTCGACGCGAATCGAAGCGACCGAAGCAAGCGTTGTTAAGATATTCAAATGGTCTTCGGTGAAAGTGATTTCATAAGTCGGAGAATCTGCATAAATCAAACCGAAAACTTCGCCTTCGCCGACGCTCAAAGGCACAGCTAAAACCGAACGGATTCCGAGCAGCGACATCGTTTGGCTGGCATAACGCGGGTCGTGCTGCGCGTCCGAAGTTAAAACGGATTTCCCGTTTTGCATCACTTCGTCCATCACCGTCCGGCTGATGCGGACTTCTTCGGGCTGCGCGTCCTGTCCGCGCACGCGCGCGACGGAAATTTTCATTCCGCCTTCGACCGTTTCGTCGCGCAGCATAATCACGCAGCGGTCGGCGGGAACGGCTTCAAAAACCAGTAGCGCGACTCGGTTCAAAGTTTCGTCGAGTCCGGTTGCCGCCAGCAGCGTGACACCGACTTTACTAATCAAACCGAGCAATTCGCTGCGTGATGAAAGTTTTTGCGAATCGAGCAAATCCGCCGTCGTATTTTTCGGACGGGCAAAGGAAATCGTCATCGCCGGATTCAGGGCTTGCGTGTTGTCGGCAATCAGCGTCGCGTTTTTGGCAGGCTGATAGCGGTCGTCTTCAAAGACGATGACGGTTTCACCGATTTGAATTTCGCCGCCGTTAAACAGCGGCAGCGGCAGCGTGACGGTTGAACCATTGTAGCGAGTGCCGTTTGCCGAGCCTAAATCCTGCAAAAAAAATGCGTCGCCTTCCTGCCGGATTTCCGCGTGCAGCCGCGAAGCGAAAGCGTCGGGAATACAGACATCGCTGCGCGCCGAACGCCCGATGGTTGTTCTTAGCCGCGTCAAAGGGATTTTTTCAGTCGTCCGGTCTGGATATTTTACCGTTAATTCAGCCATAGTTTTTTCTAGTGCAAAATGTAAAATGCAAAGTGCAAAATTGAAGACCTCCGGCTAAAACCACAGCGATAAATTTTCCGCATTTTATTTTGCATTTTACATTTTGAATTTTGCATTATTTGACGCGGCGTTGTCCGTAGATAACAATCGTTCCCGCCAGATAGTCATCTAAAGCGCGTCCTTTTGAATTAAACGCTGACAATAAAAAACCCAAACCGCCCGTCAAAAAAATTAGCGGATAACCGATTAAATGGCGCACTAAAAGCGCGGCGATTGAAGGATTGCCGCCGTCGGTTTTGACGACGCGCAATCCGGTCAGCATTTTTCCGATACTCTGCCCGCTGACCATCGGAAAAATAATAAAATTTGTTAAAGCAATCAAAAACGCAATCAGCCAACCGGCATTATTTAGTTGGCTGCCTAAAAGTTTTCCGCCGGAATCGCCTAAAAGCCTGCCGATTAAAAGACCGACGACCGGCACAGCGATAAAAAGAATGTAGTCAATTATCAACGCGCCGCAGCGTAATGAAAATGGGGCTTTTAACTGTTCAGGTCGAAAATCGGCGATTATTTCTTTAGATTTAAATTTATCCGCCGAAGCGATTTTCTCCACTTTCGCGCTCATCAAAAATTATAATTCCTCTCGCTTTGAATTTTTCATTCGGACACAAAATAAAGCGTCGTGTCGCCGACGCGGATTTTGTCGCCGTTTGTTAAAAGGCGCGGCTGATTTTTCGCCAGTTTCTGCGATTCGTTAATTTTGTTAATTAAAACCGTTCCGTTGGACGAGCCTAAATCTTCGACCATAAAAGAATCGCGCTCGCGCCAGATGCGGGCGTGACGACGCGAAATCTTTGTCTGCGGGTCGAATTTCGACAAATCGACTTCGGGAAAAATGTTTGACATCGGGTCGCGCCTGCCGACCAGATTATTGTCTTTTTCCAATTTAAAAACCGGCGAATCGAGTTCGTTTGTGCCGATAATTATCAGTCGCGCCGTCGTCGCCTTTGGCGCGGCAAAAGCGGCTGGTGATTGCGCCGACTGCCCGCTGGCGGTTTGCTGCGCGCCGCAAAATGGGCAAAACACATCTGCCGCTAAAATTTTCTGACCGCAGAAACCGCAGAAGACGAGTTGAACTGCGGCTGGCGCGTTTATTTTTGCGCCTTCGCCCGCGCCGACCGTGACATTGCCTCTTTTCAAATTGTCGAGATGAATGACCAGAGCGTCACGCAGTTCGGCGGCGGAATTAAAACGTTTGCTCGCGCTGTATTCGACCGATTTCATCAGGATTTGTTCCATCTGGTCGGTCAACTGCGGATTTATCTGGCGCGGGCGCGGATTTTTTTGAAAATCGAAAATCAGCAGCGGATTGCTCTGCGGGTCTGCGCCGGTCAAAAGATGAAACATCGTCGAACCGAGACTGTAAATATCCGAACGCGGCTCGACGTTTCCGCTAAATAATTCGGGCGGCGCGTAACCCATCGTGCCGACCGCCGTCACGCCTTTTTCTTCTTTGTTGACCCAACGCGCGATGCCGAAATCAATCAGCATTACTTTGCCCGTGTTGCCATCAATCATAATGTTTGATGGTTTCAAATCACGATAGACAATCGGCGGCTGGCGGTTATGCAGGTAATCCAAAACATCCGCCAGTTGAATCGCCCATTCGGTGACGCTCGCCTCGTCGATTCTGCCTTCGGGCGCGGCGCGCAGGCGCGCGCACAAATCGCCGCCCGAAATACATTTCATCACCAGATAAAAACGGGCTTCCGTTTCGTCAAAGAAATAATCGTAAATCGTCGGAATCGAAGGATGTTCGAGCGATGTCAACAGCATCGATTCGCGCCGAAAATCGTTGACCGCTTTTTCCTGCTGTGCGTCTTCGATATATGACTGCACCATTTCCTTGACGGCGCGACTAACGCCGCCCAGATTTCTGTCGCTCGCCAGATAAACCGCACCCATCCCGCCGCCGCCGATTTTACGCACAATTTCGTAGCGATTATTTAAAATCGTGTTTTCGTCCAGAGGTTTGAGTTTAGCTTTGCCTTTGCCGTCGGTGTCGTTGCCGCCGATATTCGGGCTGGTAAATGACTTTGCCGCCTTCGGATTTTGCTGTTCCGTCGAGGGTTTTACTTCGCCGGTCGATTTTATAATCGTCTTTGATTCTGAATCTGTCGTTTTCTCTTTCGGGTCG
The DNA here is from genome assembly GCA_050996405.1 of Pyrinomonadaceae bacterium. Taxonomy (GTDB): domain Bacteria; phylum Acidobacteriota; class Blastocatellia; order Pyrinomonadales; family Pyrinomonadaceae; genus JBPCRW01. The sequence continues at coordinate 5,055 of JBPCRW010000161.1, read as the reverse complement.
TAAATCTGGACGGAAATTAAGGTCGGTTCGAGACTATCGTGCTTCGAACTTCCGACCGGCATATCGGGCGGCAGAATCGGCGGAGCGTTTTCGCCGACCGCGAATTTTTCCGAATCGGACGCGGCGAGTTTATTCGATTTTAATTTTTCCGATTCTTCGAGCGAATTTTCGCTCGTCAAATTTGAAGCGATTGAACTTTGAATATCAAAATCTGCCGGAGTATAAGGAATGGTCGCCTGAAAATCGGGGTCGACGTTTTCCTCGCCAGTATTATCCACTTTATCTTTCGGGTTTTTAACATTTTCCGATTCAGAATTTTTATCATCGACCGATTCGGTTTTCAACATCCGGTTTTCACCAGTCTGCCCGAACGAATCCGCCGTTTTTTCAGCCGAAGGCTCGATAACTTTTACCGTCGAATTTTCTAAAATCGCGGGCGTTGGCGGAAAGTCTTCGACCGATTTTGCGGATTTATTTTCCGTATCTTGAAAATCATTTTTTGAAAGCGGGGAATTTTCTTTTTCGGGAGATTCAAAAGCCGGAATGTTTTTTGCCGCTTCGTTAGATAAAGCGGAAACATCCGGCGCGTTTATATCGTTCGCTTCATCTTCGGAAATCGGAGCGTCTTTAGCTTCTCCGCCGACCGGCACAATCGGAGTCAGAGCGATTCCGCAGTTTCCGCAGAAAATAGCTTCGGGTGAAATTTCCAAGCCGCATTCAGGACAATAAATCATTGTTTTACTCTAAAAATCTAAAAGTTTTTAAATTAAACTTGATGAAAGCGCAAAAACGTTTTGCCGACGATAATTTCGTCGCCGTCGTTTAAAACCTGCCTTGTGCCGGGCAGCAATCGTCTGCCGCGATTCACGAAAGTTCCATTTGTCGAGCCTAAATCTTCAATCGCATATTTGCCGTTTTCGCGGACTATCCGCGCGTGCCGCCGCGAAACTTTCGCTTCCGGGTCGTGCGTATCCAAATCTACGTCGGGAAAAACGCCGTTGTCGGCATCCCAGCGACCGATATAGGATTCGTCAGCCGAAAGCTGAAATTCTGTTCCGACCGCCGCGCCGCGTTCGATTAAAAGCGTCGCGTGAATGTTTTTCGGCAACTGCCGGTTATCGGCTTCGCCCGAAACATTCGCGCCGTTCGCCTCGTCAACGAAAATCGGGATGCCGATTGATGTCACGCTGCTCGCCTGCTGAAAATTCGGCGGCTCTGCCATTTGCGATTGAAACTCCGGCACGCTGATTTTTTTCTGCTCCTGTCTCAACGCTTCGCCGCATTCATCGCAGTATTGCGAACTGTCGAGATTTTCCGTCCCGCAAATCGGGCATTTTATCATTTTTTTAACCTTGCGACCCGTTTGATGTGAACTAAATACGGTGCTGTTATTTTAACTTGTAAATTTATAATCGTAAATAGAGGAAAGTGCAAAATGCAAAACGCAAAGTGCAAAATATAAACTGATTTTGATTTTGATTTTGATTTCGCATTTTGCACTTTGCACTTTGCATTATTTTGAAACCCTTTTCCGGTTTTTGTCGTATTAACAATCAACGCATTAAGAAACAAAAGCGATGCGTTATATAATCTGATTTTAATCAAAAAACTTCAATCGAGGAATTTAATAAATGGCTCTTAGCCAACGCAAAAAAATTATCATCGGCGCGTCCGCGCTCGTCGTTTTAATCGCAATTATTCTGATTAGCGTTTTTGCCAGCCGCAAAGACACGCCGGAAGTTGTGACCGTCAAAATCGAGAAACGGCACGAGCTTCGTTCGACCGTTACGGCATCCGGCGAAGTGCGTCCAATTCAGTTTATGAATCTGACCAGCGAAGTGCAGGGGCGCATCGAGGAAATCTACGTTAAAGAAGGCGACCAGGTGAAAAAAGGTCAGCCGCTCGTTCGTCTCGACCCGACCGCGCTGCAATCGAATACCGACGCGCAGCTTGCCGCACTGCAGGCTTCGCAAAATGATGTTCAAGTTTCGCGCTCGCAGATTTTAGCCGCGCAAAATCAACTGTCGCAGGCGCAGCAAACTCTGACGGCGAATCAGGCGGCGGTTGACACGGCATCGGTCGAGGTGAGTTCGGCGCGCCAGCAAGTAGTTGCCGCGCAAACTGATGTTGACAAAGCGCAGGTTGAAGTTAATGCCGCCAATCGTGAATTGAAACGTTCGGAAAATCTACTGGAAAGCGGCGTGGTTTCGCGGCTTGAAGTCGACAACGCGAAAGACCGCGTCGCCAACGCGCAGGTTTCCCTGCAAAACGCTAAAGCGCGTCTTCAATCCCAGCAAATCGCCGTCAAAGAATCGCAAAGCCGCGTCAACGAAGCCAAAGCGCGAGTCAACCAGCAAGCCGTCGCCATTAAAGACGCGCAGCGCGGAGTCGATACGGCGAATTTAAGCGCGAACTCCAGCGAGAGCCGCGCCAACCAGCAAGCCGCTCTCTTGCGCGGTCAGCAAAATCAGCGCAACAAAACTTTGCAGGTCGCGCCGATTAACGGCGTGATTGCGGAAATTCCGTCGAAAGTCGGAACGTTCGCAGTCGCAGGGCTTTCGACCACCGCACTGATGACGATTGCCGATATGTCAACCGTTAATGTCGAGGTAAAAGTTGACGAAACCGAAATTGATAAAGTCGAAGTCGGACAGCTAGCCAAAATAAAAGTTGACGCTTTCGGCGACAAGGAAATCGTCGGCGAAGTGACGCAGAAAACGCCGCTCGCGCTCGGCAAATCGCAGACGACCGGCGGGCTTTCGACCAACATCAACACGCAGGAAGCAAAAGAATTTCGCGTCGTTATTCAACTGAAAGATTTATCCGACGACGTTCACGACAGCCTGCGACCCGGAATGAGCGCGACCGCCGTTATCACGACCAAAACCGTGCAGGATGTGATTGCCGTGCCGCTTCAGGCGATTGTCGAAAAACAGCCCGACGCTTCGCCGACGATTCAAACGAGCGTCCCCGCGCCCGCCGATAAACCGAAACCGATTAAAGGCGTTTATGTTTTGAACGGCAATAAAGTTAAATTTGTCGAAGTGACAACCGGAATTTCCGGCGAGTCCGATATTCAAATTACCAGCGGAGTGAATGAAGGCGATGAAGTAATTACTGGTCCGAGCCGCGTTTTGAAAACTTTAAAAGAGGGCGATGTCGTCAAACGTCAAACCGCGCAATCAGCCGCCGCCGCAAACGCAAACAAATCTTAAAATAGTGGTGAGTGGTGAATGGTAAGTGGATAGTGAAAATCCAAAACTTACCACTCATCATTCACCGCTCATCACTAAAAAATGTCTTTAGAAAACGGAAACGACGATTCATATAATTCAATCGGCGCGGTGATGCAGCCGCCTTCGGCATTGATTTCGATGCGGAATATCTGGAAAACTTACCAGATGGGAACGGAAGAATTACATGCCTTGCGCGACGTTTCGTTTGAAGTTAAGAAGGGCGAATATCTGGCGATTATCGGACCGTCCGGCTCTGGCAAATCCACGCTCATGAATCTCATCGGCTGTCTGGATTCGCCGAGCAAGGGCGAGTATTGGATTAACGGGCATCAGGTCGCGGAAATGACCGATGACGAACTGGCGCGGATTCGCAACAAGGAAATCGGTTTCGTCTTTCAGACCTTTAATTTGCTGGCGCGGGCAACCGCTCTGCACAACGTCGAACTGCCTTTGATTTACGCCGGAATGAATTCCGCAGACCGTCAGGAACGCGCTAAAAATGTGCTGGCTTCGGTCGAACTCGGCGACCGCGTTCTGCACCGCCCGAACGAGCTTTCCGGCGGGCAGCGTCAGCGCGTGGCGATTGCCCGCGCATTGGTTAATCATCCTTCGATTTTGCTGGCGGACGAGCCGACCGGCGCATTGGACACAAAAACCAGTTATGAAATTATGGCTTTGTTTGAAAAACTGCATTCGGACGGCAACACTATAATTCTCGTCACGCACGAACACGACATCGCCGAACGCGCGCACCGCGTCATCACCATCCGCGACGGCAAAATCGAGAAGGATGAACGAATTAAATAAAACGGCAATGTCGCTTTCGCGGCGTTTTTATTTCAGGTTTATAAAGGCGCAATCATTTTCATAAAATTCCGCCGTTACTTTTTAATTTTTACTTTCATAATTTTCCGCTTGCAATCTTCGATTCGCGCTGAACTTTAATCAATTTTAGCCGTATAATTAAAAGCTAATTCGATTAACGGTTAATTGTTTTATGAATATCGCAGAAACTTTAAAACTTGCATTAGCGGCGATTTGGGCGCATAAACTGCGCTCGTTTCTAACGCTGTTCGGAATGATTATCGGCGTGACGGCGTTTATGGTCGTGCTGTCTTTGCTGCAAGGATTTAATTCTTACGTTGACGAGAAAATCGCCGGAATCGGCTCGAAATCATTTACGGTTCAGCAGTTTAGTTTAGAAGATTTTAAAGACACAGACGCATTTGCCGCCGCGCAGCGTCGCAATAAACCTCTGACCTTTGAAGATTACGATTTTATTAAAAGTCACGCGCAATTGGTTAACCAAATCGGCGCGAAAGCGCGCGGCACAAATGCCGATGTCAAACGCGGCGACGCGATACTTCAGGATGTGCGCGTTGACGGCGCAGAGCCTGTTATCGCCGATATTGAAAACATTGACGTTGCCGACGGCAGATATTTTACCGAAGCGGAAAATAGCAATTCCGCCCGCGTGGCTTTTATCGGGGCGGATGTAGCGGACAAACTTTTTCCATACGGCTCGCCAATCGGCGAGGAAATTTACGTTCGCGGAATCCCATATAAAGTCGTCGGCGTGGCGACTGCAAAAGGAACTGTTTTCGGTCAGCCGATGGACGTTTTCGTCCAGCTTCCGCTGAAAACTTACGGCGCGAATTTCGGCGGATTTACATTGAGCCGCCCATTGTCTTTTGAAATAACCGCCAAAACGGATAAGGGTTTTAACGATGCCGTCGAAGAAACCCGAAACCTGCTCAGAATCAAAAGGAAAATTCCGGCGGGCGAAAAAGATAATTTCGGAATAATCACGCCCGACGCG
>JBPCRW010000063.1:0-3969 GCA_050996405.1 Pyrinomonadaceae bacterium | reverse complement strand
TGGTTTATCCGATACGCGATGAAATTCCTGTGATGCTTATCGAAGAAGCAACAGCCGAAGTCGGTGAGCAATAAGCAGTGAACAGCGGCGAGCAGAATAATTCCGGAATTTGGAATTTTCTATCTGAAATTAATCAATACCAAAGCCCAAAAACCAAAGACCAAAATCAAATTGATTGGAGCAAAGTGCGGCGCGTTCTCGTCGTTCGTCTGCGCTCAATCGGCGACACGGTTTTAGCCACGCCTTCTTTAATCGCTCTAAAAAGATTTTTGCCCGAAGCGCAAATTGACGTTTTGCTCGAAGATTGGGTCGCGCCCATTTTGGAAAATTTTGACCAAGTTGATAATGTTTTGACGGTTTCGCGCCGAAGCAAAAAATCGCGCGTCGAGACGGCTTTAAGAATTCGGCAAAATAAATATGACGTGGCGTTTAATCTGCACGGCGGAACGACGGCGACGTTTTTCGTTTGTGCAAGCGGCGCGAAACATCGCGTCGGTTACAAAAGTTACAGCTATGGTTTTCTTTACAATCATCTGCTTTCTTCATCCGCAGATTTTTGGAAACGAGCGAAAACCCATTCGGTTGAAAACCAACTCGCGCTTTTGGGTTTTGTCGGCGTGCCTGTTTCCGATAACTCAAAAACGCGCCTTGTCGTTTCTGAAAAATCATTAATTTCGCTAAAGGAAAAATTCATCGCCGAGACGCTTGCGAGACGCGGAGAGATTTCAGGAAATTTCTTCGATAAATTTGCGTTGATTCATCCGGCGGCAGCCTTTGCCACAAAGCAATGGGCAACGGAAAACTTTGCGCGCGTCGCGGAATTTTTGAGCGAAAAAGGTTTGCAGACAGTTGCCGTCGCAACTAAATCGGAGCGTAAAGTTCTTGATAATTTGAGAAAACTTTCGCGCGCGCCCGTTGCGGTTTTTGACAATTTAACGCTGCCGGAAATAACGGCTCTAGCCTCAAAGTCAAAAATCTTCATCGGTAATGATTCGGGAATCGCTCACATCGCGGCGGCTGTCGAAACTCCGAGCGTCGTCATTTTCGGCTCGTCAAATATCAATCACTGGCGACCTTGGACTAACGCTCGACACGAAATTGTTTATGAAAAACTTTCCTGCCAGCCGTGCGCCGGATATTTCTGCAAGGAATTTGACGCGCCGAAATGTATCTTGAACGTGAAAGTTGAAAGCGTAATCAAGGCGATTGAAAAAGTGATTTTCGTAAAATGAAAAGCGAGCCGTAACAGGCTCGCTTTTTGTATTCAATCAAATTTTGCAAACTACTTTTTCATATTTGAATTTGAATGCATATTTGCAGTTCCGTTGACCATTTGATTGGTCGCCGAATCATTGGATTTAATCTGCAAATCGTTTGTCACGCTTTTCACGCCTTCGATGCTTTTTGCCACGTCATAAGCCTTTGTCTTTTGTTCGGCGTTGGCAACCGTTCCTCTCAAAGTTACAACATCGTCGTTAACGTCAACATTGATGGTCGATTCGCGCAAATCGCTGGTAGCAAGCAGTTCCGCGCGGGTTTTCGTCCAGAGCCACATATCGTTTGCGCCCTGTCCGATTTTGCTGCCCGTATCTTTAGCCTGTTTTTCGTAATCGGTCTTGTTTTTTTCGTAATCTTCTTTGGTCACGCTGGTATTTGTTCTAGTAGTCGTAACGCTAGTATTTCCGTTATTGTTGACGACGACCGCCGTGTTGCTGTTCGTCATAACAACTCTGTTAGTATTGGTGTTGGAAGTGGTTTGGCAGGCTGAAAAAGCGAAAGCCGACAAAGCCGTTCCAATTAATAATCCTGTTAATTTGTTATTCATTTCTGATTTCTCCTTCGATTTTTATTAGTGGATGCTGCAAATAATCATCCGTCAATTTCTTGTAGTTTAATAGCTGGCAGTTTTAATGCCGCCTGTTTCAGCAGTTTATGCTTAGCAATATCTTAAGCAAATTACTTTCGGTTTTGTCAATTCGGAAATGCCGCCGAGAGAACTCGAAACAGAACAAAACCCTGCATAAACGCTCTGCTTTCTTGACATCGGCGCGTCTGGCAATTATTATCTAAAATTTCGACTAGTGTTGAAATCGGCGACAATGCGTCGAGTAAAGCAAACCAATCGAAGCTGAATCAAAGACACTAAAGAAATTTAAATTTATGTTTGAATCGCTGTCCGATAAATTAAAATCTACGCTCAAGAATCTGCGCGGTGAAGGCAAACTCACGCCTGAACATGTGGATGCCGCTTTGCGCGAGATGCGGATGGCTCTTTCGGAAGCGGACGTAAATTATAAAGTTGCGAAAGATTTTGTCGAGAATGTTCGCGCCAAAGCCGAAGGTCAAGCCGTCTGGCAGGATTTAAAGCCGCACGAGCAGGTCGTTAAAATCGTTTATGACGAACTTTCCGAATTGATGGGCGGAACTTCGTCGCGGCTGGTTTTTACGCGGGCGATTCCGAATGTCGTGATGGTCGTCGGGCTGCAAGGTTCTGGAAAAACAACTTCGACGGGAAAAATCTCGAAATGGCTCAAGGATAATCAGGAACGCAAGCCTTTGCTGGTTTCGGTTGACGTTTATCGCCCGGCGGCGCGTGAACAGTTAAGAGTAGTCGGCGGCGCGGTCGGCGTTCCGGTTTATCAAAATAAAGAAACGAACGACCCGCTGACACTGGTTCGCGGCGCGGTCAAATTCGCGCAGGATTCGGGTTTTGATACGCTGATGATTGACACCGCCGGTCGTCTGCATATTGACGACGATTTGATGGTCGAACTCGAACGCATCAAAGCCGAAACAAAACCTGTCGAAGTTCTGTTCGTGGCGGACGCGATGACCGGACAGGACGCGGTTCGTTCAGCCGAAGAATTTCATCGCCGCGTCGGAATCACGGGCGTAATTTTAACGAAAATGGACGGCGACGCGCGCGGCGGCGCGGCTTTGTCAATCAAACAGGTTATCGGTCAGCCCGTAAAATTTGTCGGTGTCGGCGAAAAATACGATGCGATTGAACCGTTTTATCCCGACCGAATCGCGCAGAGAATTCTTGGAATGGGCGACGTTTTATCGCTCATCGAAGAAGTTCAGGGCAAGATTGACGAAGACGAAGCGGCGAAGCAGTTAGAGAAAATGACGAGCAATCAATTTACGCTCGAAGATTTTCGCGCCCAGCTCGGACAATTTAAAAAACTCGGCTCGATGTCGAAATTGATGAAAATGCTGCCCGAACAATTAACGGGCGGACTTCAACTTTCCGACGAGCAATCCGAACAGGTCGAAGGACAGATGAAACGCACCGAAGCGATTATCGATTCGATGACGCGAACAGAACGCAATAATCATAAAACTATGGACGCGAGCCGCAAAACGCGCATCGCTAAAGGTTCGGGTTCGACGATTGCCGAAGTCAACGGATTGATTCGCCAATACGAGCAGATGAAGAAAATGATGCAGCAGATGAATCGCGGCGGAATGTTCGGCAAACTCGCGGGTCGCGCTATGGGCGGACTCGGCGGCGGTTTAGGCAGTTTGATGGGCGGCGGAATGCCAAGTTTGGGCGGAATGTTCGGCGGCGGCTCGGACGCAGGTTTTGATAACGATTACGAAGAAACAAAAGATTCTTTGTCAAAAAGATTAAAGAAGAAAAAGAGGCACAAGAAAAGAAGATAGTGGTGAGGGGGGGGGGGGTGGGTGGGGGAATCAACCTCGCGGAACTCGGCGAGCTACTTTCGATGACAGAGCAGCAGGTAGGTCGCTACGAGCAGGAGTCCTGGAGGCGGGCCAGCCTGTGGCGTCTTGGCGAAGCCGCAGAGGTTTTGGGACTCGGGGTGACGACGGAGGTGAGATTATGACGGGTTTGAGCCGGGTGATGAACTCCCGCGACTGCACTGAGGATACTGGGTTTGACCCGCCGTCGTGGACCGATCTCCACCATCTTCTCGTCAAACAGCCGCATGCTGCACCGCTCGTGCC
>JBPCRW010000005.1:0-4305 GCA_050996405.1 Pyrinomonadaceae bacterium | reverse complement strand
CATTTACTTTCGGCTATTTTCCCGAACGGCAATCTTTCGTCGGCTTGGATTTTTTCCGCCCGCGCTCCGTTACGCCTAATTATAAACAAAAGGATTTCGTCGGCGCTTTCCGCGACAATTTCGCCTTTAAAAACGGCGCATTGCTGCAAACTTCTTTCTCCTACAAAAAATTTGACGCAAACATCTGGGGGCAGGGAACGGGCGAGCAGAATTTAACGCCGGTTGGCGAGAATGGAAATTATTTTGCGACGCAGGCGCGGCGTTCGTCGCGTTTCGAGTTTTTTGAAATTTACGATTTTCCGGCGCGAAAATTTTTCGGCGGAACGCACAGCGTCAAAACAGGATTTAATTTTACGAATGTTTCCAACCGGATGAATTACGCGGCGCGACCCGTCAATATTTTTCGCAGTGACGGCACGCTTGCCGAGCGCGTAGTGTTTAAAGCCTCGCCGCAGTTTTTCATCGACAACCGCACCTTTACCGGATTCGCGCAAGATCGTCTTGTTTCGCGCCCGAATCTAAGTTTCGATTTCGGCGTGAGAATCGAAGACCAGAATATCGCTTCGGAGCGCAATTTCGCGCCGCGCGCGGGTTTCGCGTGGTCGCCGTTTAAGGGCGATAAAACAATCGCGCGCGGCGGCATCGGTTTCTTTTACGATAAAGTTCCGCTCAATATTCGCGCTTTCGGAAACTATCCGGCGCGAATCGTCACGGATTACGGTTTGGACGGACAAACAATAATCAGCCGGACGCATTTTGAAAATATTCTGGTCAATTCGCCCGCGCTCGTGCCGCTCGATTTTCGCAAGGCGAAGACCAAAACCGGCTTTGTGCCGGAAAATCTGACGTGGAATCTGCAGCTTGACCAAATCATCAATTCGAGATTTTCCCTGCGGGCGAATTATACGCGCAGCCGCACGAGCCAGATTTACATCGTTCAGCCGCAGACCGATTTTTTCGGGCGCAAAGCGATTGTTTTAACGCCTTCAGGACACGCTTCCTACAACGCGCTGGAGTTGACGGCGAAATTTACGCTGCCGAAAAACCAGCCGTTTTACGTTTCCTACGTGCGCTCGAAAGCGCGCGGCGACCTCAACGATTTCAACAGTTATTACGGCGATTTCGGCGTGCCGCTCGTGCGTGCGAATCAGTTTTCAAATCTTTCAACCGATGTTCCGAATCGCCTTCTGGCATGGGGCAACATCGCGCTGCCGCGCAAAATTAACGTTTCGCCAATCCTGGAATGGCGGAGCGGTTTTCCCTATTCGATTATTGACCAGAATCAAAATTTCGTCGGCACGCGCAATGCGGGCGGGCAGCGTTTCCCGAAATTTTTCTCGCTCGACGCGGAACTTTCCAAAGATTTTCAAGTCACAAAAAAATATGCGGCGCGGCTCTCGCTCAAGGTCTTTAATCTGACGAATCATTTCAACCCGCGCAACGTGCGGAACAACTTGGGCGACCCGCGATTCGGCACGTTTATCAATAACTATCGCCGCTATTTAACGGGCGGCTTTGATATTATTTTTTGAACTAAAATTCTGCGCTTTAAGATTATTTACAAACTTGCTTGGCATCTCGCCCGAAATCGTCCGTTCCAAAATCCGCCATCGGAAAACTCGCTTCGGAAGTCGGGATAGCCATAGCAATAGATACTGTTGGCGAATTCAAAAGAACAAAAGATTGGGCGAACAAAGTATTAATCAATTGTCGGCGAGTTTCGGAGCGCATCCGAATCGAGAAACTCAAACACTTTTGCCAAATGTTTTCGCGTTTTGATAAATTAACAAAGAATTATTTAAGTTTTGTCTATTTCGCCAGCCCAATCGTCCGGCTCGGATAAAATGTCAACAGAACCAAACCTGCTTAACACAAGAATATGAAAAATAAAAGATCTCTGCGGCTTCTTTTTTTACTATTTATTTGCTCGACAATAAATGGAAATTTATTCGCTCAAAGAAAAAAAACTCCGCCGACAAAAGTTTTTATAATCGGGAAACAGGCGCAAAACTCCGCCGCGCCCGCCGCAAAACTTTCGCCCGAATCGGAAAGACGTTTAGAGTCGTTTCGCCTTGTCTGGCAGGTTATCAAAGACAATTATTTTGACCAGACATTCAGCGGTTTGAACTGGGATAATATCAAAAAGGAATACGAGCCGCGCGTGCTGCAAACCGCCAGCGACAAACAACTTTACGATATTTTGCAGGAAATGATTAACCGTCTGAACCGCTCGCATTTCGCCATTATTCCGCCGGAAGTTTATAAAACCATCGAAAATGCGAAGGCTCAAGCCAAAGCCGGAGAAAAATCGCAAAACGCGCCAGCCGACGCGGGCGGCGACAAAGGCGATGAAGCGAAAATCGAAGACGAAATTTCGTCAAAATACGGCATCGGAGTCGAATTGCGTTTAATCGACAATCAATTTGTTATTACACGGATTGACCCGAATTCGGCGGCGGAAAAAGCCGGATTGAAAACCGGCTTTGTTATCGAAAAAATCAATAATGTTTCGCTTAAGGAATTACTGGATAAAATCGAAATTTATTATCCCAATCTTCGCACTATCAAAAAATTTCTTCCGCTTGAAGTTGCCGGTTGGTTTCTAAACGGCGACAAAGATACAACGATTTCCGTGTCGTATCTCGATGCCGCCGACCAGCCGCGCGAGATACAAATAAAGCGCGAAAAACTCGACGGCAAGTTGATTTTGATTGGCAATAATTTTCCCGTCCAGTTTTTCAATTTTGAAACTAAATCGCTCGACGAAAATGTCGGTTATGTCAGATTCAATTTTTTCGCCCTGCCGGTAATCGAAAAATTTTGTTCCGCGCTCACCGAATTCAAGAATAAAAAAGCGATTATTATTGATTTGCGCGGAAATTTAGGCGGGCTTATCGGCACGGTCGTCGGCATCAGCGGAATGATGACGGACAAGCAGATTGATTTGGGAACGCAGATTTACAAAATCGGCAGCGAAAATCTCTTAGCCACTGCCAAAGCCAAGAATTTCAAGGGCAGAATCGTTTTTCTGGTCGATAATTTAACCGTTTCGGCGGCGGAGATGTTTGCCGCGTCGTTGCAGGAAAATAATCGCGCGCTGGTGGTCGGCGAAAAAACGGCGGGCGAGGCTTTGCCTTCAATTTCGGTTAGTTTGCCGACCGGCGCGGTCTTGCTTTACCCGATTGCCAATTATAAAACGCACGACGGAAATTATCTCGAAGGCAAGGGCGTTGAGCCGAATTTTATCGTCAACCGCGAGAGAAAATCGCTTTTAGAAGGAAAGGATAATCAACTTGAAACGGCGTTGAAAATAATTAAAGAAGATACGGCTTTTCCAAAATCGATACCGGAAGATTCGGCAAACAAAATTACCGTTAATAATGAGCCGCCTCTGCCTTTGCCGAAAGCGAAAGTTTTGGGAGCGGTAAATATAAAAATTCCCGCGCCGATTGCGGAAAAAGAGCCGAAGGAAATAAAAGACGAAAAATCCTTGCGGATTATCGCGGATTTCATAAATAAAATCGGCGGTGAAGAAGCGTTGAGAGGAATAAATTCTTACGCTCTAAATGGAACTGCCGAATTGAAAATAAAGGGAACAGTCGTCAAAGCCGAAATATCTCTGTATCGTCAAAAACCGGATAGATATTCGGAAATAATGAAGTCGGAAAGTCTCGGCGAAATTCGAGAGGTTTTCAACGGGAAAAATCATTCCGTTCAGACCGATTACGGAGTCAATCGGGATTTTCCGCTTAATGTTGACACAACGGATGTCGAGATTTTTTCGCCGATTAACAATTTACTGGATAAAAATTATTTCAAATCGCTGACGTTTCAAGGCGTGTTTGAACGGCAGGGCAGAAAAACTAATATCATCGAGGCGAAAACATCCGAAAATTTTAGCGCGGCTCTGGCGTTTGACGCGGAAACAAAACTGCTGGTCAGTTACGCTTTGCAGTATTCTACGATTTCGCTCGGCGATTATCGAAAGGTCGAAAACCTGCTGCTCCCGTTTTCAATCGCGCGGGAAAATATAATGAGCATTTCGCTCGACGAAATAAAACTTAATCCGGCGATTGAAGAAAATAATTTCAAAAAAAAGGAAAACTGTTACGATAAACCGGATTAAAATCGCGTTCGATAAAACGATTTCGCGCAATCAATCGGAATCGAGCAAAAATCTTTTTGTCAGAACATTTTTATTAAATATATGAACAAAAAAACAATCAAGGACGTTGACATCAAAGGCAAACGAGTTTTCATTCGCGTGGATTTCAACGTGCCTATTAAAAACGGCGTGATTGAAGA
>JBPCRW010000280.1:0-7075 GCA_050996405.1 Pyrinomonadaceae bacterium | reverse complement strand
ATGTAATTATCAAAAAATTGCAGATGCTCGCTCGCTCGCGTCAAAGGCGCGGGCAAATCCTGAAGTAAAAAAACGCGGCGCGTTTCGATTCGGTAATTTTCGTTCATCGCACTTTTGTTTTATACTTTCAGTTTTAATTTATCAAGGAGAATATTATGCGTTTTCAAATTTTATTTTTTATCACGATTTTAAGTTTTTCAATTATTTTCACCGCCTGCGAAAATCAATCAGCGGTAAATAATTCAGCCGAAAATAAAACCGCAATTGTAAATTCAAACAATCCGCTGGCGACCGTCAAAACGCCGGAAGCGGCAACCGCCAACGCCGCGCCGACACTTGCGCCCGTCGTGCAGAATTATTACGACGCGCTCAAGAAAAGAGACGATGCCGCTTTAAGAAAAATTCTTTCGCAGGCGACTTTGAAATCCGACGAAGCCGATATGAAAGAGGAAAAGAAAACTTCGCTGTCGGCATTTATTACCGAAACCGAAATTGTTCCAGATAAAGCTGTCGAAGTCCGCAACGAAAAAATCGAAGGCGACACGGGCATCGCCGAAATCAGAGGCGGAAGCTACGCCGTCTGGACTCCGGTAAAATTTGTCCGCGAAAACGGCGAATGGAAAATGACCAATGAAAGTCCCGATGTCGAAAGCGTCAGAAAATCAGCTGATTCAAATTCCGCAAAATAATAACGATTATTGAATGAAAAATTAATAAGGATTTTTAGCTACGAATTACACAAATGTCACGAATAGAATCTAAAAATAATTCGTGACATTTATGTAATTCGCGGCTGATTTTTTTTAAATAACTTTGATTTGTTACTTACGCGCCTGCCGATTTATAAGCCGGAAGCGAAACACGCGCTCGCGGTTCTTTTTTCAAACCCAAAGCCCAATCCGCCTGCATCAGCGTGTGAATATCGCGCGTGCCTTCGTAAATGATGGCGGCTTTGCAGTTTCGCAAATAGCGTTCGACGGGATAATCATTTGTATAACCGTTCGCGCCGTGAACTTCAATCGCCATCGAAGCCGCTTTTTCCGAACGAATAGTCGCCTGCCATTTCGCCAGACTCGACGCTTTGGTCGAAGGCAATCCTTCATTTTTGAGCCAACCCGCTTTGAGCCATAAAAGACGCGCCATTTCGTAATCGGCTTGCATCTCGGCGATTTTTTGTTTGACGAGTTGAAAATTGGCGATGGTCTGCCCTTGCACTTCGCGCGTGTTCGCATACGAAACGGAAGCGTCACGCGATGCGCGGATTACGCCCGTCGCGCCCGAAGCGACCGTATAACGCCCGTTTTCCAGTGAAAACATTGCAATCTTAAAACCTTCGCCTTCGTTTCCCAACATATTTTCTTTCGGCACGCGAACATCCTGCAAAGTGAAATATCCGGTGTTTCCGGCTTTGATTCCGAGTTTATTATGCAGCGTTCCCGACGAAAAACCCGTCATCGCGCGTTCGACGATAAAGCAACTCATTCCCGAATGGTCGCGCCGCTTTTGTTTCTCCAAATCCGTCCAGCAGAAAAATAAAAAATTGTCGGCGACATCGGCGAGCGAAATCCACATTTTTTCGCCGTTCAAAATCCACTCGTCGCCGTCGCGTTTTGCAGACGAACGCATTCCGACAACATCGCTCCCCGCGTTCGGTTCGGTTAAACCAAACGTCGCAATTTTTTCGCCTTTCGCCTGCGGCACGAGATATTTTTGCTTCTGTTCTTCAGTTCCCCAGGTCAGCAAACTCAAAGAATTCAAACCGACGTGAACGCTCATCGCTACACGCAAAAAAGTGTCCATCGCTTCGAGTTCTTCGCAGACGAGTCCGAGTGAAATATAATCAAATCCCGCGCCGCCGTATTGTTCTGGGATGCAAACTCCAAGCAGTCCGAGTTCCGCCATTTTGTCGAAAACAAACGGCTCAAAATACGATTTTTCATCCCACTCTTTGATGTGCGGCGCGACTTCGCCCTGACAAAATTCGCGCACGGTTTTTTGCAGCGCGATTTGTTCTTCGCTCAATTCAAAATCAATCACGTTTTTATAAATGTCCTTTCAATGAAATTTGCAACAGCCGAAAGCATTCTAGCATTTTCAAATAATTTCTACTATTTGCCCGAAATCGGGTATTATTGAATTTTGGAAGGAGATTTTATATGTCAACGATAATTACAAAAGAAGTTATCAAGGCTGAGATTGAAAAAATTCCCGACGAAAAATTGGAAGAGTTCTTCGCTGTCGTCAAAGAATTTTCCGAGCCTAAAAAAGAATCTTTGATGGCAAAGCTAAGAAAGATAAAAATTCAAGCTCCGCCGGATTTTTCTCAAAATATAGATTTATATTTAAGCGGAGAAAAAACGATTGAATAGAATTTTAATTGATACGAATTTTGTCGTCGCCTTAATCAATGAAAAAGATGAGAGTTATCTGCGGGCGATAGAATGTTCAGAAATTTATGAGGATTTTCCCACGCTCATAACCGATGCCGTTCTGCTCGAAAACGGAAATTCTCTATCAAGAAGATTCAAAAATGAAGCAACGGAAGCAATCAACGATTTTTTGAATTCTGATGAATGCCAAATAATTTCTTTAACTCCAGAATTATTCTCAAAGGGTTTTTCCTTGTATGCTCAACATAAAGATAAAACTTGGGGCTTAATTGACTGCGTTTCGTTCGTCGTAATGCGGGAAAAAACGGAATAATCGACGCGCTGACCAACGACAAGCATTTTCAACAAGCCGGATTCAACGCGCTGATGCGAAACGATTAAATAAAACTTTTATTCGGCTCAATCTCCGCAGATTGTAGGTTTTGCGGCTTTCCAAATTACTTTTCCATCTCTATCAATCGCCTGCGAATACATTACGCTCACGCCGTCGGTAAAGTCGCCCGCATTTTCAAACTGTGGATTGATAACGTATTTCCCGTTCGTGTCAATAAATCCGAATTTGTCTCCGATATTAACCCAAGCCATCCCGTCGGAGAATTTCCCCGCCGTCACAAATTGCGGATTAACGACGATTTTTCCGTTTTTGTCCACGAATCCGAATTTCAGCGAATCACCTGATTTTATAGCAATGGCGGCGAGTCCTTCGGAAAATTCTCCGGCGGAATCGAATTGCGGATTGACGATGTATTTTCCGGTGTTGTTAATAAAGCCGCTTTTTCCGCCCGTCTGGACGGCAGCTAAACCTTCTTTGAAATCGGCGGCGTAATCAAATTGCGGATTGATAACTATTTTCCCATTCTTATCAATGTAGCCGAATTTTTCCCCGATTTTGACCGATGCCAAATCTTCCGAGAAATCGCCCGCCGCATCGAACTGTGGGTTGATGACATATTTTCCGTCTTTATCAATAAATCCCGATTTCTCGCCGACTCTGACCGATGCTAAACCTTCGGAAAAATCGCTTGCTTGGTCAAACTGCGGATTGATAATATATTTGCCGTTTTTGTCCACATAACCGACTTTGCCGCCGCTCCAAACCATTGCCAAGCCGTCGGAAAATTTGCCTACGCTTTCAAACTGCGGATTGATTGCAAATTTTCCATCCGTTCCGATAAAGCCCGATTTTTCGCCGATGGAAACCGAAGCTAAATTTTCCTCAAATTCTCCGCAGCTTTCAAATTGCGGATTGATAACGACTTTTCCCGCGCTGTCAATGTAGCCGCATTTACAGTCATCCGTAATCGAATACAAACCCGAATGTTTTTTGCCGAACGGATTCGTCATAGTCGCACACGAAGCCGCAAACAAAGAAATAAAATAAAGCGTTGCCAAAACTAATTTTTTCATATTTTCTCTCCAAGTAAGAAATTAGGTAGTGAACTAAAAAGTAATATTTTTAAATTGCCATTAGCTTTAGCTAGTGGTTAAGATGGAAACCAATTCAGCGGCTTTAGCCAAATAATAAATTTAAAATTTTCCGATGTGCTTTAGCTAAAGCTATTCGGAATGAGTTTTATTTTTAATTTTGGTTAAAGCCTTTGTTCTGGATTCGCCATCCACTAGCTAAAGCTAGTGGCAACTTATGACAGAATTTCAATCAGATTACTTTAAATTCACTACCAAAAGTTATTAATCATTCATAAAATCTTTTGCCGACTTTGAAAACAAACATTACTCTCAATTCAACAAAACGACCTTCGCATTTACCCAACCTTCGTCGGCATCATTCGGCGAGTTTTTGCCGCAGCCCAAACTCGTATCTTTACTGCAACCGTAATCGGTAACGCGAACTTTATACCAAGTCGAAACCACGCCGTCGCGCTCGTAGCTCGTTTCGTCCAAAATTACGACTTTGGCATCTTTGAAATGAATACCGACGCTCGCCGAATCCTTGTTCGCCTCGCTTCGCAAATTCGCGTCCGTTATCAAGCGTCCGTTTTTCTGGTTTGAAGAAGATGCCGAATTTGAATTGGTCATCATATTTGAGTTCATCGAGTTGGACATCGAACCGTTTGACATCGAACCATTAGACATTGAACCGCTTGACATCGACGAGTTTGAATTCATAGCCGTATTCATATTCGCGTTTGTAGAGCTTGAAGAAGTTTTCGGCGTTTCCCTCGTTTCGCGCCAAATATATTTGCCTTCTTTATCAATGTAAGCCATTCCAGCATCCGTTTCGACCGAAGCTAAACCGCCATAGAATGACTGTGCGAAGTCGAACTGCGGATTAATCACTATTTTTCCCGTTTTATCAATGTAGCCCCATTTAGCTCCAACTATTGTCGGGGCTAATCCTTCGGAAAAAGATAAAGTTTTAAGAGGGAAATTTGGAAGAAACTCTGTAAACGTGCCGGGTCCAAAAAAACCTTTGATAACAAATTGCGGGTTTATTGTATATTTGCCTTCTTTATCAATAAAACCGTATTCAACTTCGTGTTCTTCATTGTTTTTTATCTGTCCGACCCAAGCTAAACCTTCATCCGAAAAAGGAAAGGCAATATCGAACTGCGGGTTGATAACTATTTTTCCCTGTTTATCGATATAACCGTATTGCTTGCCGACCTTGACTACGGCAAGCCCGTTAATAAAAGGATAAGCCTCGTCGAATTGCGGGTTGATAACTATTTTACCTTCTTTGTCTATATATCCGCCTTTATTTCCCATTGAAACCGCCGCCAAACCTTCGGTAAAAGGATAAGCCCTATCAAACTGCGGGTTAATGACTATTTTTCCCGTCTTGTCCACAAAGCCATATTTATCGCCGATGTTTACGCTCGCCAGATTTTCCGAAAAATAACTCCAAAAAATGGCGTTTCCGCCACTTACTTGAAATTGCGGATTGATGGCGATTTTTCCCGTTTTATCAATGAAGCCGATTTTTTTTCCGATAATAACGGCAGCCAAACCTTCGGAGAAATTTCCTGTATCCTCAAACTGCGGATTGATTACGAGTTTTCCTGTTTCGTCAATGTATCCGCATTTGCTGCCTTCAATCGAAACAGCCGCTAAACCTTCAGAAAAAAAGCCTAATTCTGAACATGAAGACCTTACGAACTGCGGTTGTATGACAACCTCGCCGTTTTTATTGATATAACCTACTTTGCCATTTTGCTCTATCGGGAAAAGTTCCACCGTTTCTTTGCTGTTGAGCGGATTCAACACCGAACTACACGAAGACAGCCAGAAAGCCGACGAAGCTATAAACAGCATTAAAAGCGTTTTGATTTTCATAAAAATATTCCTCACTTGGCAAGATTCATCGCTTGCGCTTTTTGTTCCTGCGTCATAAAGGGCGAACTGTGAACCGCCGCGTCGAGCGTTGCCATCAGGTTTTGTCCGAGAGCCGAAAGCACAATTCCGAAAATATAAAAAATCGCGCCGACAATCGCGCCAAGCACAACCGCAATCAAAAAAACGATGAAGCCCACGCCCGAACTGCCGAAACTTGCCGCCATAATCAAAGTCATTATCAATCCGATCAAGCAAATGATTCCCGCGCTGACAAGTCCGATAGTTTTTGTCAGACTTCCGAAAGCATTCGCGGTTCTGGCAACAGCATACGAATCTTGGTAGCGTCGCACGACTTGATTGTCGCTGATGATTGTTTTTGTTTCGGAAACGGTATTAACGGAAGATTCCGCCGCCTGATTCAGCTTTGCGTCTATATCGCCGAGTATTGACATAATTTTCTCTCCTGTTTCGCGTATTGAAAATCTATTTGGAAATAATTAACGGCACATTGCGAAATTTGACCGCCAAATTGTAATCGTTGCCAACCGAAAAACTGATATTTAAAAGCGTAATCTTCGCCGCATTCGGCTCGACATTTTCAAAAGTTATCTGCGCCCTTGTCGTTACGCCGTTAATAAAACCGATTTCCGGCGAGTCGCCCGTTTGATTGGCAACCTGCGCCTCCGAGCCTTTGTAGCCGTTGCCCAATTCGTCAAACAAGCCGCTTTGATAAATTGAAAGCAGAAACCGACGGTCTTGTCCTTTATTCGTTACCGAAAAATCACAAGTTATCGAACTTCCAGATTTGCGGCATTGCTGTAAGCCGAACGCAACCGAATGGTCTTCGGCTTTCATTATCGTCGGCAACTGTTTCGCCGAATTATTTTCGTCAGCCGTTTTAGCATTAGCAGACGTTTCGGGTTTCGTTTCGGAATTTGTCGAAACATTGGTATTTGTTTCCGGCGAAATTGTCGGCGACGGCGAAGGACTCGGAATCGGTGTCGGCGTTTCAGTCGGCGTTGGACTTAGCGTTGGTATCGGCGTTGGCGTAGGAGTTTGGATATTAACCGCCATTTGCCGATTGCTTTGACTGATTTCGTTTTTATTAGAGCCGAATAAAAACCACGCGCCGATTAACACGCCAACGAGCAATAATAATCCGCCAAAAATAATCGGCAATCTATTTTTCCGATCATTTTTCCGACGCGGCAAAACTTCCGTTTGAATCGAATCCGGCGCGGTTTCCTTCACCAAAGGCGAGCCGTCTTCTAAACAAAAGGCTTGCGAATCGTCATAAGCGCGATTGCAACTCAGACATTTTTTCATTTAGCTTTTTCTCCAAAAAGCATCAAAATACTAATTACTTACTCCAGCGATTGAATTAACAAGAG
>JBPCRW010000138.1:0-13543 GCA_050996405.1 Pyrinomonadaceae bacterium | reverse complement strand
TTCTCCGTCATTTTAAATTAATTCGTAGTTTGTTTTAACTTTTCGCCTTTTTGATTTCTTCGACCAAAACCGGCATTGCTTCAAAAATATCGCCGACGATGCCGTAATCGGCGATGTCAAAAATCGGTGCTTCCGCGTCTTTGTTGATGGCGACGATTGTTCCGGCGTTTTTCATTCCGACGATATGCTGAATCGCGCCGGAAATTCCGAGAGCGATATAAACTTTCGGCGCGACGGTTTGCCCCGACGAGCCGATTTGACGGTCAATCGGCAGCCATTCCGCATCGCAAATCGGGCGCGAAGCCGCTAAATCCGCGCCGAGCGCGTCGGCTAATTCCTGCGCCTTGGCGATATTTTCCTGCGATTTGATACCGCGTCCGACGGCGACGATGATGTTCGATTTCGTCAAATCAACCGACGATTTCGCTTCCTGAAAAGGTTCTTCGGGCTGCATGCGAATTTCGCCGACATTGACATCAATCATTTCGATTTGCGCCGTTCCCCTTTCGGCGTTGTCGCCGCGAAACGCGCCCGATTGAAATGTAATAAAATACGGCGCGTCGCCGCCGATTGTGACATCGGCATCGAGTTTTCCCAAAAAAATGCGGCGCGTCAAAATTAACTCTCCGCCTTCCGTTTTGTAGCGAATGCAGTCGCAGACGACTTCCCTGCCAAAACGCGCGGCAACCTTCGGCGCGAAATCTCTAACCTGATAAGTGTGCGCCATCACGACATACTGCGGGTTTTCCTTTTTGATAATTTCCGCCCACGCATCGGCGTAACCGTCGGGCGTGTATGTGCCGAGTTTCGCGTTTTTCGCCGCGATGACTTTTTCCAGGTTATACTGCGCGATGTCGTTCGCCAAACCGCAATCTTTGTCGCACAAAATCACGGCGGAAACTTTTAAATTTAAATCTTTGCCGATGCCTTGCGCGGCGGCAATCGCTTCTAAAGAAGTTTTATTTAAAACGCAATCCTTGTGTTCGATAAATACTAAGATGCTCATAAATTTGTGGGTAGTGATTGGTATATAAGTAATAGGGATTAATTTTTGCTTATTACTTATTACTATAAAACGTGAACCTCCGTTTTGAGTTTTTCGACGAGTTCGACCGCGCCCGCTTTCGCGTCGCCGCCGCCTAACATTTGCGTCTGCTTTATTTTCAAGGGCAAATAAACCTTTTCGATTTTCTGCGCCGAAGCGAAATTTTCGATGTTTGGCGTAACGTCTCTGATTTCCTTTTTCTTCGCCGCCATAATTCCCTTTAAAGACGCATAACGAATCTGCGAAATGCCCGATTGAATTGTTAAAAGCGCGGGCAATTGATACTTGAACCATTGATACCAGCCGCTTTCCAATTCGCGTTTGACGCGCAGAGAGCCGTTTAAACTCGCGCGGTCAACTTCGATGACCAGCGTCGCGTGCGGAATTCCCAAAAGCTCGGCTAAAATTACGCCCGTCTGCCCGTAGCTCGCGTCGTCCGACTGCAAGCCCGCAAAAATCAAATCGGCGTTTTCATCTCGAATCGCGTCGGCAATCGCTCCGGCGATTTGATACGGCGAAAGTTTGTTCGCATCGTCAACGACAATGTGAATCGCACGGTCTGCGCCGCGCGCCAGAGCGTCTTTTAAAACCGCTTTCGCCGACGGCGCGCCGAGCGTGCAGACGACAACTTCGCCTTCGCCTTTCGCTTCTTTCAATCGCAACGCTTCTTCCAAAGCGTAGCCGTCCGATTCATTCGTCTGGTGCGAAATGTTCGATTCGTCAATCCATTTTTCGTCTGCCCCGACGCGCAAAACCGCGTCTTTATTGGCGACCTGTTTCATTAAGACAATAATTTTCATTTTTCTTCCGAAAGTTTTTTGATTATAGATTTTGCTAAATTTTCGTTAATTTCATCGCGGCGCGGAATCGGCTGGGATTATTTGGTGATTGGATTTGAATACCAATCGTGCCTTCCGC
Organism: Pyrinomonadaceae bacterium; assembly: GCA_050996405.1. Taxonomy (GTDB): domain Bacteria; phylum Acidobacteriota; class Blastocatellia; order Pyrinomonadales; family Pyrinomonadaceae; genus JBPCRW01. The sequence goes on along the minus strand of JBPCRW010000138.1, from coordinate 11,580 downwards.
CGTGTCGGACAAAAACACAGCCGAGTTTCTCAAGCTGTTTACAAAAACTCGTCTTTTCATTACGCAACGGCTAATTCCTAGACCTTTCTAATAAAAGGCATTTCTTCCGATTCGATGTCTTCGAGCAAACTCCTCAAATTTTCCAGCAGTTCTTCCTTTGAAAAACCTTGAGTTTGATAATCTGGGTAATTATTCAGAAAATCAATGAAAAATTCGCCGTCCTGCCAGAACGTATATTTTGCCGTTCTTAAGTAAGTGGACGAAATTATTTGATAGATGAATCAGTGCGGAAACACGCTACGCACGTAAGTGTATCTTTTGCGTCCTTACGCGCGTAGCGGGCTTCCGCATTTATAAAACAATTCTGTCCGGTTACTTATATTTCCAATCATTGTAAAATCTTTCGACCAAAGATTTCAACGCTTGCAAACAGGTATTCTTTTGAAAATCGGAAATATTCCGGTGAAAATTAGACGATAATTTTTCTTACTCCCTTGCCGATATTGTCCGATGCGATAAAAATTTTTCGCAGCGGCAGCGCGCCGAATAATTTGTAATCGCCGACCGCCGATAGTCCCGCCGAAGCGATGCAGCCGCATTGCGAGCAATCGGGCGTTCCGCCGAATTGACACGGCATGACTTTAGTTTTCAGATTCGCCGTCAAATTCAAAGTTGTCCGCGCGAAAAGACATTCTGCGGGCGAAGCGGGCGGTTTGCGATAACCGGAGATAACCTGTTTCGGCAAATTCAATTTCGGGAGACGGTAACTAAGCTGCTCAATTTCGTCAATCATTTTTTTGCGCGTTTCCGGCGTGAGAATTTCTTCGCCGCCCGCGCCGATTTGCGGCGTGAATAGGCTGAATTTGAATGAAAACTATTCGTCAAACCGTTTGAAAATCAAGCACGCATTCGTGCCGCCAAAACCGAAACTGTTTGATAAAACGTATTCGACTTCTGCCTGACGCGGTTCGTTCGGCACATAATCCAAATCGCAGTCAGGGTCGGGATATTCATAGTTAATCGTTGGCAGCAAAATATTTTCCTTGAGCGATAAAACCGAAAAAACCGCTTCGATGCCGCCCGCCGCGCCGAGCGCGTGTCCGGTCATCGATTTGGTCGAACTGACTGCAAGTTTATAAGCGTGTTCGCCGAAAACCTTTTTAATGGCGAGCGTTTCAAACTTGTCGTTATACGGCGTGGAAGTTCCGTGCGCGTTGATATAGCCGATTTGTTCGGGCGAAATTCCCGCGTCCTTGATTGCGCGCTGCATGACGCGAATCGCGCCGCTTCCGGTTTCGTCCGGCATCGTCACGTGAAAAGCATCGCCGCTCATTCCGTAACCGACGATTTCAGCGTAAATTTTCGCGCCGCGTTTTTTGGCAAATTCCAATTCTTCTAAAATTAAAATTCCCGCGCCTTCGCCGATAACAAAACCGTCGCGTTCTAAATCGAACGGGCGCGAAGCGCGTTTCGGTTCATCATTCCTGGTCGAAAGCGCGCGCATCGAAGCGAATCCGGCAACAGACATCGGCGTAATTGCCGATTCCGCACCGCCGCAAATCATCGCATCCGCGTCGCCGCGTTCGATAATCCGAAAACTGTCGCCGATGGCGTGCGCGCCCGCCGAACAAGCCGTCGCCGTCGCCGAATTCGGACCTTTCGCGCCGTGCCGAATCGAGACGTTTCCCGAAGCCAAATTGACAATCGCCGAAACGATAAAAAACGGCGACACGCGGTCGGGACCAGACGCTAATAATTTTTCGTGTTCGCGCTCGATTGCCCAGAAATCGCCGATGCCCGAACTGATATAAGTTCCGACCATTTCGTCGTTTGATTCGTCAATTTTCAAGCCGCTGTCTTTGACGGCTTCGTCGGATGCGGCGAGCGCGAAATGCGTGAACGCGCCCATTCGACGCGCTTCCCTTTTATCTAAAAAACTTAAAGGGTCAAAATTCTTGACCTCGCAGGCAAACCTAACCGGAAATTTTTCCGCATCAAATTTTTTGATATAGTCCGCGCCGCTCACGCCTTTTTTGAGTGCTTCCCACGTGGTCGGCACGTCATTTCCGCAAGCTGTGACTAATCCGAGTCCGGTGACAACTACACGACGTTTCATAAAATAATGGTGAATGGTAAATGGTGAATGGTGAATGACAGAATTTTTCACTCACCATTCACCATTATAAAATTATCCCTGTTTGTGCTGTTCGACGTAAGAATACGCATCGCGGACGCTCTGGATTTTTTCCGCGTCTTCGTCTGGAATTTCGATGCCGAATTCTTCTTCAAAGCGCATCACGAGTTCGACCAAATCGAGCGAATCCGCGCCCAAATCTTCGATGAAACGCGCATTTTCCGTTACTTCCGCTTCGTCAACGCCCAACTCGTCAACAATAATTTGTTTAATTTTATCCTGAACTTCTGACATATTTTCTCCTGTTTTCCTATAAAGATTCTGATGTATTTTTCAAACTTTCCGTATCCTCGACATTCAGACAGCGAACGCCGCGATTGATTTGGCGAACCAAACCCGATAAAACTTTTCCCGCGCCGACTTCTACAAAAGTATCAACGCCTTTTAAAATTAAATTCTCGACCGATTCCGCCCAGCGCACGGGCGACGAAACCTGTTCGGTCAAAGCCTCGCGCGCTCTTTCGCCGCTTGTATTTGCTTTGGCGGAAACATTTTCAATTACCGTAAACTTTAAATCGGAAAAGTTAATTTCCCGTAAATCTTTTTCCAGTTTTTCCTGCGCCGGAAACATCAAAGCGCAATGGAACGGCGCGGAAACATTTAATTTTATCGCCCGTTTCGCGCCGCGCGTTTTTGACAATTCAATCGCCTGGTCAATTCCTTCCGCATCTCCGGCAATGACGATTTGCGACGGCGAATTAATGTTTGCCGGACTGCAAATAAACCGTTCGGAAACTTCCGCGCAGACTTTTTCAATCGCCGGTAAATCCAAACCGAGAATCGCAGCCATCGCGCCCGTGCCGAAAGGGACGGCTTCCTGCATATAAGTTCCGCGCCTGCGAACCGTTTTCACCGCATCCGCAAAACTCAACGCGCCCGCCGTGACGAGTGCCGAATATTCGCCCAAACTGTGCCCGGCGACAAAATCGGGATTTGGAAAACCCGCGCTTTCCATCGCGCGATAAGCGGCAATCGAAGTTGTCAAAATCGCGGGCTGCGTGTTTGCCGTCAACTGCAAATCGGCTTCGTTTCCCGCAAAACACAGTTCCGAAAGCGAAAATCCGAGCGCGTCGTCGGCTTCTTGAAAAACCTGTTTTGAAGCGGCAAAATTATCATATAAATCCTTGCCCATTCCGACGGCTTGACTTCCCTGACCAGGAAAGACGAATGCAATTTTGGATTTTGGATTTTGGATTTTGGATTCTTCACTCATCAAAACTCAAATTTTCTTAAAATATCTATTGAAATCTTTTTGAATTTCGGCTTATAGAGTCAATTATACAATCAATCCAAAATCCAAAATCGCAAATCTAAAATCTTATCACCGTTCCGCCCCACGTCACGCCGCCGCCGAAAGCCGTCAGCAAAACCAAACTTCCCTCTTTAATTTTGCCCGATTCGATACATTCGTCCATCGCAATCGGAATCGAAGCCGACGAAGTGTTGCCATGTTCGGCGATATTTGAATAAACTTTTTCTTCCGGCACGCCTAAACGCGAAGCGACCGCGTCAGTGATGCGCTGATTCGCCTGATGCGGAATTACGAGGTCAACGTCGTCAATCGTATAACCGGCTTTGTCGAGCATTTCAGCCGAAATTTCCGCCATCGAACGCACCGCAATCTTGAAAAGCTCGTTGCCTTTCATCTTGAAAAAATGCAGACGGTTATCAATCGTTTCGTGCGTCGTGCCGAGTTTCGTGCCGCCCGCCGGACAATAAAGCTGTTCTTCATAACGCCCGTCGGAACGAATCTTCGTCGCTAAAATTCCTTTGCCTTCCGCGACCGGAGCGAGAACCGCCGCGCCCGCGCCGTCGCCGAAAATAACGCACGTCGAACGGTCTGTATAATCGACGTATTTCGTCAAAACTTCCGCGCCGATAACCAGAGCGTAACGAATCTGACCTGTCCGAATCATCGATTCGACCATTGTCAAGCCGTAAAGAAAACCGGAACACGCCGCGAAAACATCCATTCCCGCCGCATTTGTCGCGCCAATCTGCGCCTGAATCAACGCGCCGGTCGAAGGCATTATCTGGTCGGGCGTGGTCGTCGCGCAAATAATTAAATCAATATCTTTAGGCTTTAAACCCGCGCGTTCAATTGCCCGCTTCGCCGCCAAAGTCCCGAATTGCGAAGTATATTCATTGTCGGCGGCTTTATGTCGCTGCTTGATGCCGGTGCGCGTAGTTATCCATTCATCACTAGTTTCGACAATTTTTTCCAAATCGGCATTTGTCAAAATGCCCCTTGGATAAGCGTGTCCCATTCCAATGATGCCTGCGTTATTTGCCATTTTGGATTTCGGATTCTGGATTTTGGATTATTCGGATTGAGTTTTTCCAATCGCAAATTGCAAATCGAAAATCGAAAATTTATTTTATTCTTTTTCCTTGACTTCTAAAATTTGACGACCTTTATAAGTTCCCGTTCCGGCATCGACGCGGTGCGGCACTTTGGCTTCGCCCGTATCTTTGTCTAAATAAAACTGCGGAACGGCAAGCGCGTCGTGAGCGCGTCGTTGGCGCGTGCGTGAATGGGAATGTCTTCGTTTTGGATTTGGCATAATTTTTTCCTCAATAATCCTCAATAATAAGTAATAGGTAATAAGTAATCGGCAAAAACTTATTACCTATTACTTATTACCAGTGACTATTTCAAATTCTTCAGAGCCGCCCATCGCGGGTCAACTTCTTTTTTAATACAATTACAATCTACCAGATTTCGGTTCGCGCCGCATTTATCGCACAAACCCCGACAATCTTCGCGGCAGAAAATCTGTTCGGAAAGATTAAGTAAAATCTGCTCGCGGACGAGTTCGGTTAAATCAATTTTATTGTCTTCAAAAACCGAAACGTCCAAATCATTTCCGCGCAGTTTCGCCTCTTTCGCCACCGTATAATTTTCTGCGGAAACAAATTCCGCTTTGAAAGGAATTTCTAATTTCCGTTCAATCGGCTGCAAACAGCGCGCGCATTCAATCATCGCGTCGGCGGAAATCTCGCCCGCGACATCAATCTGCGCGATTCCTTTCGTCAATTTTCCTTTAACTTTGACCGCGTTTTTCAACGCCGCGCCTTCAACTTCCAAATCAATTGATTCGGGCGAAAGCGCGAAATTAAATTCCAAAACGGAATTTTCCAGACTGGTTAAATCAACAATCATTGCCGACAGATTAAACTTTTCCTTCAAACAGCGCGAAACGCAAAGAATTTATTATAACTTCTGAAACTTTAGTGTCAAACTTGACTGCCGATTGCTTCGTCCAAATTAGCAAAACCTTTCTCTTTCAAAAATTTTTTCAAACCGAAATTCACATCACGCGCAAACGAAATTCCCTGATAAATAAAACCCGTGTAAGCCTGCGCGAGAGACGCGCCCGAAGCGATTTTTTCATAGGCATCTTTCGCGTCGAAAATTCCGCCGACACCGATTACCGGCAGTTTTCCGTTTGAATATTTGTAGATTTTCGCAATTATCTCGTTTGATTTTTTCTGCAAAGGCTTTCCGCTCAAACCGCCGCTTTCGTTAATTTTCGTTTTCAGATTTTCGCGTTTAACAGTCGTATTCGTCGCAATTATTCCCGCGAGATTTAATTTCAGAGCAATCTCGACAATCGCTGCAATTTCAATTGCGGATAAATCGGGCGCGATTTTTACGAGCAGAGGTTTTGCCGAAAGCTGTCGATTTCGATTTTGTAACGCAGATAAAAGTTCTTCCAGATTTTTCGTTCTTTGCAGCTCGCGCAAATTAGGCGTGTTCGGGCTGGAAACATTGACCGCGATGTAATCGGCAACCGTCGAAGCCAAATCAAAACTTTTCAAATAATTTTCAATCGCCGCTTCATTCGGCACGTCTTTATTTTTTCCGATATTCACGCCGAGAACGCAATTCGGATTTATTTTTTTCAATCTTTCGATAATTTTCGGCGCGCCTTCGTTATTAAAACCAAGCCGGTTTATCAACGCTTCATCTTCCGGAAGGCGAAATAATCGCGGCTTTTCGTTTCCCTTTTGCGGATTAAAAGTCACCGTTCCGACTTCGACAAAACCGAAACCGAGCGCGGCAAGCTGATTAACCGCCACTCCGTTTTTATCAAATCCGGCGGCAACGCCAATTGGATTTTTAAATTTCAAGCCGAATCTTTCGAGTTCTCCAAACGATTCGCAGGCAAAACGCTTGGCTGCGAAATTTTGAGCGAGTTTCGTCGAAAGTCCGATTTTTAACGTTTCGATGCCGCATTCGTGCGCTGTTTCGGACGGTATTTTGAAAAGAATCGGACGGATTATTTTTTCGTAAAGAGACATTTAGGCGGGAAATTCAACCAAATCGTAGAGTTCGCTTAAAACGACTTCGCATTCAATCGAATCGATTTTCAAAACCGATTCCATTCCTTCGATTATTTCGCTTTCCCAACCGCCGTTTTCCTGTCTGGAAAAAATTTCGATTAAAGGTTTGTCCTGCGAAATTAAAATGTAGGTCTGCAAAGTTTCGATTTGATTGGTGTAGCGCAAAAACTTTTCTCCGCGGTCGTAATTTTCGGTCGAAGGCGAGAGAACTTCGACAATCGCGGTCGGGTTCGTAATGACATCTTTCGTGTTGTCATAAAACGTCGGCTGACCGCAGATAACCGCCAAGTCGGGATACGAAAATAGACCTTTTTCGTTGGTCGCAATTTTTATATTCGGCGAAAATCCGCGACAGCGCGTTCTGCGAAGCTGCAAACCGATAATCGTATTTAAGTTAAAACAAATCGTGCTGTGATTCGGACTTTCGCCAGCCATCGCATAGACGCTTCCGTCCAGAAATTCGTGTCTGTCTAATTGGACGCGCTCGAAATCCAGATAATTTTCCACCGAAAATACCGGATGTGTTTTTGCAAGTGCCATAATTTTCTTCTCTCGCCAACCGAATATATTTTAATCGAAAAGGATGAAATCCGAAACTTTATAAGTTAAAACTTTGAACTTTGAACCTTGCAATGTTACGATTTGCCCAATAGTTATGGCGGATAAATACGGGTTGGTTGAAAAAACGAAAATTATGGACGCGGCGCGAATGAAGCGCGCGACATCGCGTCTGGCTTCGGAAATCGTCGAGGAAAATCACGGGGCGAAAGATTTGTATATCGTCGGGATTCGGCGGCGCGGCGTTCCGCTGGCGGAAAGATTGGTTGAAAAAATTGCGGAACTCGAAGGCGAAAAACCGCTCTACGGAATTATCGACATCACGCTCTACCGCGACGATTTATCGACCGTCGGCGCGAATCCGATTGTCAACCGAACCGAACTCGACTCGGACATCGAAGACAAAAAAATTATTCTCGTGGATGACGTGCTTTACACGGGCAGAACTATCAGAGCCGCGCTCGACCAGTTAATGGATTTCGGCAGACCGAGCAAAGTTCAGCTTGCCGTTTTGATTGACCGCGGCAAAGAACACCGCGAGTTGCCGATTCAAGCAGATTATATCGGCAGAATCGTGCCGACTAAAAAGAGCGAAATTATCAAAGTAATGCTTAAGGAATATGACGACGCGGAAGCCGTCTGGATTTATGAAAAACCGTCTGAATAATTTTTCAAAGCAAGGTTAAATGCCTTGCTTTTTTGCAGGTCGCTATGAACAAACCGTTTCGTCGCCGAGATTTATTAGGAATCCGCAATCTTTCCGCCGAAGAAATTGTCGGAATTTTGAATACCGCCGAAAATTTCCGCGAGATAAACCAGCGCGAAATAAAAAAAGTTCCGACCTTGCGCGGGAAAACTGTTATCAATCTTTTTTTTGAAAATTCGACCAGAACGCGCACCAGTTTTGAACTCGCCGCCAAACGACTTTCCGCTGATGCCGTCAATATTTCGGTCTCGTCGTCGTCAGTAACAAAAGGCGAAACTTTAGTTGACACGGCGATGAATCTGGACGCGATGTCGCCCGACTGCATCGTCGTTCGCCATTCGAGCGCGGGCGTTCCGCATCAACTTGCCAAAGTTTCCAAAGCCGCAATCGTCAACGCGGGCGACGGCGCGAACGAACACCCGACGCAAGCCTTGCTCGACGCGATGACCATCCGCGAACACAAAGGGAAAATTGACGGCTTGGAAGTGGCGATTGTCGGCGACATTCTGCACAGTCGCGTGGCGCGTTCAAACATCCATTTACTGACAAAACTCGGCGCAAAAGTTCGAGTCGCAGGACCGAAAACTTTAGTTCCGAACGACTTCGCGCATCTTGTCGAAAATAATTTGTTCGTTTCAAAAAATATCGAAGAAGCCATCGAAGGCGCGGACGTTGTGATGATTCTGCGGATTCAAAAAGAGCGACAGGATTCGGCATATTTCCCGACTTTGCGCGAGTATTCGATTCATTACGGCTTAACGAATGAAAGATTAAATCTCGCCAAATCTGACGCGATTGTTCTGCATCCGGGTCCGATGAATCGCGGCATCGAAATCGCTTCGGACGTTGCCGACAGTTCCCGAAGTTTGATTTTAGACCAGGTAAAATACGGTGTTGCCGTGCGAATGGCGGTTTTATATTTAGCAACCGGAGGCAATCCAATAACTGCATAATTTTCTATGAAACTCTTAATCGCAGGTGGTCATTTGATTGACCCGTCGGAAAATCAAAACAGCGGAAAAAACCTGTTAATCGAAGACGGACGAGTTGCCGCGTGGTTAAATCAAAATGAAGCCGCGCCGGAAGATGCGGAAATTTTTGACGCGACGGGTTTGATTGTCGCGCCCGGTTTTATTGATTTGCACGTGCATTTAAGAGAACCCGGACAGGAACACAAGGAAACAATCGCGTCGGGCTGCGCGGCGGCGGTCGCGGGCGGTTTTACATCCATTTGTCCAATGCCGAATACGCAGCCGGTCAACGACAACGCGGCGATTACGCGCTATATGATTGAACAGGCTCGAAAAGCCGGACTCGCCAATGTTTTCCCTGTCGGGGCGATTACGAAAGAATCTAACGGATGCGAATTAGCCGAAATGGGCGAGATGAAAGCGGCGGGCGCAGTTGCGGTTTCGGACGACGGACGACCCGTGCCGAACGCCGGAATGATGCGCCGCGCGATGGAATACGCGAAGGATTTTGATTTGCCGGTGGTTGACCATTGCGAAGACAAGTCGCTTTCGTCGGGCGGCGTGATGCACGAAGGGAAAATTTCGCTTTTGTTGGGATTAAAAGGGATGCCCGCACTCGCCGAAGAAATTGACGCGGCGCGCGATTGTTTTCTGGCAAAGGAAACCGGCGCGCGCATTCACATCGCTCACATCTCGACAAAAGGCGCGATTGAAATTGTCAGACGCGCGAAAAATGAAGGAATAAATGTCACCTGCGAAGTCGCGCCGCATCATTTTACTTTGACCGATTCGGCGGTTGAAGGCTACGATACGAATACAAAAATGTCGCCGCCGCTTCGTTCGGAGGAACATCTCGCGGCAATTTTAGAAGCCATCAAAGACGGCACGATTGACGCGATTGCCACCGACCACGCGCCGCATCACGCGGACGAAAAGGCTCTGGAATATGACCGCGCCCCGATGGGAATTACCGGACTCGAAACCGCAATCGGTCTGGCTTTTAATGAACTTGCCCACAAAGGAATTATTAATTTAGCGCGTTTGATTGCGCTTTGCTCGACCAATCCCGCAAAGATTTTCAAACTCGAAAATCGCGGAACTCTGCGTGTTGGTTCAATTGCCGACATTACAATTATTGACCCGAATCTCGAATGGACTTATAAAAATTCCGAATCGAAATCTAAATCGAAAAATTCGCCGTTTGACAGTTGGAATTTTACAGGTGCGGCGACGGCAACCATCGTTGGCGGAAAAATCGTCTATCGAAGATAATTTTTCTCGACGGCAATTTCAAATGTTTCTATTCGTAAAGTCATCGTTAACGGCGAAGTCGTTTTCGACGGAAACGCAATGCCCGGAAAAATGTCCGGCGAGCCACTTTACGGCAATAGGTTTGTTTCGGAATAATGACTGTTATGTGCTTCGCGGTAAAATGAACATTTGAGATTTATAAGAAATTTAAATATCTTTTCTTGCCGATAATCTTTCTTGTTTTAGTTTGCATTTTTGCTTTAGCGCAAACTAACATCGGCAACGAAGAAGAAAAGCAAACCGATACTAAACAAAATTATTACCGTTAAATAAATTGGAGGTATTTAAAAATGGAAATCAAAAAAAATGGCACACAGCCTTCCGCCAAAGGACAGGATGATTATTTTACCGGCACTGTGCGTATTGACCCGCTGTTTGAAGCACCCGCTCCAGCGCGTGTAAGCGGCGCGAGCGTCACGTTCGAGCCGGGCGCGCGTTCCGCGTGGCATACGCATCCGCTCGGTCAGACTTTAATCGTCACAAGCGGATGCGGTTGGGTGCAAAGCGAAGGTAAACCGAAAGTGGAAATTCGACCGGGCGACGTGGTTTCGTGTCCGCCGAATGAAAAGCATTGGCACGGAGCAACGACAACTACCGCGATGACGCACATCGCTATCCAAGAATCTCTCAACGGTAAAAACGTAGAGTGGTTGGAAAAGGTCAGCGACGAACAGTATGAGGGCAAATCCGAGTAATTCATTATCAATGTCGAAAGAGCGAGTCGAGGCTTTCAGCGACGGGGTTTTTGCGATAATACTGACCTTGCTGGTTCTCGAACTGCGCGTCCCGGAGATTGCGAATCATTCCAGCTTTGGTCAGTATGCCGCCGCAATGCTGCCGCTTATTCCGAAATTCGTCAGTTTCGTGCTGTCTTTTGTAATTATTTCTATCCATTGGGTAGGTCATCATTATTTTTTCCGCCATTTACGCGATGCGCCTCTCGGACTCGTCTGGTTGAATAATCTATTCCTGCTATGGTTATGTTTTATGCCTTTTCCAACCGCTATGCTGGGCGACCATCCGACTGACCAATTTCCTATCCTCTTGTATGGTGTCAATCAACTACTCGCCGCATTAACCTTTTTCGCATTTAGAAGCTATGCGGGCAATAATAAACTTTTTGTGGATAACGAATCTGCAAAAGCTATGGGACCGAGACATAGCATTCCGGCAGTCACAATCTTCATATTATCGATTTTGTTAGCTTTTGTGAATGTTTATCTGTCCCTAATCTGTTTTCTCCTCGTTCCGCTGCTCTATTTTGTGCCGAATATGATTCGGTCTAAATGAAAGCGCGCCTTCGTGGAAATTTCAAAAAAGACGGAAGAATTTTAAAAGTAATTCACGAGAAGTGAAAACAAGACGCGCATAACAGGTCGTGATACAAGCAAAAGAATCGGCGTATAATGTTTGCAATACTTTTCGGAGGTCGCAAGCAAGAAACAGGGTGAGGGTCGGCAATGATTTTGGGACGCTTTTCACAGAGATGATCC
>JBPCRW010000137.1:0-7655 GCA_050996405.1 Pyrinomonadaceae bacterium | reverse complement strand
GGATCATCTCTGTGAAAAGCGTCCCAAAATCATTGCCGACCCTCACCCTGTTTCTTGCTTGCGACCTCCGAAAAGTATTGCAAACATTATACGCCGATTCTTTTGCTTGTATCACGACCTGTTATGTAATCTGGTCGGTCAACTTCCCGACTCGTCTGCGAATCCGGCATCGGCTCGCCGATTTTCATTGCCAGCGGAAGCACGCCCGCCCAAACATTCATTTCATAATCTTCCGCGTCGTCAACCGGATTTCCCGTGCGAATTTTCGCCGACGCTTCCGTCAGCGGCAGCGCGAGAACCGTCGTCGCTTTCAGTTCAATCGCGTTCGGCGGTCGAACCTCAGCCCAGCGACAGGGAACGATATGTTCGGTAAAGAGGCGAAGGGCTTCCAATTTTTCTTTTTCATCTTTGATAATTTTCGCCGCGCCGAAGGCAACCACCGAGCGGTAATTCATCGAGTGGTGAAAAGCCGAGCGCGCCAAAACCAATCCGTCAATTAAAGTTACGGTGATGCAAACCGGAACTTCCCAAGCCATCGCGCGCATCATCCGGCTCGCGCTTGAGCCGTGAATTAACAACTCGTCGCCGCGCCGCGCGTAGCCGGTCGGAATGACGAAAGTTTGCTCGTCAATCGTAAAACCGACGTGGCAAATAAATGCTTCGTCAAGAATTTCGTAAATCGTTTCGCGGTCAAACGAGCCGCGTTTTGGCAAGCGGCGCAGCTTGGTTTTGCCGGTTGGTGTTAGTTGTTCGCTCAAATCAAAAACTCCTTTGCAGCAAGTATAAAATTTATAATAATTGCAAATGGCACTCTTTCAAGTGCCATTTCGGAGAATTTTTTATAGACCATTTATCGAACGCAGATATTATTTTCGGTTAGTAATTTTTAAATCTTTACTCGATTTTATTTCATTTTAAAATAATAGCGTAACCGCCTAATATAAAATTGACGGTTACAAGTTTATATATTATTCTAAAGTTGAAAATTTAATTAAACCCGAATTGGTATAATTATAACTTTTATCCGGTTAAATTTTAATATGCCAATTCGGTTTGATATTAATAAATAAAATAAAATGAAAAAGCAGATCAGCAGTTTTCCGTTTGTTTCCCTGTCCGACCGAACCGCTTCGCGCGTTCCGATGCACCGCCAAATTTACGAAAAATTGCGGCAGGCGATTTTAAATGGCGAGCTTTCCGCTAAATCGCGCATTCCGTCGTCGCGCTCGCTCGCCCGGCAGCTCGGCGTATCAAGGATGACGGTTGTCAACGCCTACGACCAGCTTTTCGCCGAAGGCTATCTGGAAGGCAAAATCGGCGCGGGAACTTTTGTGGCGAGCGAACTGCCTGAAGAACTGCTGCAAACGCCGAAGATGCGCGCCGTGAAAACAGCCGCCTTTTCGCGCGAGCTTAATCTTTCCAACCAGGGCAGGCAAATAGCGCAAGACTTGGACAACGTTTTGCGCGAGTATGCGGCGGACAAACTCGTGCCGTTTCAAAACGGATTGACGGCAATTGATTCTTTTCCCTTTGACACTTGGGCGCGCATTGCGGCGCGCTGGAATCGGCACGCGCCGCCCGCAACGCTGGTTAATGGCGATTTAGCCGGTTTTCGCCCGCTGCGTGAGGCGATTGCCGCGCATCTGAAATCCGCGCGCGGCGTGAACTGCGATGCCGAGCAGGTTATCATTACCGCTGGAGCGCAGCAGGCACTGGCTTTAATCGCCTCAGTTTTCTTAGAACCGCACGACGAGGTTTGGATGGAAGATCCGGGTCACACGAGCGCGCGCAGCTTATTCTCGAAAGCGAGAGCAAAACTGATTCCCGTTCCGGTGGACGAAGACGGGCTGAATTTCAAGGCGACACTGGAGTTGAGCAAAAATCCGAAACTGATTTATGTTACGCCTTCGCACCAGTATCCGCTCGGCGTGACGATGAGCGTCACGCGCCGCTTGTCGCTTATCGAAATGGCGCGTCAGACGGGCGCGTGGATAATCGAGGATGATTACGACAGCGAATATCGTTATTCGGGTCATCCGCTCGCGTCCCTGCAAGGACTCGACCAGGAAGGGCGCGTGTTATATATCGGAACTTTCAGCAAAACGATTTTCCCGTCTTTAAAGCTCGGCTGCCTGGTTGTGCCGCTGGATCTGGCGGATGTTTTCACCGCCGCGCGAATGCTCAGCGGAGCGCATTCGCCCTTGATTGAACAGGCGATTTTAGCCGAATTTATTTCCGAAGGTCATTTTGCCCGTCACGTTCGCCGAATGCGGACACTCTATAAGGAAAGACAGCAGGTTTTGGTCGAAGAAGTGCGCCGAAACTTGAAGGGACTGCTGGAGATGAAAGCCGACGATGCCGGAATGCATCTTGTCGGCTGGCTGCCCGACAATTTCAACGACCGGGAAGTGGCGGAAAAAGCCGCCGCAGTAAATATCAAACTTTCACCCATTTCCGATCACAGCGTCAATATGTATCCGCGCAGCGGTTTAGTTTTCGGCTATGCGGCGTTTGACGAAAAACAGATACGAAGCGGTGTTGCTAAACTCGCCGAAGTCTTAACGGAATTGGCGCGAAACCAAAATGGCGCGGCGCGGAGAAAATCATTTACTGCCGATGGTAACGGCGGTTCGCGCTGCATTGCCGTTTGTTCCAGAGTTAATTGTTAACGCGACTTTCATTTAAATTCAACGGCTTTTATTTCGATAACCCGTCTGGAAAGTCGCTCCGTTCGCTGCTTGCCGCAATTTCTGTGGTTTGCTTTTCTATCCTACGGCAGGCGAAACGCTCCGTTGTCTCAATATTAAATACTGCGCGGCTTGGAAAGATGTTTATAATCGCTGCGGACGGCGCGAAAAATTATGCCTTTGAATATACGAATTATGCCTTTGAATATACGTATGAAAAAATTTAAGCTCATCGGGGGCGATGCTAGTCTTGATTTTGTGAACACCGTGAACGGCAGAATCAGCAGCCCGAATAAAAAAACCGGACGCGATTATTATGATGCCTTTCCTTCGGACAAACTGGAGAGTTATGCGGATTTAATCGCGTGGACTCTCAAAGCCGGATTGGTTGACGAAAAAGAGGCAAAAAAACTTTTGCTAATTGCCGAAGACAAGCCGCAAGCGGCGGGCGCGGTTTTTAAGAGAGCTTTGAATTTGCGCGAAAGCGTTTATCGTCTATTTAAATCGGCAATCGAAGGATGGCAGCCGGAAGCGAAAGACTTGGAAAAGCTGAACCGCGAACTTAGTCTGGCGCGCCGCCATCAAAAACTGTCAGCCGCCGGAAACGGTTTTGTCGTTGAATGGATTGACCGCGCGGGGACGCTCGATTCAATGCTCTGGCAGATTTCCGAACTGGCAGCGGAAATGCTTTTAAGGGGAGATTTAACCAGAATTCGCCGCTGCGGGAACGATGTCTGCAACTGGCTGTTTCTGGATACCAGCCGCAATCGCAGCCGCCAGTGGTGCGATATGAAAGACTGCGGTAATCTGGCTAAAATACGTCGTTTCCGGCAAAGACATCAGCAGAAAATGTGAAGCGCGAGTAAAGAAAATATCAAAGCGCGGAAGCGATTCGGAGAAGGAATTAATAGCGGGAATCTCGATGTGTTCAACGAGATGATGCGCGCGGGCGTTTTACCGCCGCGCCGGTTCTCTCGGTTTTTTACGCGGTCGGGTTGGCTGCTGATTTTGGGCATTCCGCTCCGGGCGATAATCGGTTTAATCGCAATCCGGCTTTCGTTTAATTGACCGTTTCGAGACAAACATCTGTCAAAGCAGGCGAGAGATTTGACGGCTGAAATCGGGCGAGAATTTCTTCAGCCCGCGCCGCGTCGGTCGGTTTGGAATATAAAAAGCCTTGTCCGAAATTGCAGTTTAATTCGACGAGCTGCCGCGCCTGTTCTTCGGTTTCGATGCCTTCGGCGATGACATCCAATTTTAAATTTCGCGCCAGCATTACGATGGCGCGGACAATTTCGCCGTTTTCCGTGTTGGAACTCATCAGATTGATAAACGAGCGGTCAATTTTCAGGTAGTTCACGGGCAGTTGCTGGAGATAGCTCAAAGATGAATAGCCCGTGCCGAAGTCGTCAATCGAAAGCTGAATGCCGAGCGCGCGCAGGCGTTTGACAATCGTAATTGCCGTTTCGCTGTTTTCCATCATATGACTTTCAGTTATTTCGAGCCGCAGAAGATTCGCGTCGAGTCCGGTCTCGCGCAAAATCGCGGCGACTTGTTCCACTAAATCCGGCTGCAAAAATTGTTTGCACGAAAGATTGACGCTGATGGTCAAATCGCTCCAGACGGGAAAACGCCGCTGCCACTCACGAATCTGGCGGCAAGCCTCGCGCAAAACCCACAATCCGAGCGGCACAATCAAGCCGGTTTCTTCGGCGACGGGAATAAAATCGTTCGGCATCACCAAGCCGCGCGTCGGATGCTGCCAGCGCGCTAAAGCCTCGAAACCGATTAAACGGCTGGCGGCGATTTCCATAATCGGCTGATAAAAAACCTGAAACTCGCCCGCTTCGAGCGCGAGCCGCAATTCGGTTTCGAGCTGCAAGCGATGGCTAATCTGCTCGCCATTTCACGGTTAAAAATTTCGTGCCGCGCCTTGCCTTTCGATTTGGCGCGATACATCGCAATGTCCGCGTCGCGCAGCAAATCTTCCGGCGTTCGGTATTTCGCGTCGCGCAAGGCAATTCCGATGCTCGCGCCGATAAAAATTTTGCGCCCGCCGAGGTCGAACGATTCTTTAAATAAATCCTGCACGCGGTCGGCGACAAACAGCGCGTCCGTAGAGTCGGTCAGCTCGTCGAGCAAAATCGTAAATTCGTCGCCGCCGAGCCGCGCCACGACATCATCGCCGCGCAGAATCGCACCGAGTCGGAGCGCAATCATTTTCAGAAGATTGTCGCCCGCCTCGTGTCCGAGCGAATCGTTTATCAATTTGAAACCGTCGAAATCCAGAAACAGCACGGCGAAAGTTTTTTCGCGGCGCGGCGAGCGTCCCATCGCGCGGCGCAGATGTTCGAGAAAAAGCGCGCGGTTCGGCAAGCCCGTCAAACCGTCGTGCATCGCGTTGTGCAGCAGTTGTTCTTCGGCGCGTTTTCGTGTCGTAATATCGGTGTGAACGCTCATCGAGCCGACGACTTTTCCCTCCGAGTCGAACGTCGGCGCAACGCCGACCAGCGACCAAATCATTTTCCCCTGCGCGGTTCGCAGCCGCAGCTCGTAATTTTCCGAAATTCCCGCGCCGCCCGTTCGCCCGTTCGACGATTTTTCGTCCTTCGTCGTCGAGCAATAAAGCGGAAGCATTTTGTCCCAATAATTCTTCGTCGCGGTAGCCGGTCATCTCGCAAAACCTGCGGTTGACGAAAACGATAAGGTCGTCCGCGTCCAATTGAAGCAAGCCTTCGCTCATATTTTCGACGAGCGTTCGCAATTTGTATTCGCTTTCGCGCAAGGCGTTGTCGGCGCGCACGCGGGCGGTTACGTCGCGGATGATGCTCAAAACCGCCGGTTTTCCTTCAAACTCGATAACCGAAAGATTTATCAAAACATTGATTTTCGTCCCGTCGCTCCGGCGATGAACGCTCTCGAACGATTCGATTGTTTCATCCTGCATCAGCCGCTCGATGCACTGTTCGCCGCGCAGGACGTTTTCGGAAATCGCCTTGAGGCTGCGCCCGACGAACTGCTCGCGCTCGAAACCGTAAATTTTACAGGCGAAGTCGTTGACATCCAGCACCGTTTCCGCGTCCGGCTCAAATATTAAAATCGCGTCACTCGCGTGCCGGAAAACATTGCGGTATTCTTCGGATTTTCTTAAAAGTTCCTCGGCGCGTTTGCGTTCCGTGATGTCGCGCACGACGGCGGTAAAAATTCGCTCGTCGCCGGAATTGTATTCGCCGAAGGAAATCTCAATCAGAAACTCGTATCCGTCGCGGTGCAGAGCCGGAACTTCGACCGCCTGCCAAGGAATATTTCGCTTTCCAGTTTCAAGATAACGCCGCATTCCGTTTTCGTGCATCGGGCGAAATCTTTCGGGCATCAATTTGAAAAGTTTCTCGCCCGTTAATTCTTCGCGCCGGTAGCCGAAAATCTTTTCGGCGGATTGATTGACGAGCAAAATCGTGCTGGCTTCGTCAATCGTGATAATCGCGTCCGAAGCCGAATCGGTCACGATACGGTAACGCGCCTCGCTCGCCGCTTTTCTTCGGCGGATTTTTCTTCACCGCCGATTTTATCTACCCGAAGTTGCTCTGCGGCGCGACGTGGAGAAAACGGACATTTCATAATAATTTCTTGAATCGAATTTTGAATTTATGCAAAAGCGAAAGATACTTTTTTAGGCTGGAGCGGCTTGCGAGAAGCGCGGGTTGGCAATATCTCTCGAAAAGACTGCCGAAATCTATTTTATCAAAGCGCGTGAAAATTTAGCAATGGTTTTTATTTAGAGCGAGATACGAGAGGAATTTCGAGATGCGACAACCGAAAGCGGCGAACAAATAGATTCACCGCTTTTTTACTTAGAAGTTGTTTGAATCAGGTCGAAGCAAGGCAAATTCTTTTTGAGGATTTCCTTGTGAATTATTATCTTCCCCACGCAGAAGCGAAAAAAAGTCGTTCCATCAAAGCGCTTGTCAAAGGCTTCAGGGTCTTTGCCTAATTTTTCAATCAGTTTGTCGCGGACTGTTCTTATTTCGTAGATTCCGCAATACACTTGATAGTGAGTTTTGTTTTCGGAATTCGGCACTCCGCTTTCAAGAAACTTTCCTTCCCAAGGCATCGATTTGCCTCTCCGCACGTCAAAATCTCGTGCGAGAAAAACCAATTTCCGAAATTTTGAGACATAAAGATTTGCGGATGACCAAGCGTTACACGCATGCGACCGACAAATCGAAACGGCGGGCAATCGAAAGTCTGGAACAAAACCCGACAGAGTGTCCCAAATTTGTCCCAAATGAAAATAGGCGAACCGCGCGGCTTGCCGTAAGTTATTGAAAATGTTGGTGGAGCAGAGGGGGTCGAACCCCTGACCTCAGCATTGCGAATCCGTTGACCTTTGATTTCAAACATCGTTGAATAGTTGAGTTTTACTAAATAAATCAATAATTTACCCCGTGTGCAAAGTGGTTCAACTATTCAATTTTATCTTCTTCCGGTCAACTTTTAGTAACGTATTGGTAACGGAATTTTAAAAGGTATTAAATGATTTTTGCCGTACAACAGGCAAACTCTGCTGAATATTTTTCGATATTACAAATTTTGTAATATCATTGAAACTGCTATGAACGGGCAGCAATTGGCACAGACCAGATTGAAAAACAGCTTAGAGCAAAAGAAGCGGCGGAGAGGTTAGACGTATCGCAACCTTATCTTTCGTTGCTCGAAAGCGGAAAGCGAAATTTGACAAACAAACTTGCAGAAAAAGCAGTTAAGGTTTTTGCCTTGCCGCTTGAGAATTTGCCGTTTGAAGCTGATTGGGAAGATCTGGCGGAAAGAAGTGCGGAAGTTTTATTTTCCGCGTTGAAAAAAGAAAATCTTGACAGTCGCATAGCCGAAGGTTTGCCCTGGCTAGTTTTTACGTTTCCTGAAATGGACTGGGAGAGGCTTATCAAATTTGCCAAAATATTTAATTTACAA
>JBPCRW010000136.1:0-2744 GCA_050996405.1 Pyrinomonadaceae bacterium | reverse complement strand
CGAATCCAGCCGAGATAGGCTTCTTCGGTGCGATAGCTTAAATGCTTGACGCGAATCAAATCACGAACAGATTCGAGAAATGGGGACTTTGATTGATTGGACATAACTCCTCCGCATTTAAATTTTTGATAATCCGAATTGTGTGGATTATTTGTATAAAAAATCCAATAATCCGTCAAGTGCGGAATGTAAAATTTTATTGACACGGATAACAATTCAGTTGTATTATTCGCCATATTCGTAATCGAATAATTGTTCGATGCCTCGTGGTAAAAACAAACTCGTATGTTCTCGGTAGAAGAATACAAACTTGGTTTGCACTCAATTCGTCGGCGAATGAATCCGAAGCATTTCGAGATGCTTCAGGCACAATACGCCGCGCCGAATCGAACCGTGACCGCGCCGCAACTTGCAAAGGCTGTTGGTTATTCGTCGTTTAGTCCCGTTAATTTGCACTACGGCAAACTTGGGCGACTTCTTTCTGATGCGCTTGGAAGAATGCCGAAGCGCGATTATGACGGAGCAATTTATTGGTTTCTGGTTTTGTCTTCGGGAGCGCACAGCAAAAGCGGCTACTTGTGGACGATGCACCCTGAACTTGCGACGGCTTTAGAAGAATTAAGCATTGTCCGAAGCGGCGAAACTTTTTTGCCCGAAGAAATCAACTCGTCGGAAGTTTTCGTCGAAGGCGCGGCTCGCAAAATCACAGTCAACGCTTACGAACGCAACGCCGAAGCCCGAAGTCGTTGCATCGCTTGTCACGGAACTAAATGTTTTGTTTGCAGTTTTGACTTTGGCGCGTCGTATGGTGAAATGCTTGAAGGCTTCATTCACGTTCATCATTTGCGACCACTTTCCGAAATTGACGGCGAGTATGAAGTTGACCCGATAGAAGATTTACGACCTGTTTGCCCGAACTGCCACGCTGTTATTCACAGACGCAAGCCGCCATTCTCGATGGACGAAGTGAAGGCAATGTTGGCGCAAGCAGGAGAAACGCCCTAAAGATGACGGCGGCATCGAACAAATCATTGGACGTGAGGGCGAAACAGCGACTCTTTTATCACGTTGTCTTTTGAACTCGGAGTTGCGCGTGGCTGGTTTCGCCCCACGTCAACTCAATCGTTCGGCATCTATTTTGGTGCTAACGAAAGAGCAACTTCGAGCATTTGAATTTGAAGGTCAATCAACGCTTTAGCGGCTATTCGTTTTGCTAATTCAATTTCTAAATATTCGCGCAATTCAGGCGTTATCCGCTCCGCGTTATTGTCCGCCGCGTCTGCCGAACAAGTCATCGAACGTGAGGACAAACCGCTATGCTCTTGGGTAATGTTTTCGTTGTCTTTCATCGTGCCTCCTTGTGGTTTGTCCCACGTTGATTCCGCCGTTATGTCGTTTCCTTAAAATTGAAGGTGTTTATGATTAAAACAAAATCTTTGAAAAAACTACTTTTATTCAATCTAGCCTTGTTTTTAGTGGTATTGTCTTTTGCTATATCAGCGATGTCGCAAGACAAAGATTGGATTAGCTCCGAGAAAAAAGACGACCTTGAAACTTTTTACCGAGTTGAAAAAGTCGGAACAGATACTTATGAGGTAACAGTTAGAATTGATAATAATCGTCCAAAGACAATAAATGTTGAGGTAATGGTTTTATACAAAACAGATACGAATTATAGCGGAAATATATTTTTGCCGCGTGTATCATCAAATCGCGCTTTCTTTGACCGTTGCCAAGAATTAATTCCTTCAAATGGCAGTCGGACGTGCAAATCCGTTCAAATAAATGCAAAGAAAATTACTGGAGTAAAAATAATTCAATGGTGTAATGCCTACGGAAAGCCTTGCATAGTAAGGCGGCAAGAATTATCCGACCACGGTGGTTTATAAAACCACTTTTAGGTAGGTATTAATCGTTATTAAACAGAGGGATATTATGATTCTAAAAAAACTTGTTAAGATAAGCGTTTTGTCAGCTTGCTTCTCTGTTCTTGGAACTGCAATTTTCGCCCAAGATTCTAAACCGCCAATAAATTCCGTTCAATGTAAAAACATTGAGATTTCAGCTAATCCAACCTTAAATCCTTTTCCATTAACTTTTAGTAGTCCGTCAGAAATGTGTGCGGATTATCCAATTATTGATGCTCGAATAGTTGATGGCGGAAGTTATTCTAAAAGTCAACAGGAATGGGAACGTGGACTCGCAGCTAAAACAGGCGATGAAATTTATGTCCTGATGTGGGTTGAAAACGGCGCAGCGAGTAATTTACCTTCTGAAAAAACTACTGCTAAGAAAGTTAAATTGACAACAACCATAGATACAAATGTTGGGTCGGAACATTTCGTTACAGCAACTTTTGAAGGCGAAAATACCAACAAAATTTCAGCACGACGATTAATTTACACACCTTCAACCGATAGGCTTGAAATCGCTCCTTCAAGCGGCGAAGTTTATAATTACAAAGGTTCAGATTTGCTGCAAAAAGCCAAAAACATTGGAAACAATATTTTTGAAGTTGGCGACATTCCCGTAGATTTTGACAAGGGCATGTTTATTCGGTTTAAGTTGCGTGTTGTCAAAGGCAAATAAAAGCGGAGTTGCGTGATTGCCACGCACGACATAACAGGTCGTGATACAAGCAAAAGAATCGGCGTATAATGTTTGCAATACTTTTCGGAGGTCGCAAGCAAGAAACAGGGTGAGGGTCGGCAATGATTTTGGGACGCTTTTCACAGAGATGATCC
>JBPCRW010000087.1:0-18438 GCA_050996405.1 Pyrinomonadaceae bacterium | reverse complement strand
ACTTGAAAATTATGAACGACGAGAAATTTCAAAAGGGAGATTTCTCGACCAAGTTTATGGAAGAATTTCAACAGTAAGTTGATAATGGATAATGGATAATGGATAATGCAGAAGAATAGTTTTAAATTATTCATTTTCAATTATCAATTATTCATTAAATTTTTGCGGTTACGACTGCGAGCAAGGAGAGACCATTTTTAGAAGTTATGGCAACGGGTAAAGATTTAAAGGAAAAAATCGTCGGCGACTATAGAACACACGCGGGCGACACGGGTTCGTCGCAGGTGCAGGTCGCGCTGTTGACGCAGCGTATCAACGAATTCACCGAACATTTCAAAGTTCACAAAAAAGATAATCACTCGCGGCGCGGATTATTAAAAATGGTCTCGATGCGCCGCAAGCATCTTAATTATCTGAAACGCACCGACATCGAACAATACCACGAAATGGTTCAGAGATTAGGACTACGCAGGTAAAAACTAAAGGTGAAAAACTAAAAGTGAAAAAGTTGAGGAAACTTTTTCAAAATAACTTTTCACTTTTCACTATTAGTTTTTAGTTAAAAAACTGGCTGCTTCGAGTCATTAAATCAACAAAATTCTCTCGAAGAATTTGCCGCCGGATGCTGAACGTGACAGCGCAAATAGCCGACGCGCAATGTGAGAATTATCGTAAATAGGAAAATCCGAAAACGGCAGGAGTTCACGACCTAAGGCTTCTGTCGTTTTTGTTTATCGAACGAGACCTTTGAACTGGAGACCTTAGAAATAGATTTTCCTCGAAACTCGAAGTTCAAAAATCAAAGGTCTATAAAATGAGGAAAAAATGCCACAGAAAAAATATTTGAAAGAAACTATAAAATTAGGCGATAAAGATTTTACCGTCGAAACGGGCAAAATCGCCAAACAAGCCGACGGCGCGGTCGTCGTCACCTACGGCGAAACGATGGTTTTAGTAACCGCCGTCAGCGCGCACACCGCCAAGGAAGGATTGGATTTCTTTCCGCTGACGGTTGAATATCGTGAATCCACTTACTCCGCCGGGCGCATTCCGGGAAATTATTTCCGCCGCGAAGGTCGCCCTTCGGAAAAAGAAACTTTGACCTGCCGTTTGATTGACCGTCCGGTTCGTCCGCTGTTTCCCGACAATTACAGATTTGAAACGCAGGTTATCGGCACGGTTATTTCCGCCGATTCGGACAATGACCCGGATGTTTGCACGATTACGGGCGCGTCCCTTGCACTGTATTTGTCGGATATTCCGTTTGAAAATCCGATTGCGGGCGTTCGCATCGGTCTGGTTGACGGCAAATATATCGTTAATCCGACGTATGACCAACGCCGCGAATCCGAATTAAATTTGATTGTCGCCGGAACGGAAGAAGCCATCGTGATGGTCGAATGCGAAGCTAAAGAAGTCGAAGAAAAAATTATGGTCGAGGCTCTGATGCTCGCTCATAAGGAAATCAAACGCCTCTGTTTATGGCAGAAGGAACTCGGCAAAGCTCTGGAAATCACCAAGCGCGAATTTACCGTGCCGCCGCTTAACGAACAGTTTATTACTGATATTGAAAGTAAATACGAGCAGCAATTGCGTGAAGCTCTCGACACGACGAAACAGGATAAAATCTCAAGTTACGCGGCGGTTGACCAGCTTAAAAAAGAAGTCGTCGACAGCTACGGCGAAGACGCGGAACAACGCGCGATGGCTGGAAAAGTTTTTTCGCATTTAAAGGAAAAGATTTTCCGCGAAGATATTTTGGGAAATCGCCGCCGTCCCGACGGGCGCAGGTTTTCGGAAATCCGCCCGATTTCGTGCGAAGTCGGCTGGCTGCCCAGAGTTCACGGCTCATCGCTTTTCACGCGCGGCGAAACGCAGGCGATTGTTTCGACGACTTTGGGAACAAAGATGGACGAGCAGTTTATGGACGATCTCGAAAAAGGCGAAACCAAACGCCGCTTTATGCTGCATTATAATTTCCCGCCGTATTCGGTCGGCGAAACAGGCAGAGTCGGCGGCTCAAGTCGTCGAGAAATCGGTCACGGAAATTTGGCGCGGCGGGCAATCGAAGCCATTTTACCGTCTGAAGCGGATTTTCCCTACACGATTCGCATCGTCTCTGACATCACCGAATCAAATGGTTCGAGTTCGATGGCATCGGTTTGCGGCGGCTGCCTCAGCTTAATGGATGCGGGCGTTCCGATAAAAAAACCTGTCGCGGGCGTGGCGATGGGCTTGGTGATGGAAGGCAATCGTTACGCGATTTTGTCCGACATTGCGGGCGCGGAAGACCACTACGGCGATATGGATTTCAAAGTTACGGGAACTGCCGACGGCATCACAGCCTTGCAGATGGACATCAAAATCGGCGGCATCAACTCGATGATTTTAAGTGAAGCGTTGGAACAGGCGAAAAAAGGTCGTCTGCATATTTTGGGAATTATGACGGAAACAATCGCCGAACCCCGTCAAGACATCTCGAAATACGCGCCGCGCATCATCACGATTCAAATTAACCCCGATAAAATCCGCGACGTGATTGGTAAAGGCGGAGCGATAATTCGTTCGATTACTGAAGAAACAGGGGCGAAAATTGATATTGCCGACGACGGCACAATTTCAATTGCGAGTGCTGACGGCGAAGCCGCGCAAGCCGCGATTGCCCGCATCCGCGCGATTACCGCCGAAGCCGAAATTGGTCAAACCTATCTCGGAACGGTTTCGCGGATCGTTGATTTCGGCGCGTTTTTCGAAATTATGCCGGGACTCGACGGGCTGCTGCACATTTCCGAAATTTCAGACCGCCGCGTCAAAGACGTGCGCGACGAACTCAAGGAAGGTCAGCAGATTATGGTCAAATGCATCGGCAAGGAAGGCAATAAAATCAAACTTTCGCGCAAAGCCGTGCTGAAGGAAGAAAAAGCGCAGTCAGCCGAAAGCAATTAAAACTTTCGCAGCAAAATAAACGCGCCGCCGGATTTTGGCTCACAGCCAAATGATAGTTACGGAAAAAAATACTAAATTCTCCGTAATTGACATTAATTTTCCGGCGGCGCGTTCTTTTTAACGGGCAAAATCGCCGCCGGACGGAAAAAAGTTTAAACAATTTCTGGAAAATGCCCGCGATTACAACTTCCTTTTCGTTGAGTGACCAATCTAAAATGGTCGGAAGCAAAAGCGGAAAATAAATTTTTTAACTATTTGCAGAAAAAAAGCGTGCATTTTACAAAAAAATTTGTTATATTTTGCGACACTACTCTCGACCGAAATTCGATTCGCAAATCTCTGGAAAAGATTTGTAATCGTAAAGTTATAAATTAAATAAGAAAAGTTTCTGTCAGGTTAAAAGAGCGATGAAAAGTAAGAAATTTAGAATACTACTCTCGGCGTTAAGTTTATGTTCGATATGGTTGATGAACATTTCGGTCAATGCCGCGCCGATTCGTTTTTCGCAAGTCGTGCAGGTCGTGACAGCCAAATCCGGCAAAGCCCGCACTGGAGATTTTACACAACTGCGTTTAGCGGGCGACGATACGGCAGTAAGCGGCGACGACGATGATACGAAGAAAACCGCCGCGCCGCAGCAGGACGGGCGCGTAATTGTCGAAACACGCTCGGATATTGTCGAAGACGATGCTTGCGACTGCGTTCAACCGCCGGTCGGCGGCGGCGGATTTCCGAAATATGCTTTGCTCGGACTGGCGGCAATTCCGCTTTTCTTTCTGATTCATCATCATGACGAAACGCCAACTCCAACGCCGACCAATACGCCGACCAATACGCCTTCGATGACTCCGACGGTGACTCCGACAACTACGCCAACTCCGACGGAAACGCCGACACCGACACCGCCGATGTCACCGACCCCGACTCCGACGAATACGCCGACTCCTACGCCGCCGATGACACCAACGCCAACGCCGCCAAATACGCCGACTCCAACGCCGACGGTGACACCGACACCGCCAATGACACCGACACCGCCGATGACTCCGACTCCAACTCCAACGCCTGAGCCGGTTACGATTCTGCTGTTCGGAACAGGTTTAGCCGGTATCGGATTTGCCGCGCGCAAGCGTCTGCGCCGAAAGGAAGATTCGACGGATGAAAATTAAAACTCGTTTGCTAGAAATAAAATTGGCAAATTTCGGAGTTGAGAATATATTAAAATGTTTCGGCGATAAAGTTTTATCGAATTGTTTGAGGTGAAAATAAGAAATGTTAAAGACACGCTGCAAATTTTTGCTAACCATCGGATTGATTATTGCGGGCTTAACGGCAAACGCCTTTGCCGCCAGCAAAGACGACAAAAATAAAATTCCGAAAAACACCGGAATCCTTTCCGTAAAAACCACGCCGAATCCGCAAGTGGTCAGAGTTGACGGCGTGCAGGTCGGAATGAGCGGTGTCGGAACTGCCAACGAATTTTATCTCACGCCTGGAATGCACCGCGTCGAAGTCGAAGGTCCGAACGGAAAAATCTGGACCAAAGACATCGAAATTAGAAAAGGTGTCAGAAACTGCGTTTGTTTGAAAACTATTGAGGAACGAACCGAACGTCCTTGCCCGTATAATGTTCGCGTTGACGGTCCCGAAAGAGTGGTCGAAGGCGATTTGATTACGTTCGTCGCTACAAATCTTATTCCGGCGGCAGTTCCTTTAACATATCGCTGGAAAGTTTCGCCGAATTCAGCGCAGATTACCAGCGGTCTCGGCACGCCTTCTATTACGGTTGACACGAAAGGTATTGGCAACCAGCCAATTACCGCTGAACTTGACGTGACCGACGATGTTTATGGCGCGACCTGCCAGCAGAGAAATTCCGTGACGACTGGGGTTGAAGTGGTTAAACCGCCGCAGCCGTTTCGTTTCGATATGTTTGAGTCGAAATCTTTTGACGACGACAAAGCGCGGCTCGATAATTATGTCATTCAGGTGCAGAGCGTTCCCGACTCGCAAGCCTATATTATTATGTATCAAGGCACGGATAAGGAAAGCGTCAAGCGCGGCGATGTAGATAAACTGAGCAAGCGCGCGCTGGATTATCTGGTCAGAGCCAAGGGGCTTGACCCAAGCCGCATCGTCATCACCAAATGGGGAACGAAAGCTCATACAACTTATGAACTGTGGATTATTCCGCCCGGAGCGCAGCCGCCCGTGCCGCAATAAAATTTTGCGAAAACTTTTATAAAAGTAAAAGGACGAGTTTCGGCTCGTCCTTTTACTTTTCAACACTCAACATTTACCATTTACATTTTACAAAATTATGTCAGCATCAAACATTGAAACAATCGTCTCTTTAGCAAAACGGCGCGGATTTGTTTTTCCGGCATCGGACATTTACGGCGGTTTGGGCAGCAGTTGGGATTACGGCTCGCTCGGAGTCGAATTAGCCAACAACATCAAAAAATCCTGGTGGCGCATGCTCGTTTTTGAGCGCGACGACATCGAAGGCTTGGATTCTTCGATTATTCAAAACCGGCTCGTATGGAAATACTCCGGTCACGAAACGACTTTCAGCGACCCGCTCGTTGATTGCCGAACGTGCAAGGAAAGATTCCGGCTCGACAAATTGCAGGACGCGCAATGTCCGAAACATCCGTCGGCGCATCCCGGCGAAGACAAAGAATGCGATTTAACCGAAGCCCGCGAATTTAATTTGATGTTTCGCACGACGGTCGGCGCGGTTTCATCCGATGAAGACGAATCGGCTCTGGCATATTTAAGACCGGAAACGGCGCAGGGAATTTTTATCAATTTCAAAAATGTTTTAGACACTTCACGCCGCAAATTGCCGTTTGGCATCGCGCAAATCGGCAAGGCGTTCCGCAACGAAGTTACGCCCGGAAACTTTATTTTTCGCACCAGAGAATTTGAGCAGATGGAAATGGAATATTTCTGCCGACCGGAAGACGCGCCGCGCATTCAACAGGAATTTATTGACAGCTTTCAAGAATGGTTTCATAGACTTGGAATTTCGCGCGAAAACTTAAAACTTTACGAGCAGTCGAAAGACGAACTCGCGCATTACGCCGAAAGAACGGTTGATATTTTGTATCGCTTTTTTCCCGAACGCGACGACGCGGAAAAGCAGTTTGACGAACTGATGGGAATTGCCAATCGCACAGATTTTGATTTAAAAACGCACTCGCAAAAGCCTGCAGACGCGGAAGACACACGTTTAAATCCAGCTTCGACCGAAGATTTATCGTATTTCGACGCCGCGACACAACAGCGATTTTATCCGTATGTCATCGAACCTGCCGTCGGCGTAAATCGCACTCTGCTTGCCGTTTTGATGGACGCTTACACGGAAAAAACGAACGCAAAAAACGAGACGCGCGTCATCTTAAAATTAAAACCCGAACTCGCGCCAATCAAAGTCGCAGTTCTGCCGCTAGCGAAAAACAAACCGGAAATTGTGCAAATGGCGAAAGCGATAAAAAAAGATTTGCTGCCCGCGATGCGAACCGTTTATGACGACACGGGCGGCATCGGAAAATTGTATGCGCGGCAGGACGAAATCGGAACACCGTTCTGCGTGACGGTTGACCACGAATCTTTAGAAGACGGCGCGGTGACGGTGCGCGACCGCGACACTTGGGAGCAGGAAAGAGTTTCGGTTTCCGAATTGAAGGATTATCTACGAAAGCGTTTAAGCTGAAAATTATTCAAACAGGATAGACAGGATAAGCAGGATTTTTGTTTTATCCTGAATACGCTGTCCATCCTGTTTGAATTTGCGGTTAAATGAAATTACCCGAAAAAATCAAAAGCCTTACCGAAATCGTCAAACCAACCGGCGGACGCGCGATGCTCGTCGGCGGCTGTGTGCGCGATGAATTGATGAATGTTGAGCCGAAGGATTGGGATTTGGAAATTTACGGCATCGAGCCGCCGCGCTTGAGAGAAATTCTAGAAAAATTTGGCAGAGTTGATGCGGTCGGCGAAGCGTTCACGGTTTATAAAATCGGTCAGGATTTAGATGTCGCGCTTCCGCGCCGCGAGAGGAAAACCGGAAAGGGGCATCGCGGTTTTGTTGTCGAAGGCGACAAGGATATGAGTTTCGCGGAAGCCGCCAAACGCCGCGATTTTACGATAAACGCGATTTTGAAAGACGCGCTGACGGACGAAATTATTGACATTTACGGCGGGCGCGAAGATTTAAAAAATAAAATTCTGCGCGTCGTTTCGAGCGAAACTTTTGCCGAAGATTCTCTGAGAGTTTTGCGAGCGGCGCAGTTTGCCGCGCGGTTCGATTTTGCGATTGACGCGGAAACCGTCGAGATTTGCCGCGCGATTGATGTCACGGATTTGCCGCGCGAAAGAATCTGGGGCGAGTTTGAAAAAATTCTCTTGAAAGCCGAAAAACCTTCAATTGGTTTGCAGTGGCTTTACGATTTAAATGCCGTCAAACAGCTTTTTCCAGAAATGGAAGCACTCGTCGGCGTGCCGCAGCAAAAAGAATGGCATCCCGAAGGTGACGTTTGGACGCATTCGCTGATGACGACGGACGAAGCGCGAAAATTAATTGACGATTTGCCGTATGCAAAAAAAATTACGGTGATGCTCGGCGCGATTTGCCACGATTTCGGAAAGCCCGCGACGACCAGATTTTTTGATGGTAAATGGCGTTCGCACGCGCACGACGAAGCCGGAGTCGAGCCGACGATTTCATTTTTAGATACTCTGGGAATTTTTACGATAAACGGATTTGACGCGCGCGGGCAGGTCGTCCAACTTGTCCGTTATCATTTGCTGCCCGGAATGTTTTACAAAAATCCGCCCGGCGACGGCGCGTTTCGCCGCCTTGCAAGAAAGGTCGAGCCGGATTTGCTTTATCGTGTGTCAAAAGCCGACAGTTTGGGCAGAAATCCCAAATGGCTGCCGCGCGAAAAATGGTTTAAGGCTGAGGCGCAGGAATGGTTTATCGAACGGGTAAAAGAATTAGCGGTCGAACAAAAAGCTCCGTCGCCGGTTTTGATGGGCAGGCATTTAAAAGAACTCGGATTAAAACCTTCGCCGCGATTTGGAGAAATTCTCGACGCAGTGTATGAAATGCAGCTTGACGGGCAAATTTCAAATTTAGACGAAGCACTTAACGCGGCGAAAAAACTGATACAATAATTCAAACGGGATGAACGGAATTTGCAGGATAAAACTCGAAATTAAAATTTGAATTGTCGTCCAAATTCTGTTTATCCCGTTTGAATTTTCTTATGATTTTGGACATTTCGCCGCTCAAGATTTCGCGCGATTATCGCCTGCTTTTTTTCGGTCAGCTTATTTCGTTTTTCGGTTCGATGATGACGTTTATCGTCGTGCCTTGGCAGATGTTTGAACTCACGAAATCGTCGGAAATGGTCGGCTATCTTTATCTGGCGGAATTTGTGCCGATGTTTTGTCTGGCGTTTTTGGGCGGCGCGCTGGCGGACGCGCTGGACAAACGGAAAATGCTGCGGCTGACGGAAATCGGGCAGACGATTGTAACGACAATTTTGTTAATAAATTCGTTTTTGCCGCGCCCGCAAATCTGGATTTTATTCGTATCGGTGGCGATTCACGCCGGACTTGCCGCCGTCCAACGTCCGGCGTTTGAATCGCTGATTCAGAAAATTATTCCGCGCGATTTGATAGCGGCGGTTTCGGCTTTAAACTCGATTCGTTTTAACGTCGGCGCAATCGTCTCTCCGGCGATTGCCGGAATTATCGTCACGCAGCTTAGCACGACGATTGCTTACGCGATTGATTTATTCACGTTCGCCGCTTCGCTCGGCGCGGTATTTTTAATAAACGCCGTGCCTGCGCCCGAAAACGCCGAGCGTCCGAGTTTGAAAAGCGTCATTGAAGGCTGCCGCTACGCCGCAAGCCGTCAAGAGCTTTTGGGAACTTATTTGATTGACATTGCCGCGATGTTTTTTGCGATGCCGCAGGCACTTTATCCGGCACTGGCGACTATTTACGGCGAAGAATACGTCGGATTTTTCCCCGCCGCGCTTGCCGCCGGTGCGCTGCTGGCGAGTTTGACTTCGGGCTGGACAAAGCGCGTTCACAAACACGGTTTGATGGTGACGCTCGCCGCCGTCTTGTGGGGCATGGCGATTATTTTTTTCGGCTGGACGGACAGCATCGCGTTCGCGCTTTTGTTTCTCGGAACGGCGGGATTTTTCGATATGATTTCGGGAATTTTTCGCGGTATTATTTGGAATCAAACGATTCCGAATTATCTGCGCGGCAGGCTGGCGAGCATCGAAATGATTTCTTTTTTGACGGGTCCGATGCTGGGGAGTGCGAAAATGGGAATCGTCGCGGAACATTTCGGATTGAAAATCGCGCTCGTTTCGGGCGGCGTTTTATGCGTCGCGTCGGTCGCCGGATTAGCTTTGTTTTTACCGAAATTTATTATGTATGATGGACGCGCCGGAGTCGTGCGGCGGGAGTTTGAAGAACGCACGCGCGAAAGCGAAATAGGAAGAATTTCACAGGGAGAATTTTAAAATTATGCCGATTGTCAGAAAAAGGGAAATTGAAAATCTGGAGCAGATGAGCGGCGAGGAACTCGAAATGTTTCTCGAAAATCTGCCCGCGCCGAAAGAAAAAATTGAAGATTTATTCGACTATCTCGAAACAAAACTGGAAAAGGAAAATTGCAATCACAGTCTGCGTTACGCGATGCAGTTTATGATGGAAAATCGTTTGAACTTTCCGAAAGTCACCGCGTGGCTCAGCAAAAACGGCGGCTACTGCGACTGCAAAGTTTTAGAAGAAATCGTTCCCGAATGGCGGAAAGCATTTGACTGAGTTATTTCAGATAATCTTTCAAATATCTTCCCGTGTATGAATCCTTATTTTCAGCAATTTCTTCAGGCGTTCCGATGGCGACGATTTCGCCGCCGCCCGTGCCGCCTTCGGGTCCTAAATCAATCACGTAATCGGCGGTTTTTATGACATCCAAGTTATGTTCGATAACGAGCAGGCTTCCGCCGTTATCAATCAAAGCGCGGAAAGCGGCGAGCAGCTTATTGATGTCGTCGAAATGCAAGCCGGTGGTTGGTTCGTCAAAAATAAAAAGCGTTTTCGATTTTGTTTTAGTGGCGAGATGCGCGGCGAGCTTTACTCTTTGCGCTTCGCCGCCGCTCAAGGTTGTGGCGGATTGTCCGAGCCGTAAATATCCTAATCCGACCGCATCCAGAACCTTTAATTTGTTGACGAGTTTATTGACATCTTTGAAAAAAATCAGAGCCTCACGAATCGTCATTTGCAAAACGTCGGCGATATTTTTGCCTTTGTATTTGACATCTAGAATTTCCGATTTAAAGCGCGTGCCGTGACATTCTTCGCAGGTTAATTCGACATCTGCCAGAAACTGCATTTCGACTGTCACCGTGCCGCTTCCCTGACAAACTTCGCAACGTCCGCCCGGCACGTTAAACGAAAAATGCGACGGGTCGTAGCCGTGTGATTTTGAAGCGTTGGCGGCGGCGAAAACTTCTCGAATCGCGTCGTAGGCTTTAATATAAGTGACCGGATTCGAGCGCGGCGTTCTGCCGATTGGCGATTGGTCAACCAGCACGACATCATCTATAAAATCGCCGCCCGTCAATTCCTTAAAAAGCCCGACGCGCCCCTGCCATTCGCCGCGCTGTTTTTTTAGTCCGGCGTAAATAATATCGTGAATCAAAGTGGATTTGCCCGAACCGGAAACGCCGGTCACGCAAACCAGCATTTCGAGCGGAATCTCGACGTTGATATTTTTGAGATTATGTTCGCGCGCGCCTTCGATTTCGAGTTTCGCTTTGGCTGGCTCGCGTCGTTTCTGCGGAACTTTTATTTCCGCTTCGCCGCGCAGATATTTTGCCGTCAGCGAATTTTTATCTTTCAAGAGTGCCGGAAAATCGCCTTCAAAAATGACGTTTCCGCCGAGTTCTCCGGCGTGCAGACCGATGTCCAAAATATGGTCAGCCGAGCGCATCGTTTCCTCGTCGTGTTCGACGACTAAAACCGTGTTGCCGATGTCGCGCAGGTTTTTCAAAAGTTCGACCAGCCGCGAATTGTCGCGCGGATGCAAACCAATCGAAGGCTCGTCCAAAACATACAACGCGCCGACCAGCAGCGAGCCTAAATTTGTCGCAAGCTGAATGCGCTGCGCTTCGCCGCCCGAAAGCGTCGAGGCGAGACGGTCGAGCGTCAAATAATCAAGCCCGACATCGACCAAAAATTTCAGACGACGGCGAATTTCCAGTAAAAGTTTTTCGGCGATTTTTTCGCGTTCGGTATCCAGATTCAATTCGTCGAAAAAAATTTGTGCGTCGTTGATTGAAAGCGCGACTGTTTCCGGCAGATTCCGTCCGGCGATTTTCACGTCGCGCGCCGCTTGCCGCAATCTTCCGCCGTGACAGTCGGGGCAGAGCGCGTAGCCGCGAAATTTAGAAAGAAAAACGCGGACGTGCAGCTTATACTTTTTCGTTTCGAGCCATTTGAAAAATCCGCGCACGCCGCGCCATTTTCCCGTTCCTTCAAAAATCCAATTTTTCTGTTCAACGGTTAAATCGGCAAACGGAACGTTGGTCGGAATATCGTAATCGTCGGCGAATTTTAATAATTCCTTTTTCGCCCAATCATATTGCGGGCGCGAAAAAGGCTCAATAGCGTTTTGTTTGAGCGACAACAGCGGGTTCGGCACGACCCGTTCGTAATCGATGCCGATGGTGTTGCCGAAACCCTGACAGACGGGACACGCGCCGAACGGCGAGTTGAAACTGAACAGTCGCGGTTCGGGTTCTTCGTAAATTGTCCCGTCGTATTTGCAGATGAATCGGTTGGAGAATTTTAGGATTTGGACTTCTTCGTTTTCCGCCCTTGCTGACGCGCGGGCTTCTGCCTCTTGAATTATCGCCGCGCCCGATTCACGAAAACAAATTTCGAGCGAATCAACCAGTCTCTGGCGAATTTCCGCGTCTGCTTTCAGACGGTCGACCAGCGCGAAAGTATTTTCAAAATCGGCGAAAGGATAATCTTCCGGCTTTTGCAGTTCGATAGTTTCGCCGTCTCTAAAAAGGCGCGTGAAACCCTTCTGCATCAAACTCAAAAGATGTGGAATCGGACTTTGGACTTTGGACTTTGAACTTTGGATTTTTTCTTCGTTCGATTGCGCTGGAAAAAGAACATAAAATCTCGCGCCTGTCTCAAGCGTTTCCAAAATTTCGGTTGTCGCCGATTCGGGCGAATCTTTTTTTACTTCGCGCCCGCAGACGTGGCAAAAAGTCTGCCCGACGCGCGCAAATAAAAGTCGCAGGTAATCATAAATTTCGGTCTGCGTGGCAACGGTCGAACGCGGGTTGCGCGTCGAATTCTTTTGACGAATCGCAATCGCGGGCGCAATTCCGATAATTTCGTCAACGTCGGGTTTGTCCATTCGTTCGAGAAATTGCCGCGCGTAAGCCGACAAAGATTCGACATAACGCCGCTGCCCTTCGGCATAAATCGTGTCAAAGGCTAAACTGGATTTTCCCGAACCGGAAACGCCCGTGATAACCGTTAATTGATTAAGCGGAAGCGAGACGGAAATGTTTTTGAGATTATGAACGCGCGCGCCGCGAACTTCGATTGTCTCTTTGATTTTTGATACTGCTTGCATCTACTGTGAAAAATCCTTGCATTTGGGCAAAAGATTATTTTAACAAATCGCGGGCAAGACTCAAAACGGGAATAAAAGTGGAATTTTCGGGTATAATTGCGGAGTAAAGGAATTCGGAGAAAACAATGAAAATAATTTTACTGGCACTGGCGGCGTTGAGTTTTTTAGGTTTGATAACTTACAGCGTTCAGAAAAACGCGGTTTCAAATGAGCCGCAAAAAATTGCGGTTGACGAGACGGCGAAAATTTTTCCGGCGAAGGGAAAAACGCCTGTGCTGGTCGAGCTTTTTACATCCGAAGGCTGTTCAAGCTGCCCGCCAGCCGATCGCGTTTTATCCGAGCTTGATAAAGACCAGCCGACTGCCGGTGCGGAAATTATTACGCTTTCGCTGCACGTCGATTACTGGAATAATCTCGGCTGGAAAGACCGTTTTTCGTCGCCGTTATACAGCCAGCGACAAACAATTTACGGGCAGAAATTTAAATTGGATTCGATTTATACGCCGCAGATGATTGTTGACGGGGAAAAACAATTCGTCGGCAGCAGTTTGGACGAAGCCTCTAAAGCCGTCGGCGAATCCGCCAAAACGCCGAAAGCGAAAATCGAGCTTGTCCGCGACGAAGATAAATTAAAGGTTATTGTTTCAGACATTCCGGCGCACGAAGACGCGAGCGTTTTTCTGGCGATTGCCGAAGACGATTTATCAACCAAAGTCGGCGGCGGCGAAAACGGCGGGCGCACTTTGCAGCACACTTCGGTCGCGCGCGATTTAAAACCGCTCGGTCGCATTCTTCCGGCGGATAATAATTTTCAAACGGAAACGATGCTGCAATTTCAACCCGACTGGAAAAAAGAAAATCTCAAACTGATAGTTTTTCTGCAGGAAAATCAAAGCCGTAAAATTCTCGGCGTTAATAAAATTTTACTGGACAAAAAATAAAAACTTGTATAAATTAGTTAGACTTAGATTGTAGATTTGCTATTTTACTATTAAAGATAAGGCTAGAAGCTGTTAGATAAGATTTTAGCACCGTTCTTTTTATCCATAATTTTGTTCGTAATAGTTCAAAAATAGTTTGCCTTCGTAATCAACCAAGCCGAGAATTATACGGTCGAGCCAGCCAAAACGTCCAAGCACATTCGGTTTATGACTTTCATCCGCGTAAAAGAAAACATACGAATCGAATTCTAAATTTTCCGTAATCAGCGTGATATTGTGACCGTAAGCGAGAAAAATTCCGGTCGCCGTCGAAAATTTTTGAGGTATTCCGGTTTCAATATCTAAACCTAATTGTTCGCCAAATTTACGTTCAAATAAACAATGAGTGGCTCCGGTATCTATTTTGGCAATTAAATCGACATTCTTTCCGGTTAATTTCAGTGCCACATTCAAATTGATTCCTATTTCACCCGTATCGTAGGAAAGAAATTTATCAAAATTTAGTTGAAACATATCTACCAGCCGCCGGAAAGAATTTCATTTTCCCCGCTGACGCGAACTAAAAAAGGTTTATTGATTCCATTTTGTCTAGCCTGTTCATGGGCTTCACGAATATTCCTGCCAACGCCGACTAATCTATTACCGTTAAGCGCGACATATTGTCCGGCATATTTCTCACGATTTTCTTTCAGCCATTTCATTCGTAGAGTTCGTGTTTCATCTTCGGTTTCACTGGCTAAACCTAAATCTTTTGAATTCGCCTTTTCTGTTTCCCGCAAAAGATAGTCGGTAAGCTGCGCTTTCTCCGTCGCCGATAATTTACGCGCTTCGTTTTTTATTGAATCTAATAATTCGATTGACATATCGTTATTC
The DNA here is from genome assembly GCA_050996405.1 of Pyrinomonadaceae bacterium. GTDB lineage: Bacteria > Acidobacteriota > Blastocatellia > Pyrinomonadales > Pyrinomonadaceae > JBPCRW01. The sequence goes on along the minus strand of JBPCRW010000087.1, from coordinate 3,987 downwards.
CTTCTCCGCAAGAATTTTCGCATTTGAATAATATAAAAGTAAAGAAAGATGTAAATAACTTTGTTTTATCCAAGTGGTCGTATAATTAATCCATCTAATTCTAATCTTTTCAAAACCGCCGCGCGCATTTCTTTGACCGGAGCGGTTTTCCCCGTCCAGATTCTAAATTGCTCCGCACCCTGCGCGACGAGCATCGCCGTTCCGCCGATTTTTGGAACATTTGCTTTATCGGCTTCCGACATCAAGCGCGTTTGAGAAGGATTATAGACCAAATCATAAACGAGTTTGACCGATTCGATTTGTTCAGCGAAAACGATTGTTTCATTTTTCATCTCGCCTTTTGTGTCGAGCGGCGTTGTATTTACCAAAATATCAAAATCGTTATAATTTTCACTTTGAACTTTGAACTTTGAAACTCGAACTTTGAAGTCGTCGGCTAAACTTTTTGCTTTTTTTAAATCCCGCGCAAAAATCATCACTTCCGCGTTTTCTTTTTTCAGCGCGTAGATGCAAGCCCGCGCCGCGCCGCCCGCGCCGAGAATCGCAACTCTCGCATTTCTTAAATCGCCGTAAAAATTTCGCAGAGGCTCGATAAACCCAAGCGCGTCGGTGTTATAGCCGTAAAATTTGCCGTCCGCGATTTTGACCGTATTGACCGCGCCGATTTTTTCTGACGCTTCGTCCACATAGTCGAGATATTTGATAATCGCCTGTTTATGCGGAATCGTAACGGAAAAACCTTTGAAATTTAAATCGATTTCGCGTGTTTCCGCGCGCGTCATTCGCTTGATAAATCCGTCCAGATTTTTGACCTGAAACGGAATAAAAACGGCGTTGAGATTCTGCTGTTTAAACGCCGCGTTTTGCATAAACGGCGACAACGAATAACTCGTATTTCCGCCCAAAACGCTGTAAATTTCTGTCTGCTCGTTTAATTCTCTGACGCGATAAGTTTCGATTAAATCCCGCGCGGAAATTTGTCCGGGCGCGGTTTCGTCCCCGTCTTCGAGCGCGGCGTAAGTCATAAACGCGCCATGCGCCAAACCCAGAATCCGCGTCCATTTTCCGGCTTCGCCCATCGCAATCGGAATAAATTTTTTATTATCGGATTTAGCTTTTCCGAGCAGTTTCCAAACCGGAATCGCATCTGTAACATCTTCGGCTTGAACGGCGATTTTTATCACATCCGAACTTGTTTCCAAAAGTTCCTTGTAAATATTTTCGAGATTTTTAGGCGCGTTATCAAAATTATGAAACGATTTTATAATTTGGCTGAATGATTTTCTCCAAAGCTTATTTATATTTTCTACCGGAAAATCCAATTCGAGGTCTGCCCAGTCAACGTTCTCAAAAATGCGCGAATTAGTCCAAAAATTTTCTCTGTTTTCAAAACTTAGCTCGCTTTTTCCGCCTTGTTCGGCAGAGCGAAAAGTCGCCAGCAATTTTCCGCTGAAATTCTTTCTTAAATCGTCAATTTTCCGCCGTAAATTTTCCGCCTCAAGATTTTTCAGACAATCGAAACGCAGTTCGATAACATCGGCAAAGTTTGTCGCGCTTTTAGTTTTTTCTACAATTTTATCGACGGTTTCGGCGCACACCGAAACGCAGATTTTTCCTCTGTTCATCGGATTTTGGAAGATTTCAGGCGTATTACAAAACTGATTGCGGCAATCAGACACGCGCTCACGCCGAATGCCGATGCCGCGACTATCAAAGTCTGTTCGCCGTGCCGGATGGCGATTGCGGTCAAAGCCCAGGCGATTGCCAGCGGGTAAAAATAATTTTTCAGTTTCAGACAAATAATCATGCCGAACGCCGCCGCGACGAGAATCAGTCCCGCGCCTAAAATCGCGGCGGTCGAAGCGGGAACTCGCACGTTCAGATAAACCAGCGCGACAGTCACGTTTAAAATCGTCGCTGCCGTGACCCATCCGAAATAAAGTCCGAAGGGAACTTTTGCCAGCCAGTATTCGCCGTTCGTTTCGGTCTTTCGCAGTTTGACGTTGATAACCGCGAGCGTTCCGAGCAGCAGAAAAATCATGCCCAAGCAAAGCAAAATCAGTTCGTGATGCCAGCAGTAAATCCAGGCGCAGTTGGCAATGCAGCTTAGAATATAAATCGTGCGAATCGAACGAAATAGCTCGACGTTTTTCGGTAACGCCTGATAAATACTAAAAAGAATCAAGCCGAAATAAATCAGCTCCCAAATCGAAAAGGCGTAATCGGCGGGCGTGATTAAAGTCGGATATTTGTCGGAAATCGCGGCTGGCGTGATGGCGTTGACGTAGCCGATTCCCGCCAGATAGTTAATCAAAATCACGCCGACGGTGGCGATAATGACAAAAATTTGTTTGACGCGTTCGGTGTTATTCGGCATTTTGTTTTCTTTGATTACCAGCAAATTCTAACAAATTAAGATGTTATTCCGCCAAAACCGAAAGATGTTTTGACGATTTCGTATGAAAATCGCGGAAAACGTAAATCCGTTTATGTGAATCAAACAGACTGATTATCCGTAAAGCAAAGATTACGCGGATTTTACGGGGAGAATTACGAAATACGCAGGGTAAAATTTTCTGGCATTGAGATTGCTTTTAAAAAAACCGGCGCATACCGAATTCTTTCCCTGATGCATAAAACTCAAGACGGAAAAAGGTGAAATAGCCGTGATACGAATTTTAAAACAATTATTATTTATAACAATTATCGGGATTTGCACCTCTCTCAGCGCATTTGCCCAGAGAGACGGCGATAAAAAGCCGCCGCCGAAGGATCCTCCGCCCGTTGTGGTTGTCAAACCGAAAGAACCCGATAAACCGAAAAATGACAATCGCGGAGACAATGATAAAAAACCGAGAAAACCGCAATCGTCAAACCTGAGCGCATTGCAGCTAGTCGGAATCATATTTGACTAAAGAGAGTTTAATACCTCGCGGCTCTGCCGCGCGGAAATTTATTTTCCGGTGATGAGCTGCACCTGTTCAGTTTGCAAACAATTTGTCAAGACTTTTGAAATTATAATGAACCCCAAAATTAAGACATCTAGTTAAGGTGGAAAAAGTGATAAAATTGCTGCCCGAAACAATATTATGGCAAGCACCAAAAATCGGAAAGTATATAAGCCCGAATTTAAGGCTAAAGTCGCTTTAGAGGCGGTTCGCGGAAAATTGACGATCAATCAAATAGCCAAACAGTTTGAGGTTCACCCGAATCAGATTTCCAATTGGAAGAAACAGTTTCTCGAATCGCTGCCGCAGATTTTTGATCATTCAAAACAGCCGTCGGCGAAAGCGGACGAAGAATTGACCAACCAATTGTATCAACAAATCGGGCATACGACACGTTGAACTTGATTGGCTCAAAAAAAAATCTTCCCTTTTCAGTTAGAGTCCGCCGGGAACTGGTCGAGCCGGACAATAAACAGATTTCCGTTGTTCGCCAATGTCAGCTTTTAGGACTCAACCGGACTGGTCTTTATTATTGCGGCAGACCACAGAGTGTTGAAGATGGCGAGTTGATGCGGTTAATTGACGCTCAATATACGATCACGCCGTTTTACGGTTACCGGCGAATGAGGGTTTATCTACAGAATTTGGGATTTGTCGTCCAATCACAAAAGAGTTTTACGATTGATGAGAAAACTCGGGCTGGAGGCAATTTACCCGAAGCCTAATTTGTCGCGCGCCGGGCAAAGATCATTTAACTTACCCGTATTTGTTGAAGGGCGCGGCGGTAGATTATTCCGAGCAGGTCTGGGCGACCGACCTGACCTATATCAGACTGGGGAGCGGATTCGTTTATTTACTGGTGATTATGGATTGGCATTCCCGATTCGTCATTGAAATGGAAGTCTCGAATTGGTTAGAATCAAGCGTTTTTGTGGAAACCTTGAAGCGGGCGTTGAAGAAAGGCAAGCCGGCAATCTTTAATTCCGATCAAGGGAGTCAGTTTACGGCAATTGAATGGTTGAAAGTTTTGCAGGCGAAT
>JBPCRW010000006.1:0-15923 GCA_050996405.1 Pyrinomonadaceae bacterium | reverse complement strand
GTTTCGTTGATGTGTCACTTGAAAAAGAAAATCTGAAAATTGCGGCGGAAGTGTCCGTCACGTCAACGCCCGATTATGAAACGCGCAACATCTTAAAATGTCTAGCGGCTGGTTATGATTTTGTTTTAGTAGTCGTTTCCAGCCAAAAGAAGATTGCGGGTTTTATCTATGGAAGAAGAATCAAAACTTTTTATAGCGTTAGGCAGTAACGAACTCGTCAAGCAAATCGTGACCATTGCTTTGCACACGGGACTGAGGCGCGGCGAGATTTTCAATCTTAAATGGTTCGACGTGGATTTTAATCGCGCTCTTATTCAGGTTAGAGAAAGCAAGTCGGGCAAAAAGCGATTGGTGCCGATGAACAGAAGCGTCAGAAATCTTTTCAACGGCTTAAAGCGAAAAAGCGAATATGTGTTTCCGAGTCCGCGAACCGGCGGGAAACTGGTTGACGTGAAAAAAGGCTTTCGCAAGGCATTGGCGAATGCGAAAATTCCAGATTTCCACTTCCACGATTTGCGTCATACGGCGGCAACCAGAATGGCGGAAGCCGGAGCCGATGCTTTTACGTTGATGAAAATCTTAGGGCATTCGGACATTCGGATGACGGCGCGATATACGCACGCGTCGGATTTGGCACTTCGCCGAGCGGTTGAAAATCTGGACGTTTCGTCGCAATTTAGTAACGAATTGGTAACGGAACAAAAAAGGCAAGCATTCGGCTTGCCGTAAGTTATTGAAAATGTTGGTGGAGCAGAGGGGGGTCGAACCCCTGACCTCAGCATTGCGAACGCAGTTCTTTGGATTAACTGTCAAAACCATAAACCAAGTAAACTATAATAAAGTCAATTATTTGGACGGATATCAATCATATATCAAAAGGAATTTTTGGGAACTTAAAGTAATAAAACGGAAAGTAAATCGTGCCAAAATCGTACCACTTTTTACAGGTTAATTATTGAATGAATTGGTATCTAAAAAAATGAATTGAATGTAATTTGATTACATTTGAAGATTTAATCCGGATACTTTTGCATTGGAATTTGAATCATTGGGATTTTTTGCAAACTGCCTTTTGTTCCAACTCTTCCGGTTTTTTCCGTTCATACTTAACGCGCTTTTCAATTCCTTCCTCTAATCATTGTAGAAAGTAAGTTCCAGACGAGGATTCCAAGATAAATTGCATTTTTTATGCAAAATACGTAAGATTATACGCAATATGCGTAAAAGTAATCCGATTAACGCGCTGTTTCCAAAAGTTCGCCAAAGGATTCTCGCCGCCACCTACGGGCAACCCGAGCGTTGGTGGTTTTTGAGCGAACTCGCCGCTTTCATCGGAGTGACTCCCTCAAGCCTCCAAAGAGAGGTTAAATCACTGACCTCGAGCGGAATTTTGTGACAGCGACGCGATGGGAATCGTTTGTATTTTCAAGCCGAAACTGATTCGCCAATTTTTGTGCCGCTAAGCGAATTAGTCACCCAAACCCTTGTGGTAAATGCAAGTTTGAAAGAAGCACTTCAGCCGCTGGCGGGCAAGATAAATTACGTTTTTATTTACGGCTCAGTGGCGCGAAAAGAAGATCATATCTTAAGCGACATTGATTTGATGGTCATCGGTCAGGCAGGCTTGTCGGAACTGTCGTCAATTCTGCGGGTGCTGGAAAACAAATTTAACAGAGAAATCGACGTAACTTGTTACAGTTTGGGTGAGTTCGCCAAAAAAGTGCGCGACGGAAACCATTTTTTGACAAACATTCTGAAAAAAGAAAAAATATTTTAATAGGAGACGCGAATGAATTGGAAGAGTTTGCTGGCGAATCGGACAGTGCAAAGATACGCCACCAGCCGCCAGGAATATGATGCAGCAGAAATAGTAACGGAAACCGAAGCCAAAGAGCTATTGGAAAAGCGCATGAATTTCAAACCTTAGTCGAAGATTGGATCACCCTCCATTACCCAGTGTACAAGAAATAGTGATTTAAGCTGCTCATCTGATTTTGGTAAGTTAACGTCAGTTCGGGATAAGAGATGATGGAAAATCTCCATTTCAAGTAAAATGAATTTATCAGAAAACAACTGTTTGAAAGGAGATTTCCATCAATGGACATTTTATCACTTTTTTGTGAGATTGACGACTTCTGCAAGGTCTTTGAGAAAGTTTGGCGCACTCACCAGTTGAGGAGCGGCAAGCGTCACTGCCATCGCCCGCCCAGATTGAGTCAGGCAGAAGTAATGACGATTCTGGTGTTGTATCATCAATCGGGCTATAAGAATTTGAAAGCGTTTTACTTGCAGGAAATTGTGCGCCGTCATTATCGGGATTTTCGCTCGCTCGTCAGTTACAACCGCTTTGTCGAGTTACAGGCGCGATGCGTGATGCCGTTGTTTTTATCTATTGATGAAACGCGGTGATTGCGCGGGCGTTTCAATTATTGATGCGACGAGTTTGAAGGTTTGTCATAATTTGCGGATACCGCAGCACCGCACTTTTCGCGGCAGTGCCGCCAGAGATAAGTCATCAACGGGCTAGTATTACGGCTTCAAACTGCATTTGGCAATCAACGAGCGCGGCGAGATTCTCGGCTTTTACCTGACGGCTGCCAATGTTGATGAACGGCAACCGTCAGATTGGATTACGCAGGATTTGTGGGACAAACTCATCGGCGATAAAGGTTATCTGTCGAAGGATTTGTTTGCCAAACTGATGGAGTGCGACTTGCGGCTGATTACCAAACCGCACTCAAATATGAAAAATCAATTCGTTGAACTCGAAGATAAATTACTGCTGCGGAAGCGGTCAATCATTGAAACGGTCAATGACCAGTTAAAGAATATCTCGAACATCGAACACTCGCGGCATCGCTCCGTTTGGAATTACTTAGGTAATATCGCATAGGGGCTGATTGCTTACTCGTGGCGCGAGAAGAAACCGTCATTGAATCTGAATTTCAAAGACCTCGTGCCGAGTTTCGTTTATTAGTTCTTATCCCGAACTGACGTTAATATAAAAAGTCTTCACAATCTAACCACACAAACCCAAGTAGAAGTGATTCGCTCAATAATTTCAGAACTTGGACGCATAATTATAACAGGACTTACGCAGTTGAAGAGTTATTTGATAAAAATAAAGAATGAATCCGCCAAAAAAGTAACTGACGAAGATTACATTAACTTTATCACTGCCACCGAAGCCAAGCGCGTTCAGCCGAGAAGCAAAGACGCTCCCGCACACGATGCTTTTACTCGCTTGCTGGCGCGTCTTGAACCCGATGCGGAAACGCTCTGGAAGGAAGCGAGAACGCAGATTGATTTCGAGAGCGGCATCCTTGTTCTGGATGATTCGACTTTGGAGAAGCCATATTCGGAGAGAAACGCTCTGGTTTATCGGCATTGGTCGGGCAAGCAAAAAGAAGTCGTCAATGGAATTAATTTGATTACTTTGCTCTGGACAAACGGCGAGCGGTGCGTGCCGGTAGATTACCGCGTATTTGACACGTGACCGCGACGGGAAAACGAAAAACGATCATTTTGCCGGATGCTGCTTGAAGCCTTTGAGCGCGGTTTTCAGTCTGAACTGGTTTGTTTCGAGCGGTTGGTATTCTTCGGTTGAAAACCTGAAACTCTGTCGTTCTTTGGGCTGGCATTTTTTGACGCGGCTCAAAGTGAACCGGCAAATCAGAGTCAACAAAGGCGGATTGCAAGCCGTTTCCGAAGCCGGACTGTGCGGCGGGGACGGCACAGTTTGCTGGCTCAAAGGATTTGGAGAAATTAAAGTGTTCCGCGTCCGCGCTCGCCGTCGGCACGGCGGAATACTGGGCAACCAGCCTTGACCGAATGAGCGAGGCGGAACGAGAAGATTTTGCAAAGTCAGCGTGGCGCATTGAAATGTATCATCGGGCGTTGAAACAACAGTGTTTGATTGAACGCGCGCAATGCCGAAGGCTTCGCCCCGTGTTGAACCACATCGGTTTGTGCATTCGAGCATTTGTGCGGCTGGAGAGTCATTGTTATCGAGAAAAGACGAGTTGGATCGAAGCTAAAACCAGTATTATTCGAGATGCCGTCCGAGCATACTTGTCGAATCCGCGTTATTGCTCCTTCCAACTGCGTAAGTCCTCATTTATAAACAATAAGAGTTATTCAGTTTCAAGCAAGCATGAAATTAGAGTTTCTGCCAGCCATTTCTCATATTTATTTGATTGCCAGTCGCGTTCAATCACCAGCATATGAAAAATATCGCGTCCCGTCAGCGTCCATAAAATGTCATGCGCTTTATTTTTTTTAAGTTTTTTGTTGAGCCGCCCGGAATTTTCCAGCATCTTGATATTAGGTTTTAATGCCTCAAACCGGCGACATTCAAGCTGCCGTTCCTGTTCGGCTATTTCGGGAACGGCTCTTAATAATTGATACTCGGCGCGCTCGGAGTCATAAATCTGGCGGGCGATTTTGGCAGTCAGCTGAAGAAGTTTCCGAGGATCGGTGGCGGTTCGGACTTCTTTGACGATTTCCTCGTAGTCAGCTCCAAATCTTGCCCGCACGATTATCCCGGTTAAAATTCCCTGTTTGGAACGAAATGCGGCATAGACGGTTTGAGCCGCAACTCCGGCTTCGGAGGCAATCGAATCAATCGTCGTCGCGGCATAGCCATTTTCTAAAAAGAGTTTGCGGGCGGCATCCATAATTCTTTGGCGCGTTTCGTCGGCTTGCCGCTGCCTGGTCGCAGATTGATATGAACGCTTCTCTGATTCGGTCATCTTTTTAGTTTAAGCGTTTTGACAAACGATTGTCTATTAGATAAAGTTAGATATATTGAATATGATACTCTTTAACGAACAGAAAATTTATTTTCGACAATTGTAAACGAAATAAGTTGTGTATTGGTTATTGAAGACTTAGAAATGGAAGATAGTTTATGAAAATAGCAATTATCGGCGGGACAGGCAGCGTCGGACGAAAAGTCGTGGAACAATGTTTGGAAAACGGTGATAAGGTAATCGTCGTGGCGCGAAACCCGAAAGCGATTTCAACAACCCACGAACGGCTTGAAACACGCGCCGGGGACGTATCGGATGAGAAATCAATTGAAAAGGCGGTATTGGGGACGGAATTAATTGTCTCAGCAATCGGGATGAGCAACGCCAAAGAGCCGACCGCCTTTTATTCCGAGGGAATGACCAATATCGTCAAGGCGATGCAGTCTTGTCAGATTAAAAGAATTATTGCCGTCGGCGCGAGCGGTTACGTCAATAAACCGCGCCAAACCTTTCTTATTCGCCTTGTCCAAAAATATATCATTCAAAAAATTTTACGTTACACCTACGAAGATTTGATGCGAATGGAAACGGTTCTTCGCAAAAGTAATCTCGATTGGACAATAGTGCGTCCGACCCGGCTGACGCACGGTAAGCGCACCGGAAAATACCGCGCTGAACCCGAAACGGTGGTTGGCGGCACGTCAATTTCGCGGGCGGATGTTGCCGATTTTATTGTTAATCATCTGACCGATCAAGAAACGTATCGAAAAGCAATCGGAATCGCCTACTAAAGAATAATTTATTGGTAATCCTTAATTTAAAACGGACTGGCTTTTTGTCAGAAAGTGGCTATTGCGGAAAAACTGATTGCTTGTAAAATCAAAATATCATCAACGCCACAAATCAAAATTAGCAAACACGATTGGTTGAAATTTTTGTCTAATTTGGAGGATAAAGACCTCGACCGTCAAATCCATTTTGCTCCGATGCCGGACGAACCCGAAGGCGTGAACCGTCTGCGGGATGTCGTGCTGCAACTTAATTATCATTCGATTTTGCACCGGGCGCAGATTTGCCTTCGGCTGCACGACCAAAAAATCGAGCCGCCGCATGTTGATTATATTTATTACGTGCAGGAAAAGTAATGATATATAAGAGAGTTTTGAAACTTGCTGTCAAAGGCAGAAATGCCACACGCGGCACTGCTATTTAGTTCTGCTATCCGGTCATGCATAACGCTCGACAAACCGTTGAACCATTGACAACGTATATAGATGCCTGTCAATGTATCTTTATTGTTATGGATGACCGGCAGTTTCAAAAAATAGCCAGAGCACTTGCCGACCCGCGGCGTTTCGAGATTTTTCAAACGATTACGAAGGGAAGCGTGGACGGATTGTGCTGCGGTCAAGTGTGCGAAAAAATGCCGGTGGCGCAGGCGACCGTTTCGCATCATTTGAAGGAATTGACCGAAGCCGGATTGCTTGAGCCGCGCAGCGAAGGACAATTTAGATTCTGGTCAATCAAAACGGAAGTGATGAATGAATACATTGCCGAACTGCAACGCCGTTTGGGGCTATCGCAAACGAAGGCGAGAAGATAATTATTGCAAATTTTTACGTTGTGCATATAGATATTTGTGTATATGCAGTTACATCAAATTAAGGAAATTGGTTGATAGCAATGGGGCAAAACACAATAGCGGAAGAAGCAAAATAGCTGGCTTTAAACAAACATCAGGGAAAAATTAAAATGACGAAACTTTTTGACAAATTAAAAATCGGAAAATTGGAACTAAAAAATAGAATCATTATGGCACCGATGACCAGAAGCCGCGCCGACGATGCGGGCGTTCAGTCTGAAATCGTCACGGAATATTACCGGCAGCGCGCTTCGGCTGGCTTGATTATTACGGAAGCGACGAATGTTTCAGCAATAGCGAAAGGGTATGTTCGCACGCCGGGAATTTATACCGCTGGGCAGATTGAAAGCTGGCGTAAAGTTGCGAGCGCGATTCACGCTCACGGCGGAAAAATTTTTATGCAAATTTTTCATACCGGACGCATCGCTCTGCCGGATTTTCTGCCGGAAGGCGCGCTGCCGGTTGCACCTTCCGCCGTCAAAGCGAACGGGAAAAATAAAACAGATAACGGTATGAAAGATTTTGTCACGCCGCGCGAAATGACCACCCCTGAAATCAAACAGACCGTCAGAGATTTTGCTAGCGCGGCGAAAAACGCGATTGCCGCAGGTTTTGACGGCGTGGAACTGCACGCGGCAAACGGTTATCTGATTCACCAGTTTCTCGGCACAAACACAAATCTTCGCGCCGACGAATACGGCGGCTCGTTTGAAAACCGCGCCAGATTTTTATTTGAAATTGTTGACGCAGTTTCCGGCGCAATCGGTTCGCAGCGGCTCGGCGTAAAACTTTCGCCGTCTGTGCCTTTTAACGATATGCAGGACGCGGATGCGGAAGAATTTTACCCGTTTATCGTGCAAAAATTAAACAAAAAGAATCCGGCTTATCTGCACATCGGTTTTGAAGAAACGCCGGAGACGCGAATCAACTGGCACGAAAAATTGCGCTCGATTTATAACGGAGTTTATTTTGCCAACGGCGGTTTTACCAGAGAATCGGGCGAAAAGTTTCTGGCTGAAAATAAAGCCGACGCAATTGTTTATGGGAAATTGTTTATTGCCAATCCAGATTTGCCGGAAAGATTTAGAGAAAACGCGTGGCTTAACGAATTAAATGATTCATCCTTTTATTCGACGGGCGAGAAAGGATATACCGATTATCCAACGCTTGGGCGAGCATCGGCGGCTTAAAGCGCAGCAACGATTTTGGACGACATTGAAAACGGTTTTATCGAAATTACAAATCAGAAGGGGAAAAATAAAAATGAAGAAACTAGAAGGAAAAGCCGCAATCATAACGGGCGGAGGACGAGCTAGCAGCAAAAAATAAAATTTATGCGAATCGAGAAGATGTCCGTTACGGGACGCGAAAACAGAGAAAATTTATCGCCGGAATTGCGAGCGTTGTCAGATTTTTATGATGCCTTTAACAATCGGGATATGAAAAAATGACGCTTAACCGGGCGCAGAGCGAAGAAGCGGTGATGGATAATCTGGTCGGCAAAATCAAGCGCGGATGGGAAGAAATTAAACCCGTCTATGAACAAATTTTCAATAGCCCAGCGCAAGTTAGCGTGGAATTTTACGATTACAGTCTACATCAAGCCGAAGATATTTTTTATGTGACCGGCAGAGAACGCGGCGAATTGAAAATAGGTGAAACAGTTATTGATTTGGCAATCAGAACAAGCAGAATTTTTAAGCTGACGGGCGGCGAATGGAAACAAATCCATCATCACGGCTCGATTGATAACCCGGAACTTTTAGCCCGTTATCAACAAGCGGTAAAAGGAAAATAGTATTTGACGTTGACCGAGGTATAAATCGATTATTGGAGATAGGAGAAAATAAAAATGAAAGCAGTAATGATTAAAAAATATGGTGATGAAAGCGTTTTAGATTATACAGATGTGAAACGTCCCGCGCCGAATGCAGACGAAGTTCTGGTGAAAATTCACGCGGCGGCGGTCAATCCGGTTGATTGGAAAATCCGCGACGGCTTCGGCGCAATGTTTGGACTCGAGCTGCCCTTTATTCTCGGCTGCGAAATTGCGGGAACAGTCGAGGAAATCGGCGTTGATGTCAAAGATTTCAAGAAGAATGATGCGGTTATCGGTTACATCGGCTCGCACATCGGCGGTTACGCCGAATACGCCGTCGTTAAAGCTGAGGAGATTTCTCCGAAGCCGGAGAGCTTAGACTTTGAGAACGCGGCGGCTATTCCGGTCGGCGCGCTGGTCGCTTGGCAGGCGATGTTTGATTTGGCTAATCTAAAGAGCGGGCAAAGGATTTTAATAACCGGCGCGTCCGGCGGTGTCGGTTCAATGGCTGTGCAGCTTGCCAAAGCAAAAGGCGCATTCGTCACAGGAACGGCTTCGGGCAAAAACGAGAAATTCGTCAGAGATTTAGGCGCGGACGAATTTGTTGATTACGCGCGGGCAAAATTTGAGGAAATCGTTAAAGACGTTGATGTCGTATTCGATACGGTCGGCGGCGACACTTTAGAGCGGGCGTTTCAAACTCTGAAAAAAGGCGGTTTTTTAGTTACGGCGGTCGAGCCTCCGTCTGAAGAAAAAGCGAATCAATTCGGAGTTAAAGTCGCAATGGTTGCGGTTCAGCCGAACGCCGGGCAACTGGCGGAAATTGTCGAATTGTATGAACAGGGCAAATTAAAAACGCACATCGAAACCGTTTTGCCGCTCGCAGAAGTCAAAAAAGCGCACGAACTCTCAAAGAGCGGGCGCACGCGCGGTAAAATCGTTTTGCAGCCGTAATTTTGCTCGTCGAAAACGGCTGTATAACCGGACAAACAATCAACATCAAAGGCGGAATGTATGTGAGTTAAAAGCAAAAATTCAACAAACAAAAATAAAAGGAAAAATTATGACAAATACAAAACAAGGAAAAGCTGCGATGCCCGAACGGACGCTCGGGCAGAACTTGAAAGTTTCGGCAATCGGTTTAGGCTGTATGGGAATGAGTTTCGGTTATGGCACGGCGGATGAAACCGAATCAATAAGAGCGATTCGCGCCGCGCTCGATTTGGGAATCAATTTTCTCGACACGGCGGAAGTTTATGGACCTTTTACGAACGAGGAATTGCTCGGCAAAACTCTCAAAGATGTGCCGCGCGATTTGATCGTTATTGCGACGAAATTCGGTTTCAAAATCGAAAACGGACAAATGAACGGCGTTGATTCGCGCCCGGCGCACATCCGCGAAGTTTGCGAAGCGTCTTTGAAAAGACTCCAAACCGATTACATTGACCTTTTTTACCAGCACCGCGTTGACCCGGTAGTTCCGATTGAAGAAGTGGTCGGCGTGTTGAAAGAATTAATTGACGAAGGGAAAATTCGGCATTACGGTTTGTCGGAAGCATCCGCCGATACAATTCGCAAAGCGCACGCCGTTCATCCGGTCGCGGCTTTGCAGAGCGAATATAGTTTGTGGGAACGCAATGTCGAAAAAGAAATTTTTCCGGTATTGTGGGAACTCGGCATCGGTTTTGTGCCGTATTCACCGCTTGGGCGCGGATTTTTGACCGGCAAAATCAAATCAGTCGAAGATTTGGAAGAAAACGATTTCCGGCGTATCGTCCCTCGTTTTGAAGGCGAAAATTTCGATAAAAATATGGCGATTGTCGAAAGCGTCAAACAAATCGCCGAAGCAAAAGAGGCGACTCCCGGACAAATCGCGCTCGCGTGGATTTTGCACAAAGGCAATCAAATCGTGCCGATTCCGGGGACGACGCGGGAAAAACATCTGCGTGAAAACGCCGAATCCGCCCTAATTGAATTAACGAACGAAGAAATGAATCAACTTGACGAATTAAGCAAACTGGCGGCGGGCGAGCGGTATCGTCCCGAACAAATGAAACTTGTCAACAAATAATCGTTTGTTTTTCGGCTCAAAAAGCAAAATAGATTTCGACTGAAAATTTGTCGCGTAAATCATAAGATGATTTTGATTGGTTTTTGATTTTTCAAACAGTTTCTTAGATTTTACTCGAATAAAAATCATCGTAAAGCGGCTTGATTTTTCCAGCCGATAACTTGCCGCTGCGTAACATTCGCAAAAGAAATTCCCTGAATTTCTCGTGCCTGCCGTCGAAGTTTTCCTGTTTCATCAAGCTATACAAAGCAACCGCTAAAACGTGAATTCCTTCGTCGTAATGTTTCCACCTTTTGTGCGCTTCCATTATCTCCACGCCTAATTTTTCGCTGATAATCTGGTCGAGCGATTGGACGCAATCTTCTTCGACGAGTCCTTCAAACGTATTGTAGCCGAGCGACGGATTATGATTTTTTACCTTGTCCATTAAAAATTCATCGGCGCGAAGCGTATCGAGAGCGTTTTTTAATTCGGCATCACGCTTTAAATCGAAAGGCGGGTGCATCGATTCGTGAACGGCAATAAAGACGGTTGTCTTAAACGGGTCTGAATCGCTCATAATAAAGCGCAGTCCGGTCACGCGAATGCCGTGCGGTTTCGGAAAATGCAGAATATAAGCCGTTATTTTATTTGACGAAAGGCGGTAGCCGAGCAAATTTTCCACTTCACTGACGACGTTGTATTTCGGCAAGTCCGGTTTTATTTGGGCGATTTTCCGCTCGATATTCGGCAGATAATTTTGCTTCCAGTAATCTTCAAAATGAATGTCTTTGAGAAACGAAAAAATGACCCGCAAATCATCCCGCACCGATTCATACATTTGCCATTTTTCATCGGTGTAATAAACCGTTCTTTTAAGTTTTTGTTTCATTTCGCGGCTGTCTTTAACCGTTTTTAGCAAATCGTCTAAATTTTGGTCGCGGGTTACCGAAAAATAAAGCGTCAAAGAAGCTGAAATAATATCCTTGTTATCATCCTTAATTTTGCGTTTGAGGTTTGCCAGCGCAAGGCGCGCGGCAGGTGTCAGTTGTGGCTCAAATACGTCGTATTCGTTTTTGTAAAATCGCAGATAAAACGGGTCGCCCGTCAGCACGTTCAGAAAACAAAGCGTGTCGAGCATAAACGATGGTTTAACTTCCCACTTTGTTTTGGTATCCAGTCTTATTTGTTTTGGTTTTAATGGCGCGAATCCTCTACCGCACAAAGCGGATTGGTTAAATAAAATGATTGCCAGCAAGCAAAATAAAATCTCTTTTTTCATATTTCTCCATTGAAAATAAATTCATAAAGAGAATTCTGCTTGAAGCGGCTTTAGAAATCTTTCAAAAAACGAACCTTTTTTATTCAATTAACTTTTTTTGCGAAATTGCGCGGGAGTTTCTCCAATGCAGCGTTTAAAAACGGTGCAGAAATGACTCTGGCTGGCGAAACCGGCAAGATATGCAATTTCAGCCAAGGGTTTTTTTGAATTGGAAAGCTCGCGGCGAGCGTATTCGACGCGCAGCGCACGCGCGTAATCGCCGACGGTGCATTGAAATTTCTGCCGGAAGGCTCGTGCCAGATAAATCGGGTGGACGGAAACTTCGCGGGCGATATTTTCGAGTGTCAAGTTTTCCGCAAACTGTTCGTGCAGAATTTCTTTGACGCGCGCGAGCCACGGCGCGACGGCAGTTTGTTTAATCATTCGGGCGCGCGAAATTTCAGCCGCCATTTCCAAAAATAAGCCTTCGACGGCAAGGCGCGAAAATTTGTCGAATCGAACGCATTCGAGATAAAGACGATGAACAAGATTTTTAACGTTTGTGTTTGCCGAATCCATCGAGTCGTTGAAATTTACGCGCTCCAGCCATTGCGATGCGGGTTGGATATTAAAACATCGCCCGCCCGCATCGTAAAAGCGATTCGCATGCACTTCTCCGCGCGGGTGAAAAATCAACATTGAAGGTTTGCAAAATCTTGTCTTTTTATCATAAAACTCGTCGTAATTTCCCTTCATTACAAAGCAAAAATAAGAATGGCTGTGCGAGTGAGCGGAAAGTTTCAGATGCGGAGTATATGCAGTTTCCGCTAAAACGAGTCCCGCAATTTCCCTTTTTAGCAAAACCTTGCCGAACAAATTAACATTCAGGTTTTTCATAAATACTTAATCAATTTATAAACACCGCGCAGGCTAAATTTATGACAACGAATTTATTTTTCTAATAAGTTTATCAAAAAGCGGAGCAGAGAAAATATAAAATTTTCGAGGAATTTAGATGTAGGAAGTGAACCTTTCCGCAAAAATAGAAGGGCTTATTATGAAGCTAATAACCACTGGTGCTAGTTGAAAAGTCACGGTTTATTTCCTAACTTATGGGTGACTAAACCTGTAAAGATAAGGAGTAAAACCGTGACCACCGTTGAATTTATCACAGAATTATTTTGTTTGGCAGATGAGAAATTGAAAAATCAAAAGCAGCATCGGCAAGCCAAACTCTCAAAAAGCGAGATTGTCACGATTGCTTTATTGTTCGCTTTGAAAGGCGCGAACACGCGGCATTTTTATCGGTGGCTCAAACGTGATTATTTGCCGCTGTTTCCCACTTTGCCGGAGCGAACGCGGCTTTTCCGGCTGTTCAAGAAGTATCGTTATCCGGCAAACGAGTTTCTGGCAGACCCGACAATTTTAGGCGTGGCGGATTCATTCGGGATTGAAATGTGTCATCCGGTCAGAGAACGGCGATTTCCCGACCGAAAGCGATTGGGCAAGAAAGGCAAATCCAATTCACGTTGGATAGTTGGCGGCAAACTGTGTGTCGTGCTGAATAAATTCGGGCTTGTGTGCGGTTTTCAAACGGATACGGCGAATGTTTCGGACATCGAATTTCACGCCCTGCTGCGGGAATTTGAAAAGGAAATGATCATTTGCGCCGATACGGGTTTCAATGCCAAAGAGGGCAATCCTGAGAATGTAAAAATCTGCAAGCGCGGCTCTTGGAACGGACGAATGATCGTCGAGAGCGTTTTCTCCTTGATAACCAGATCTTGCGGAGGCAAGCAGATGCGGCATCGGGTTTGGGAATGTTTCGAGATGCGTCTGGGATTTTTGATGGCGATATTCAACATCTTGCAGGAATGGAATGATTCAAACATTGACGAAG
Organism: Pyrinomonadaceae bacterium; assembly: GCA_050996405.1. Classification (GTDB taxonomy): domain Bacteria; phylum Acidobacteriota; class Blastocatellia; order Pyrinomonadales; family Pyrinomonadaceae; genus JBPCRW01. The sequence continues at coordinate 2,500 of JBPCRW010000006.1, read as the reverse complement.
CGGGGGTTATTCATCTTTCAATGGCTGAATTCGCACTCTAAAAACTAGCACCAAAGGTTAATAAACTGTTTAAGTAGCTAAAAACTCATTTCTCATTCGTTCTTAGGCTTCCTGATTACCCGAATTTATGGGTGTTTTACGCCTATTTTGCTTGTGGGACGTGAAACAAATTTTGGAAAACACCGATAAAAAGGGATAAGTAGTCATTTTTCCTACTTCTCTTCCTATGCTGTATCAGATAAGCTAGTTTTTCTGATATACTCATTTTCAAATTCAAGTCGAATTTAATAAAATCAAGCGGATTTTAGCCGAAAATTCAGAAGTTTTTACTGAAAACAAGCGAAAATTCGATTTGTCAGCCGATAAATTTTATGGAGAATAGCCTTCAACTATCTGAATCAATAACGCTTCAGAGCGTTCCGCAATCGGATGCCGATTTAAGTCGCTCTTTTGTTTTGAAATCTCCGTCCGCCGAAACGCGCCGCACTTATCGCAACACGCTGCTTGAGTTTGGACGATTTTATAAAAGCCGCCACAATCTGGAAATGAACTTTTCCAGAGTCACATTGGACGACGTACAGGCGTGGCGCGATTATTTGATGAAGGAAGGAAAACGCTCGCATACCGTTTCGACTAAACTCGCCATTCTTCGCTCGCTTTTTGAATACGGCAGAGCTTTTGGTTTGTTTGAAAGAAATCCGGCATCCGCTAAACTCGTCCCGCCGCCAAAGAAACCGAAACATTCTCCGGGACGCGCACTGACAGCGAAAGAAGTCAAATCCTTGCTTTCGTGGTTTAAGCTGGAAACTTTGCTCGGCGCAAGAGATTACGCCCTTGTGATCGTGATGCTGCGCCTCTCTTTGAGAGTTTCCGAAGTTTGTAATCTAAAAGTTTCATCCATCAAATGGACGAGCGGCAGATGGGTGATCGTCGTCAAACTTAAGGGTGGACGCGAAGAAATCAGACCGCTGCCGAAAGACGTTAAAAAAGCCATCGATAATTATTTAAATCTTGATCGCAACAACCGGCAGACAATGAAAACGAACGGCGAAGATGCCTACCTTTTTCAAGCTGATCCGAATAAAAGATGGGCGGGCGAAAACAATCCGTTGTCGTCAAGACACATTTGGCATCTAGTCAAAAAGCATTCAAAACTCGTCAGCATCGGCGACGTTTCGCCGCACGATTTGCGAAGGACGGCAATCACGCAGGCATTCAAACAAAAAGTTCCGATCAGGAATATCCAACGCATGAGCGGACATCAGGATTTAAATACGCTCCGGCTCTACGATCTGGATCGAGAGAATCTCGAAGATAATGCCATCAACGAGTTGAACTATAATGAAACGAATTTGTCTGATTACGTATAACAATAAATGTTCATACTGTCAAGACACCAAACCTTGAGCCATCGGGGTGGCAAGTTTCCTCGTCGTTTCGCTTTTCAATAATCGTTGCCGCTTTTCCCAATCTCGTTTGAATTCATCCGGCGTTTGATAACTTAAACTCGAATGCGGTCGTTCCGTATTATAGAACTTGCGCCATTATTCGGCGATAACTTCAGCTTCACGCCAGTTGCCAAAGATTTCCATTCTCAAACATTCATCTCTGAATTTGCCGTTGAAACTTTCGCCTTTCCCGTTTTGCCGCGGACTGCCCGGTTCGATATATGCCGCCTTAATGTTATTGTCCGCCAGAAATTCCTTGATGATTCCGGCAATAAATTCCGAGCCATTATCCGACCTCAGGAATTGCGGAAATGCGCGCTCGCCGACCTCGCGTAAAACTTCTTTGACCTGCGCCGCTTTGAAACTACGCCCGACTCTGATTGCCAGTCCTTCTCTAGTGAATTCGTCCATCAAAGTCAACAGTTTTAATCGGCGACCGGCACCGTCGCGGTCAAACACAAAATCATACGTCCAGACTTCGTTCAGGCGAGAAGCCGCAGGCATCATTGGCTGCGGCTCCCGCACTCTCTTTCTCGTTTTCTTTGAGCGCGGCACTTGCAAACCGAACTTCTGCCACACCCTGACGACTCGTTTGCGATTAACCTTTTGCCCGTGCCGCCGCAAAAGGGCGTGAACCCGCCGATAACCGTAGCGCGGATGGGCAAAAGCTAACTCTTTGACTTCCTGTTCAAACTCTTCATCCGGCTCGCGCTTGATTCGATATTGACAGGTTGAACGCGCTAATAAAATAAGTTGGCACGACCATCGCTCCGAAACTTCTTTCGCTTGCAAAAAGACGACTGCCTCGCGTTTGCGCGTCACGCGTCACCACTTTTTTGCCAGCAACTCCCTTCGAGTTCCCGCAGCCGTTTGACTTCGGCGGCTTGCATCGAACCAAAACGCCGTTTCCACTTGTAAAACGTCCCTTCGTTAAAGCCTTTTTGCCGACAAAACTCGGCAATCGTCACTTCCGTTTTCTCGGCTTCCCGGACAAATCCGACAATCTGCTCATCGGTATAGATTTTCTTCATTTCAAGTTTCTCCCTATAAAT
>JBPCRW010000295.1:0-22349 GCA_050996405.1 Pyrinomonadaceae bacterium | reverse complement strand
CCCTTACTTCGCGCGGGCTTCCGCATAAACGCGAAATGTCAGCTTTTATGAATTGCATTTATCGACGAGCTACGCCGAGAAGTTTCGCCGGAAAAGTTGCAAAATTTTCGATTTCAACTTGATACAGTCCGGTTTTATCGTCGTGTCGCCAGCGAATCTGTGCGGCGGCGATATAAGTTCCTTCGCATTTGCCGGTGCGCTCGTCAATCGATAATTCGATAACGCCGAACGGATAATCCAGCGAGCGATAACCGCCGCGCAATTCGGCAAATTGCGTCAAACGTTCAAAAACGATAAAGATTCTGCGTCGTCCGTCGGCGGTGCTTTCGCGCACGACATTTACCGGAATGCCGACATTCGCGCCGACGGAAAATCTGCCGAGATCCTGTTTTCTGATTGCGTCGAGCAGACGGCTTTGACCGCTTTCCTGCAAAATTCCAAGATAGTTTTGCGCTGCGCTGTCAGAAGTTAGACCGTTGATATTAAGCGTGAAAGTTCGCGTTACGGTTCTGGTATTAAATCCCGTGCCGTAGTATAAAATTGTTCCCGTATAAGTTTCTTTTCCCTGCCCGCGCGCGGCTGAAACCAGCGGCAGCATCAGCAAAATAAATCCGAAAAAAATATAAAGTCTTTTCATAAATTTGTTTTCCTTATTCATCGATTCATTTCCAATTTACAACTTGAAGAATTTTACTTCTGTAATCTACATTACATAAGTAAAGAGTAATTCTTTTGTTTTCGCAAGATACTTTCTGATTCTTTGATGCGTTTCCGAAAATAAAAGTTTGGAAACCCGTTTCTGAAATTTCTAAATTTGAAAAATAACGATTGTTAAATTATCGCCGCGTCTTTTCTCGACTGAAATTCTTCCAGCACCTCAAAAACCTGAAGCGCGTATTTGACGTTGCCGAACGGCGCGGAAACCTGCACGCCGCTGATTAAATCACGGATTTCCGTCAAAGATTCACGCGCGATTTTCAAACCTTCGTCACGCGCCGTTTCTTTGGAAATGTCTGACGCTTTCCGCATTCTCTCTAAAATTTCCGGCGTAACGTTCACGCCCGGCACTTCGTTGTGCATAAATTCGGCGTTGCGATACGACACGAACGGGAAAATTCCGGCGACAATCGGAATTTTGCAATACTCGATTTTTTTCAGAAATGAGCGCAATTGTTCCGTGTCATAGACAGGCTGCGTAATCGCGTATTCCGCGCCCGCTTCGACTTTCCATTCAAAACGGCGAATTTCTTCTTCGAGATTTATCGCGCCCGGATTAACGCCGACACCGATTGAAAATCTGGTCGGACAGCCAATCGGATTATTGCCTAAATCCAAGCCGTGATTGAGTTTGTTGACCATATTTGTCAGCCCGATTGAATCAATATCGAAAACGGCGGTCGCATCTGGAAACGGTCCCATTTTCGGCGGGTCGCCCGTAATTATCAAAAGATTATTCACGCCGAGAGCCGCCGCGCCGAGCAGGTCGGACATCATTCCCAAAAGATTTCTGTCGCGGCAGCAGTAATGCAAAACGGCTTCGATGCCGATTTCGCGCTCGACCAAAACGGCGGTCGCCTGCGCGCTCATTCTCGTCTGCGCTCTTGGTCCGTCGGGAATGTTGACGGCATCAACGCCCGAATCTTTCAACAGGCGAATCGAATCCAGAGTTTTCGCCGCGTCACAGCCTTTCGGCGGCAAAACTTCGACCGATGTCACAAATTCGCCGCGAGCGATTTTCGCCGCCCATTTTGAACGCATCTCCGGCGGCACAACCTGCACATCGGGCGGCGTTAAATCTTTAACGGAAATTGTTTCGTTTGACGAGGCGGGAAGTTTTCGCGCGCGCGGGCTGACGGCGCGGACGGAATCGGAAATCAGCTTAATGTGTTTCGGAGTCGTGCCGCAGCAGCCGCCGATAAACGACGCGCCCGCTTTGATAAAACGCTTGGCGAATTTCGACATATATTCCGGCGAACACATATAAAATTGCCGCCCCTGCACGTCGCGCGGCAGTCCGGCGTTCGGCTGCGCGGAAAGTTTTTTCGTCGTCACGGAGCGCATTTTTTCGAGCGCGTTCAAAATATGCGTCGGACCGACACCGCAGTTTAAACCGATGACATCCGCGCCGAGTTCGTCGAGTTTTTTCGTAAAAATTTCGGGCGTTGCGCCGAACACCATATTGCCTTCGGTCGTAATTGTAACCTGCGCGAAAATCGGCAAATCTGAAAGCTCGCGGACGGCGCGAATCGCCTGTTCGATTTCCGACAAATCCGAAAAAGTTTCGAGAACGAAAAGGTCAACGCCGCCTTCCAAAAGCGCGGAAATTTGTTCGGAAAACAATTCTTTGGCTTCGTCAAAAGATGTCGGACCGTAAGGCTCGATGCGTAAATCCAGAGGTCCAACCGCGCCCGCGACAAATGCTTTATCGGCTGCCGCTTCACGCGCGATGCGAACTCCGGCGATGTTGATTTCGCGCAATTTATTTTCGAGGCTGTATTGCTGAAGACGGTGACGAGTCGCGCCGAAAGTGTTGGTTTCGATAATGTCCGCGCCCGCTCTAACATATTCGGCGTGGACTTCGCGCACCAAGTCCGGCTGAACCAGATTCAACTCGTCATAACTGCGATTGATATACACGCCTTTGTCGTAAAACCTCGTGCCGACCGCGCCGTCAAAGACAAAAACGCCATCGGATTCTAAAATTTCTCGAAAGTCTTTCATAAATAAAAAATCTCGGCTAAAGCAGCCGAGAGATTTGAAAATCTTTTGATAAACGGGCTGTTTAGCGGGTTATTTAACGTGGTCGCAAGTCGCTGTAACTCACCACGAATATAAATCAAATAATGCGGTTTTATCTGGAAAGTGTCAAGTTATCGGTGCTGACATTTCGGACAAAAATAAGTCGAGCGTCCGCCCTGCCTGATGCGTTTTATCGATGATTGGCAATTAACGCACGACTCGTTTTCGCGGTCATAAACGCGCCAGCGGCTTTCGTAATTGCCGCCGTAATAACTGTCGTCAATGTTTTCGGGATTGACGTTTAAGGTCGAGCCGTGAGCGATTGATTTGGATAAAACTTCGCGGATTTTCTCGAATAAAACATCGGCTTTCTTCGTCGCCATTTTATTCGCCGGAATCTGCGGATTAACTTTCGCTAAAAACATCGCTTCCGAAGTGTAGATATTTCCCAGACCTAAAACTTTTGTCTGGTCGAGCAGAAATTCCTTCAGGCTTTTTTTAGATGTTTTCAAAATTTTACGAAAATATGTGGGCGTAAAATCTTCGCCGAAAGGTTCGGGGGCGAGTTTTTTTAATTCCTTCGCTTCATACAATTTTTCGGTTTCGACGATTTTCATCAAACCGAAATGCCTTTGGTCTTGAAAAATTAAGCGCGTTTCGTCTTCAAAATAAAAACAGGCGTGCGTGTGTTTCGGCAAATCGCGCTCCGGCGGCAACAGCATAAAACGCCCGCTCATCCGCAGATGCGTCATCAAAGTTTGACCGTTATCTAAATCGAACAAAATATGTTTGCCGCGCCGGTGAACAAAATTTACACGGGCGTTTTTCAACTTTGCGGCGAAATCTGCGGGCGAAATATCGGGCGCGAGTTTTTGGCGCAAAAGCTCGGCGGCGATAATTTTGCGTTTCTCGGTTAGTTTATTCAGCGATTGAGTGACAAGTTCGACTTCGGGTAATTCGGGCATAGGAAAATAATGCAAAATGCAAAGTGGAAAATGCAAAGTCAAGAAACCGGATTTAAATTTTGCATTTTCCACTTTGCATTTTGCATTAAATAAGTTTCAATTTGAATAAACTTTGACCGAAAATCGGTTAAAATAACAAAAAATTTTTGAAAAATGTTGACACTAATTGTTAAACCGTGTTAATTTAAATTCGCGGGGAAATAATCAGACTAAACCCTGCGATTTATCTCCTCTCTCAAACGGCAAAATTTTCCAGATGTATAATCCGGTTTTCAATCAATAAAAATGAGTTTCGACAAGATAAAAGCGATGCGAAATGCCGAGCGTTTCCTGGCGCAAGGCAAAATTCGGGCGGCGATAAACGAATATAAAAGGGTCGTCGAAAACGACCCGAAGGATTTTGGCACGCTCAATATGCTCGGCGATTTAAATGCGAAAGCGGCTGATACGGCGGATGCCGTCAATTGTTTTACGCAGGTTGCCGAGCATTACGCGCGGCAAGGGTTTGCTCAAAAGGCGATTGCGATTTACAACAAAATTTTGCGTCTGACTCCCGAATCACTGGAAACTTCCGAAAAACTCGCGCAGCTTTATCAATCGAAAGGCTCGATTGCCGAAGCGCGCTCGCACTACAATCATTTAGCCGAACAATATCGCCGCAAGGGGAAAAAAGCAGAAGCGTTGGAAGCCTGGAAGCAAATTGCCAATTTGGATAAAAACAACACGGAGATTTATCTGAAAATCGCCGAAGCCTACTGGCAGGATTCGCAAAGGGACGAAGCCGCCAACGCCTTTATCGAATCGGGAAAAAGATTATCCGCCAAGCGTCAGGAAGAATCCGCCGCCGCCGCTTTTTCACGCGCTTTGGAAATCAGACCGAATGATTTACAGGCTTTAAACGGTTACGTTCAATCGCACATCAATCTCGGTTTTACGGACGAAGCGGCAAAGGCTCTGGAAAATGTTTTGGAAAAAGAGCCTTATAACCGCGAGGTAATTTTTCTGCTGGTTGATTGTTATCTCGATACGAATAATCCGGCTGAAGCGGAAAAAACCATTATCAAACTGGTCGAAAAAGAGCCTGCCAATTATCCGAAATTTCTAAACGTCGTCGAGCTTTACATAAAAAATAACGATTTGGAATCCGCCGCCAGGATTATTTCGATGACATCGGAACATCTGCTGGTCGGCGGGCAGGCGGCTGAACTCGAAAAATGGGTTCACGAAATTTTGGCGCGAAATCCAGAGCAAATGGATGCGCTGCGGCTGCTAGTTCGTTTTTATAGCTGGCAGCGCGACGAGGTTAATTTAAAACAATCATTGGAAAGAATGGCGGAAGCGGCGCGTTTAAACGAATCGCCGGAAGATGAAAGATACGCTCTTTCGCAGCTTGTTTTGATTTCGCCGCACGAAACCGGACACGCCAGCCGGTTAAATGAATTGAACGAGCTACTCGGCACGCCGCCGCTCGTTTTTGAGAATCCGCTTTTACCGGACGACGCGACGGAATTTAAAAGTTCCGGCGAAATCGTCGGCAGCGACGCTGGCGAACCGGAGACAGCGCAAATTTACGGAGAATTTGTTCCGGCGGAAATTTACGCCAACGGCAACGGGCTTTCAAAAGATTTTCAGATTGCCGATAATGCCGAGTTGCCGATGCCTGTCGCCGACTATGAATCTTTATCTTATACGGCAAACGAAACGGAATTAAGCGAGTTTCAACTATTACGCCTTCAGCAGGAACTCGAAAGTATAGATTATTACATCAGCCAGAATTATCACGATTTGGCTATTAAATCGTTAGAAGTCCTTGAAAGCGAGTTTGGAAAACGCCCGGAAATTGAAAGCGTCCGGCAGACTTTAACTTCCGGCGGGGCAATTGAAACGCCGTTTGCCGTAAGTTCACCGGAAATTTTGAGCGAGCCGGTTAATGTCTCTGAAACTTCGTCGGGAAACAATCCGGTTGCCGCAGGCGAATACGACAAATTCAAAATGGATTTGGATTTGGAAGAAACCGAGAGCGTCGAAGAAGGCGATTACGAAACGCATTATCATCTGGGAATCGCCTACAAAGAGATGGATTTGATGGACGATGCCATCAGCGAATTTCAGGATGCCGTCAAATTGGTCAGAGCCGACGACGGAACGCGGCGATTTTTGTTATGCTGCAATCTTTTGGGGCATTGTTTTATCGAAAAGGCGATGCCGAATCTGGCATTGATGTGGTATAAACGCTGTCTGGAAACGGCGAATCTGACGGGCGACGAACAGCAGGGATTGCTTTACGAAATTGCCAACGCTTACGAACTCGGCGACGGCGCGGAAAAGGCAATCGAGTATTTCGAGGAAATTTACGCGCTCGACGTAGATTACCGCGATGTCGCCAAACGTCTGAAAAAACTTCGCAAGAAAATTCAAAAAAGCGAACAATCTGAATAATCGGTTGTTCGCCGAATCGAGAAAAAGTTATAATCTAACGGTATGGTTGCAAAACTGACCGTTATTTTTTTTATTCTTCTGTGTTTGATGGTTGGAACGTCGCTCGTTCTGTTGCCGTGGTTGAATCTCAATAAATTCGGCGACTGGGGCGACAATTATCTGTTAGCCGTAATTGCCCAAAAAACGGGCTGGATTGTTTTGCAGAAAGCGGTCGCTTCAAGCTGGATTCGCGGCGCGGTCACGGGTTTGGGCATTTTAAATTTATTTATGGCTTTTTGGGAAATAGCGAATTTCAGCCGCGGCGTAAAAATGCTGGAACAGGAAAACGGCGGAATTAAAAACTAGCTTCTCAAAGTGAAAAAATTTTTCGACAAAGATTTGATAATTTATCTGATTACCAGAGGTGCGGCGACCGCCGAAAATTTCTCCCAAGCATCAGCCGAAATTCTTGAAATCATTCGCGCCGCCGCCCGCGCGAAAATAAATTTTATTCAAATCCGCGAAAAAAAACTTCCGGCGAAACTAATTTTTGAACTTGCCGAACGAGCCGTCAAAATCACGCGCGGCGCGGCAACCAGAATTTTAATCAACGACCGCCCCGATATTGCGCTTGCGGCAATGGCGGACGGCGTTCACCTGACTTCAAAATCACTGCCCGTAAAAATTATCCGGCAGAATTTTCCGAAAAATTTTATCGTCGGCGTTTCGACGCACGCGCTCGAAGAAGCCGAAACAGCCCGAACGCAGGGCGCGGATTTCGTGACGTTCAGCCCCGTGTTTAAAACTCCGTCAAAGGAAATCTACGGCGCGCCGCAGGGCTTGGAAAAATTGCGCGAAGTTTGTGAAAAATTAAAGCCTTTTCCAATTATCGCGCTCGGCGGAATTGACGAAACGAATTTCGCGCACGTTTTAGAAAACGGCGCGAGCGGTTTTGCGGCGATTCGTTTTTTGAACGATTTATTTCAACGCCGAAATGCTGGCGGCGCAGAAAATTTTAGAAGAATTTAGAAATGAAAGATAAATCCGCAATCCGCAATCCGCAATCCGCAATTCCAAAAATCTGTTTGACAATCGCCGGATTAGACCCGTCGGGCGGCGCGGGAATAATCGCCGACATAAAAACTTTTACGGCGTTCGGTTGTTTTGCGACCGCCGCCGTTACGTCTCTGACTTTTCAAAACACGACCGGCGTATTCGGCGTGATTCGTCAAACGGCGGAGAGCGTTCGCGGTCAAGTCGAACCCGTTTTGCAGGATTTTAAAGTCGCGGCGTTAAAAACCGGAATGCTGCCGACGCGCGAAATCATTGAGGAAATCGCAAAAATTATCAAAAAATATAAACTGAAAAATTTTTTCGTTGACCCGGTTGTAAGTTCGACTTCCGGCTACGATTTGATTGACGACGACGCGCTTCGCTCGTTGATTGAAAAACTTTTTCCGCTTGCCGAAATCGTTATGCCTAACATTCCCGAAGCCGAAAGAATCACGCGAATAAAAATCAATTCCGAAAACGCCATCGAAAAAGCCGCCCGCGCGATGCAAAATCTCGGCGCACGAAATGTTTTGATAAAAGGCGGACACTTTGAAAATGCAAAATGCAAAATGCAAAATGCAAAGTTGGCTAGGGATTATCTTTTTGCGGAAGATAATCTCCATATTTTTGAAGCGGAATGGATTGAAACCGACTCGACGCACGGCACGGGCTGCACGCTGTCGGCGGCGATTGCGGCGAATCTGGCGAACGGAAAAAATTTAATTGAAGTGGTCGAAATAGCGAAAAAATTCGTCACCGAAGCGATTCGCGCCGCGCCGCAAATCGGTCACGGACATTCGCCGATAAACCATTCGATGTTGGGCTTTAGGTTTTAGATTTTGGATTGAAAAAACGTGGCGCAAAAACATTCAAGATTAACCTCAGAAGGAAGAAAAGTTTGGTACACCGAGAGATTGTGGCAGCTTGCGGAAAATCTTCCCGTCAAATTTGTTCCGATTGAAAACATCGCGGAGCTTGACCGAGATTGCTGGTTCGATGACGAAAAGCCGCCCACTTGCCGAACAGTTGCCGCACATGCCAAACGAATTTACGAAGCCGATTTGTCTTTTCCGATTATTTTGTCAGCCGAAGGTTACTTAATGGATGGCGGACATAGAATTGCTAAGGCGTGGCTGCTCGGCTTAAAAGAAATTCAAGCGGTTCAATTTGAGATTAATCCGCAACCGGATGAGATACGTCCAGAAGAAAAGTAAATTTTATCTTGCGGGTGCGAAAATCTGCGGCGACTGATAAGTGACACCGAACGTGAAACCCGTGCGCGGGCTGAACTGTGTTAAACCGAAAATCGCGGCGGTGTCGAAACGCAGATTTGAAGCCTTGATTTGCGCGCCGATTCTAAATTGCGAAACGCTTTCCGTGCCGAGTGGAATTTGTCCTGAACGAGTATTGGCGCGTCCGTTGACTTCCGAAGCGATGTTGATATTTTTGTTGACGCGGAAAATTCCCGCCAAGCCGTAAAGCAGCACGTCGTTTTGCGAAAATCGTTCGAGCGGCGCGGTCAAAATTCCCAAACCGATATTGCCGAAGACATTTGCTCGCGCGTCTTGACCTTTTTTCTTCCCAAATTTTTTCTGCAAAATAATGTTTCCGAAAATGTTTGTTTGATTTACGCCGATGCCCTTCGACTGGTCGGAATTCGGAAGCTGAATGCCGAGTTTGAAACCGATTGCCGGAAACGCGCGCGATTCGTTGCGAAGTTTGATTTTTGTCGAAAGCGTAAAATCGCCGATGCCGTTGGTCGAATTCGTTCCGATATTTAGCGGAATCGGCGCGGGATTTTGCATCGAGTTGATGGCGAGAAAATTTTGCAGAACGCCGTCAATCTGAAATTCGACATTCGGCGCAAGCCCAAAACTAATTTGAACGTCGCCGACGCGCGTCTCGTCGCCTTTCAAACCCGACAGCGGAAATTTCGCGTCCTGCAGAAAATCCACGCCCGCCGAAATTCGCGCCGAGCCTTCCGGCACAATGTCAACGTCTTCGGTAATCAGCGGACGCTGCTGCGCGAACAAGGAAACGCTCAAACAAAAAAACGCAATCAGGATTGTAAAAGCCGATTTCATAACCGGCATAATTTTGGCATTAAATTGTGCGTTTTGTAAATTCGACCGGCGCGCTTTGGACATTGCGCGGAAAAATTGACAAAATTAAACGCGAAAATTTCTTTCACCGGAAAACGAAAAATTTAGAGCAAAAAATCAATGGAGTTAGTAGAAACTGAAAAGAATTTGTCCGAGCCGAAAGCCTTGCGTCTGGTTTCGGACAAACGCGAGCCGAGCCTTTTTCCGCATCTGGAAAAACAGTTCGTCAATTTTATTTTCTTTCGCGTCAATACCGAATGGCGAAGGCTCGACGAAGCGCGAAAAAATCAATTCAAGGCGGAATTTGCGGGAGTTTTCGACGATTTTCAAACAGAGCTTTTGCTTTACAATTATTCGCTCGTCGGTTTTGATTCAAAAGCGGATTTGATGTTTTGGCGCATCGGCGAATCGCTCGATTCGCTTCAAGAGATGACCGCTAAAATGTTTCGCACAAAGTTCGGCAGCTATCTCGAAACGGCTGACAATTATCTTTCCATCACGAAGAAAAAAATGTTCGTGCCGCCGCTTGAAAACCTGAACGTCGAAGACCGTTTTCACACGATTGCGGGCGAGAAAAAATATCTGTTTGTTTATCCCTGCGCCAAAAGCCGCGACTGGTCTGAAAAAACTTTTGAGGAACGCGAAAATCTAATCGAAGAAAATTTTATGGTCGGCAGAAAGTTTGAAAACATCAAAATTCATCTGACGCACGCTTTCGGTTTCGCCGAACAGGAATTTATCGTATTGTTTGAAACCGACGAGCCAAAAGATTTTTTAGCTCTCGCCGAAGAATTGAGCCAAACGCAAGCGAGCAAAACGACTCTGCGCGGAACGCCGATTTATACTTGCCGCCAGCGAAGTTTGATAGAATGTCTGGACGCGCTCGGCTAATCAATTACGAATTTCAAATTACGATTGTATCTTGATTTATTTCGTAATTCGTAATTTGAAATTCGTAATTGTTTATGAAAGTCGCTCGAAAATTTGTCATCAGCGGAACGGTGCAGGGAGTCGGCTATCGTTTTTTCGCGCAGCGCGCCGCTGCCCGTCATCAGGTTGCGGGCTACGTCAGAAATCTGGAAGACGGGCGCGTCGAATCATTTGCCGAAGGCGGCGCGAAAGCGGTTGAAGACTTTAAGCACGATTTATTAGCCGGACCGACTTTTTCAAAAGTCGAACATATCGAAGAAACAGTTTTAGAGCCGACAGGTTTATATTCATCATTCAGAATCGAAAAATAGAAAATAGTGGTGAGTGGTGAGTTAAAGAAAAATTCCGCTACTCACCACTCACCGTTCACCACTAATATGGAACATTTAAAAAAATTAATACGCGAAGTGCCTGATTTTCCGAAAGCGGGCATCAATTTTTACGATATTACAACGCTTTTAAAAGATGCCGACGGATTGAAGCAGACGATTGACGCGCTGGCTGAACAATTCAAAGGCGAAAAGATCGATACGATCATCGGTGTCGAATCGCGCGGATTTATTTTCGCCGCGCCGCTCGCGTATCATCTCGGCGCGGGATTCGTTCCCGTCCGCAAACCGAAAAAACTTCCGGCGGAAAAAGTTTCGGTTTCATATGATTTGGAATACGGCACAGACACTTTGGAAATGCATAAAGACGCGGTTGGCGCGGGTCACAAAGTTTTAATCGTGGACGATTTGCTGGCGACGGGCGGAACTGCCAAAGCCGTCACCGAATTGGTCGAACAGCTTGGCGGCGAAATCGTCGGATTATTATTCGTCGTCGAATTAAATTTCTTGAACGGTCGCGCGAAATTCGACGGCTACAACGTCAAATCACTTTTGCAGTATGACAGCTAGACAATCGCAAATCGCAAATCTAAAATCTAAAATCAATGCGCTCCCGTAGCTCAGTTGGATAGAGCGACCGCCTCCTAAGCGGTAGGACGAACGTTCAAATCGTTTCGGGAGCATTACTTTTATGGAAAAATACATTCAAACATTTGCCGATTACAAAAACGCCATCACGCCGATGATAGTTTATCCGCGCGCAACAAAAATCGAAGCGTTGCAGTATCTCGCGCTCGGTTTAAACGGCGAAGCGGGCGAAGTCGCTGACCAGATTAAAAAAGCGATGCGAAACGACGACGGCGAAATTTCGGTCGAACGGCTCGTTAAATTGAGAAGCGAACTCGGCGACGTGTTGTGGTATCTGACGCGGCTGGCGGACGAACTCGAAACAAATCTGGCGGAAGTCGCCAATGAAAACGTCGAAAAACTTCTCGCCCGAAAAGAGCAGGGAACTCTGCGCCACGAAAGAGGCTGAAAAGTTTTTCCGAAATTTTTTGGAAACGAAACCTTAATCAAACTTTCTTTTAAATACGGAAGTAAAGGTTGGTCAAGCGCGGCAGCAAGCAAATCAGGGCTTTGCCGACTTTAGATTTAGTCTCCAATTCACAATTTCTTTTCTATCAAAAAGCCGCATTCGTCAAATTGACCGGATGCGGCTAAATTTTTATCATCAAACAATATGCAGAAAGTTTTAACCGCCGCGGAAATGCGCGAAGTTGACCGGCAGACGACGGAAAAATACGGCATTCCGTCAATTCTTTTAATGGAAAACGCCGCCCACGCCGCCGCCCGCGTGATTACTGAAAAACTTAGTGGAAGCGTCAAAGGAAGATCTTTTTTAATCTTGTGCGGCACAGGCAGCAACGGCGGCGATGGCGCGGCTCTGGCGCGGATTTTATGGATGCAAGGCGCGAAAGTTTTAGTTTTGCTTTTTGGAAAAGTTTCTCAAACAAAGGGCGATGCAAAAATAAACTTCCAGATTATAAAACGTCTGTGCGCTGACAGAATTTGTGAAGAAGTGGGACTTGACGGACAAAAAATAAAAGGTATAGATTTTGAGGAAAACATTTATTTCCATGAGGTATATTCGGAGAAAACTTGGAATTATTTACACGAGGAAATTTCGCATAAATTTACAGTTGTCGTTGACGCGTTGCTTGGGACGGGAATTAACAAAAAACTTGAAGGAGATTATTTTCGTGCGATTTTTTTTGGTAGAAGTCGCTCAAATTACAGAGTTTCCATTGATATTCCTTCCGGTTTGAATGTCGATTTATCGAAGCAAATCGGCAAAAATTTTCAAGCAGATTTAACTATTACTTTCACCTCGCCGAAACCTGCCAATGTTCTGCCGCCCGCGTCAAATTTTAACAGCGAACTCGTCGTCGCAAATATCGGTTCGCCGCAGGAATTGATTGACAATTCACCGTCGAAATTATTTTTAGCTGAAAAACAAGACGCGCAAAATTGGCTGAATCAAACGAAATACACAAGCGATTCCTACAAAAACAAACGCGGACACGCGCTTTTGATTGTCGGTTCAAAAGAATACACGGGCGCGGCGGTTTTGGCGGGAAACGCGGCGATGCTTTCGGGCGTTGGATTGACGACAATTGCGACGAGCGAATCGGCGCGGGCGGCGGTTGCGTCGAAAATTTTGGAAGAAGTTATCACGCGCGGTTTGCCCGAAACAAAAAACGGCGCGATTGCGGAGAAGGCTTTTGAAACGGTTGAAAAATTAACGGAAAAAATTGATGTTGTCGGCATCGGCTGCGTTTTGACCTCAAAGGAAAAAACGACGCGCGATTTTGTCCGCGAAGTTGTCGAGAAAAGAAAAACGCCCGTTATCATTGATGCCGACGCGCTTAATGCCCTGTCGCCGTTCGATTTACGAGGCTCGGAAGATTTGCCTCTGATTTTAACGCCGCACGAAGGCGAATTTTTGCGTCTGCTCGGAACAAAAGACAAAGAAGTTTTGAAAGACCGCGTGAAAGCCGTCCGCGATTTTGCCGAAAAACATCAAGTAATTTTAGTTTTGAAAGGCGAACGGGTTTTAATCGGCGCGCCCGATGGTCGCGTGGTGATAAATCCGACGGGAAATTCCGGCTTGGGAAAAGCGGGCAACGGCGACACTTTGACGGGAATCATCACGGGTTTTGTAGCGCAAGCCGCGCAGATGAAAGTTGATATTTTTGAAACAGTCGTCGCGGCGGTTTATATTTCGAGTCTGGCGGGCGACATCGCGGCGCGAAAATTCGGCAAACGCACAATGCTCGCAAGCAATGTGCGCGAATGTTTGGCGGAAGCGTTTGAATCAATTACAAATTAAAAATCACGAATGACTCAAGACTCAAGACTCAAGACTCAAGACTTTTTGTGCGAAACGCCCGAAGATACTTTCGACTTGGGCGAAACTTTGGGCAAAACTCTGCGCGGCGGCGAGATAATTTTGCTTTCCGGCGGATTAGGCGCGGGCAAAACTCTGTTCACGAAAGGAATTTTATACGCGCTTCGGTTTGACGTTGATGAAGTAACGAGTCCGAGTTTTACGCTCGTCAATCTTTACAAAGCCGAAAAATTCGACGTTTATCATATTGATTTGTGGCGCGTGAACGAAAACTCTGATGCGGCGCATTCCGTCGGTTTGGACGAAATTCTCGAAGACGAAACGGCGGTCGTGATTGTCGAATGGTCTGAAAGATTGAAAGATTTTCCTTTTCCCGAAAAAACTTTTCGCGTCCATTTTGAAGGCGACGGCGACGAGCCGCGAAAAATTAAAATCTCCGACGAATGAAAAATCCGCGACTTGTCATCAAAAAATCCGCGCGAAAACTGGAAATTTACGACGGCGATAATTTAGTGAAAACTTATAAAATCGCGCTCGGTTTCGCGCCCGTCGGCAACAAAGAAATTCAAGGCGACGGCAAAACGCCCGAAGGCGAATTTTATATCTTTGCGAAAAATCCGAACAGCAAATTTTATCTTTCTCTGGGTTTAAGTTATCCGTCAATTGAAAACGCGGCGCGCGGTTTGCAGGCTGAAATAATTTCTCAAGAGGAATACGAAGCAATTGTGACGGCAATTGAAAATAAACAAAAGCCGCCGCAAAATACTAAACTCGGCGGCGAAATTTATATTCACGGCGGCGGCACGGAAAACGATTGGACGCGGGGCTGCGTCGCGCTTTCAAACGAAGATATTAAAGAGCTTTTCGCCGCGCTTCCGGTCGGCGCGACAGTTAAAATCGAACCTTGAAACAGTTCAAAATTCAAAATTCAAAACACAAAGTCAAACGGTTAAACTTGACTAATACAGTTGGGAGTTTGATACTTGAAAAAAAGGTCAAGTTTCAAAACCTTGAAAATTTGACTCTCGGAATTTGAAATTATAGAGGAATAAAATTATGCCATATCCAGAAATTATGATTCACGGAATGCGTCAGGAACTGGCGCAGCTTGGAATCGAAGAAACAAAAACGCCGGAAGCCGTTAAAGAAGCGGTTGATAATTCGCAGGGAACTTTGATGGTTATCGTCAATTCGGTTTGCGGATGCGCGGCAGGCGGCGTTCGCCCGGGCATTGCGATGGCTTTGCAGAATGCCGAATCCAAGCCCGACAAATCAATCACGGTTTTCGCGGGCGCGGACATTGACGCGACCGACGCGGCGCGCGAGCTTTTTACGGGTTACGCTCCGTCATCGCCCGCAATCGGGATTTTGAAAGACGGCAAACTCGTGCAGATGTTTGAACGCCGCGACCTCGAAGGTCGTCACCCGCAGCAAATCGCGCAGGCACTTGTCAATGCTTTTGACGAACACTGCAAATCGGCAAATGCCGCCAACAATTAAATTTTACGGACAGTTTAGATTAAACGCGAGAAAACGTTTGCCGATACCTGGCAGGCGTTTTTTCGTTTTGAAAATAAAGGTTGCTTTTATTCAAACAAACTTTGTAAGATAAAAACGCGGACGGTTTTGCCGTTTGCGGCAGTCCTTTCCGACAAATTCTTTTCAGGTTTCTCCGATGTCGATAGAACAGAGACAATTTATCAGATTCTCGCTCGATTTGCCCGCGTTTAGTTTTAAACACAACGGCGAAGCGGTAAGGACTTTCGTTCAGCAAATAAGCATCGGCGGCTGTCTGACGGAATGGAGCGAAGATATTTTTACCGGCGACAATTTCCGAATCGAAATCGAACTGCCGAATAGAAATCGGCTTCCGCTGTTATGCAAGGCTCTCTACAAATTTGAAGGCAGAGGAATCGGCGCGAAATTTTCCGACATCACGCGGTTTGAGCAGGAATTAATCGGGCAAATAATATCTTACAGTCTGGAGAGCGACGGGCTGCCGCTGCTGGTTGACCCGTTTGCCCAGCCGCCGACGTTTATTTCTACGAGCAGCGGCAAAACGTCGCTTGCCGAACGACGGCGCGAAGACGAAATAGTCGGAGAAATTTTATCGCCTAATAAATAAAAAGGTTGAGCCGCAAAGACGATTCGAGAAATGCTTTGAAAAATTTTCAGAGCGTTTTTTTATTTAAAAACGTTTTCCATATAGAGCAAATCTTGGATGAATGTATGGTGAAACTTGAGAGGCGAAAGCCCGCGTGAGCAAGGGCGCATCAAGCCATCTGATTGCGCCCTTGCTCACGCGCGGGCTTTCGCCTTGGTCGCATAATTTTGAAAACCGCTATATAAATATTAGGTTAGCCGCGCAAGCTGCATTTATATTCAAAACCTACTTTTTCGATGACGTGCCTCGATGCGGCGTTGTCGGCGGCGACGGCGATATAAATTTGACGGGTGTTCGGAATACGGCTGGCATCGTGCAGTATCTGGCGCAGAGCGGCTTGGTAAAATCCTCTGCCTCTCGCCTGCGGATGCGTGAAAAAATCAAACAGAACTGCCGAATCGGGCGGCATTGTAAAATGTTGATTCACTTCCGAAATAAATGATTTTTCCTGGCGTTCAATCATCCAGCCGTAATGCGCCAGTTTGCCCGCTTCGACTTTTGTGTAGATGTGAATGCCTTCGCTTAAACGCTCGGTGGCGAGACGGTGAAACGCGCTCGCGGATAAATGCCACGATTCGGTCGGCTCGTATTTCAGCAAATCTTCGATACGATTGCGATTCATCAAATTCGGATTCGGAATGCCGGAAATTTTTTCGACATCAAAAGCGTAAATCCGCATCTCGCGCGGGATTTTTTTCGCGCCGCCGATTCGCGCGTTTAATTTTTTAATGACAGTTTTGGCGGTTAGAAATTTCAGTTTGTGGCGGGCTTCGTAAATCCGTTCAGCAATCGTTTCGCGGTCAATTTTCGCCGCGCTCAAAACTTTTCTGGCAATCGCCCGTGTCTGCCTTTTTGCCGCCGATTGACGATGCGCGGGCTTGCTGAAATAAATCGTCAAAACGTGAACTTCGTCCGCGCCGTTAGCGTGGCGGTCTTTATAATTGCCGCCCGGAGTTAAATCGAAAAGATGAACATTTTGTTTTAAAAGTTCCAGACAAAGCAGCGTGATGTGAAATTTTCTCGGCGAGTATTTGGCGAAAAACGGCGAGAGAGCCGTCAGCCCGAGCATAAACGAATCGCGGTTTTGCAAATCGAAATGCGCCGACGCGATTTCTTCGCCGATTTTAAGCAAGGTGACGAACAGCAAATTCGCTTTGAAAAGTTCGAGATAGAATTTTTTCTTGTGAACATCATCGTCCGGCGCGACGCGGTGAACCGCGCTCAAGCGCAAATCACCGAAATTTTTCACCGTGTCGAAAATCGCTTCAAAGCGGTTTAAATCCGTCACTCGCTCGAGTTCGATCGCGCCGCGTTTTTTTATTTGATTGAGGCGCGAGCGACTGTGCTTTTTTTTCAGAGACGCTTGCAGTTCCGCGTCGTCGTCGAATCGCAAAAGCGGGCGAGATTCTTTTTTCAAATCGCATTTATCAAACCACCGTTTGTTTTCGTCGAGCCAGTCGAGCGGCGTTCCGGCGGCGAGATAAAGAAATCGCAGCGCGGCGTTTGGAAATTTTTTCTCCAGCGCGTCCAGAGCCGCGACGATAAATTGATTGCCCGAATCATTATCGGCGGCAAGCCAAGTGCCGTATTCGCACAACGAATCTCCGGCGACGACCAGCCGTTTGGTGTTCGTTTCGACGGCTAACGCAAGCAGTCCGACGAGTTCATTTTCAGCATTGTGAACCGCGACCAAAACGGGCGCGTATTTTTCCGAGTAAGTTTTCTACCACGCTTCGACAAACGGCAAACTCTGCATCGAAGTCGCCCACGCGCAGATTTTATATAAATTCGTCCAGCCGCCGCGCCAATTATCGTCGGCTAGTCGCGCCCGCGCTTCGTCTCCGGTTAGAATTTGAACAATCATTTTTTTGAATTACAAATTTCTTCTTTGCGGCAGAAATTGCGAAACGCCCGACAGCCAGCCTTCAAATTCGATTTCGGAAAGCGGGCAGGTATCAACCAGACGCGGCAGCAAAAACGGATTGGTAGATGCGGTCGCCAGAGCCGTCTCGCAGGTCGTCGCCGAAACGATTTTTGCCGCCCGCATCCAAGGGAAAAAACGCGCGGCGTGTTCGCCGCTCGGATAACAAAAATGTTTCGCCCGCGCGTTGCCGCCGGTTGCGCGTTCGATGGCGCGACGATTATCTTCGATTTCTCGCGTGAATAATTTCTCGTCGGGCGGAACGCGATGCCGGTGCGTGTGAAGCTGCACGTCAACGCCCGATGCGGCAACTTGCGCCGCTTCGTCCGCGTTCATCAATTGCAAAATTCGCTGGCGGCAAAATTCTGCGTAATCAATGCCGAGTTCGGCGCACATCGCCGCCAGCATTTCGTTTTTTCGCGCGGCGGAAAAATCGTTATCGTCGGCGTGCGCGATTATCAAGCGATAAGCGCGCATTCGTTTCGTTTCGTTCGCCAAACTGATTTCTTCGTCGCGCCCCGTCAAATCATTCAGGCGCAGAGTTTTCGTTTTCGCCGTCCATAAAAGATAATCGACGGCGACGACGAACACGGGTTTGTTAAATTCTGAATAAAACGTGGTCAAATAAACGGTTGCCGGAAAATTGAATTCTTTGATAATCGGAAGAGCCTGCCGAAAAAAATCGTAATTGCCGTCGTCGAAAGTGATGACGACGGACTTTTCCGGCAAATCACCGGCGTAAAGTTTTTCGATGGCTTCGCCGAGCGGCAGCACGTTGCAACCGTGTTGTTTGATAATCTCGAAACGGCGGCGCAAAAAATCGGCGGGGACAAACAGAGATGAATTCCAGAGATGTTCGTCTGCGAGCGAGATGCCGTGATACGCCAAAATCAACAATTTATTTCGCCGCCAGCGGCTGTTGCCCGCAAAATCAAAAAGCCCTAGTGTTTTGGTTGACTTTAACAAGTTTTGCTTAAGCGTTTTCAACATAATCTTCGGATTTAAAATTACGCGATTCACCGTTCTCTACAATGATAAATCAATCGTATTTCCAGTAATCGTCAAAACTTTCTCGAATACTGATTGCGCCGCGCTTTTAAAAATGCTAGAAGTGAGTCTGCATTCACAAATGAAACAATACGAGGAAAATAATTTAAAATCCAGCACCGAACGGAAAACTCAAGCGGGCGTTTCCCGCCGGAAAAGTTTCGGGCGGAATTTAATGTCCGCTTTTACGATAGTCTTTTTTTTAACGATATTTTGGAGTTTTACCGTCGCCGCGCAAACAAAAAATAATTCAAACATTTTTATCCGTTTCAAAATTCTCAAACCGGCAGCCGAAAAAATGCGCGTAGACATCGGCGGATTTCGTCACGAAGACCCGTGGTATTTTCCGAATATATCGGTTGACGCGGCGGGCGGCGCGTGGAGCGAGTGGATTGATTTAAGCGGCTGGAAATGGCACGGACGTTTGAATCGAAGCGGCGGAATTGCCGAGTGGAATTCGGTTAAATTAAACGTCATTGACCTTGCCGCAAATCAAGCGGTAAAGGGTTGCTCGCTCGACGTTCAGCTTTCGGACGCGCCGGATGAAAAAAGCGCGGTTGTTTCTTTTAACGAGCCGAGCGCGTCGAACGCAATCGCCTTTCTCGTTCCATATCCTTTGCGCGAAAACGCGAAGGAATTTGAAACCGGTTCGCAAATGACGGCGCGTCACGCGCAATGGGCGCGCGAGGCGACAGGCGGTAATCCGGTCACGCTGAAA
Organism: Pyrinomonadaceae bacterium; assembly: GCA_050996405.1. Taxonomy (GTDB): domain Bacteria; phylum Acidobacteriota; class Blastocatellia; order Pyrinomonadales; family Pyrinomonadaceae; genus JBPCRW01. The sequence continues at coordinate 3,055 of JBPCRW010000295.1, read as the reverse complement.
AATTTTAAATTTATCACGCAGCTTTGGGGACATTACGACCCGAATCTTGAAAGACAGGAAATTCTAACGCTCAAATCTTTAGGTTTTAATATCGTCGGCGACATTTCCGCGCAGAACGTCCGCGAAACCGGAGTGCAGACTTACAACACGACCTGGATTTACGAACCCGACCCGGACAAGACGGCGCAGGATTGGAAAACTTTTGCCGACGGCTTTATCGCCAGCGATGACGGAAAACAAAAAATTCCGGCAACCGCGCATTGGACAATTTCCGACGAAATCAGCGCGCTCGATTTTCGCAGCGTTGAACCCGCGAAACTTAATGGCTGGTTTCGAGATTTTTTAAAATCAAAGGGCGTGACGGAAAAAGAAATCGGCGTGCCGATTAACAGCGCGGAGTATCCGGCAAAGACGATGTATGAAGCGACACTAAATCGTGACGCGCCTCTCGAAACACGGCGATTGTTGTATTACGCCGCGAAATTCGGGCAATGGTGGTCGGCAAAACAACTGCGGCAAACGAGCGATTTAATCCGCCAATCTTTTCCGGCGACGGAAACGCAGACGCTTTTGCCGTCGCACGGATTTTTCGGCAGCGCGTGGGGACCCGCTTACGTCGGGATGAGCTATCGCAATCTCGATTTTTTTGAAGTTGGCGCGCAATCGTCCGTCACGCAAATTTCCGTCGAAGACTGGCTCGGTTTAAATCATATGTATGGACCGAATTACACCTGGACGGGCGGGCAGACATTCGGGTATTTTAACGCTCTGGCGCGTTCGGCAATCACCGACAAACCGATTGCGATGCGCGGTTTAATTACGCCGAGCGACGACGATTATCTGCGGCTCAAAGCCTATTCCGCAATCGGACAGGGCGCGAAATCTTTCTTCTTCTGGACGTTCGGACCAACCTATATCGGCACGGAAAATTACTGGTCTGATTTGCGAAGCGAATACGACGGCATCGCCAAATTGTCGCGTTCAATCTCAAAGGCGGAAGACGTTTTGCTGCCTGCAAAAACGGTTTCCGACCCCGTTGCGATTCTTTATTCGGTCAGCCACGACATTTGGAACACGGATAATCAGGCGGCATTTGTCGAAAAAAGACTTTTGTGGCATGGGCTTCGGCATCTACAAATCCAGCCGGATTTTTTGCGCGAAGAGGATGTCGAAAACGGACGGCTGAAAAATTACAAAGTTTTGTATATTACGGATTGGTGCGTCTCGCGCAAAGCGTCGGCGGCAATTGATGAATGGGTCAAAGCGGGCGGCATCGTCTATCTTTCGGCGGGAGCGGCGACGCGCGACGAATTCGACGAGCCTTTCACGCCGCCGTTCGCCGAAACTGTCTGGGAAACGGGCGCGGCGCAAAAACTAATTTCGGAAAAACACGAATACAACGAACGAAAGGATTTGCCGCTTATCAAACCTTTGACGAGCGCGAAAATAAATTTGAATAACCGGCAATTTGATTTGCCCGTCATCGGAGCGCGTTCGGAAATGCGTCCGAACGCGCAGCAATTTGCCGCGTTTGCCGACGGCAAAACCGCAGGTGAGATTGTGCCGCATGGAAAAGGTCAAATAATCGCGGTCGGATTTTTGCCAATGCTGGCTTACGGTCAGCTTGCCGATTTCAAGCCGGAAACTTTAGCGGAAAAATGGAAACCCGAATCGCGCGAGATTATCCAAATCGCACTGGACGCGGGAAAAATTTCGCCCGTCGCCAAAGCGGATGTTCCGGTTGTCGAAACCGATTTTCTGCGCGGCGCGAGCGGCTCGGTCGTCGTGCTGGCAAATTACACTTACCAGCCGATTGACGATTTGACGATTGAAATAAAAACTTCCGAAACTTTTAAACGCGCCGTCAGCACCGAAGGCATTCCGATTAAAATGGAGCAGACAAAAGGAACTCTGCGTTTGGAATTGCCGCTGAAATGGACGGATATGATTTTGCTGTTAAAAGAATAAAATTTAGATATGAAAAATGAACAAATTCCAAAATACGAAATCATAATTTATTGGGATGCGAACGATAAAATTTTCGTGGCGGAAGTGCCTGAACTCGCAGGCTGCGCCGCGCACGGCAAAACGCAGATTGAAGCAGTTAAAAATGTTAATGATGCCGTCGAATTATGGCTCGAAACGGCGCGCGAATTTGATGATGAAATTCCCGACCCGCGCGAACGGAAATTAGCGGCTTAAATTTTAATGTTTTTAGAGAGTTTGCAAATAATCTAAATTTACGAAAGTTTTTTGAATCTGCGGCGAATTACAACAATTAATTGTGACCAAATAATCCATTGAATTAAAAAGACAAAATTGATTAGCGGCAACGCCCAAATTTCGCTTTCTTTAGTAAAATTTCCACCGAATATTTTAAGAAGGAAAATATACAAAATTGTTGTAAGCGGAAAGCCTAATTGAAAGATTGCGTCACCAAAAATATATAAATCGTTTGAATAGAAGCTAGGTTTCTGCGCGCTAATCCAAAACCAAGATGCTAAAAACATAAAAGGTAACGCGCAAAATATTGAAATTAAAGCTGTCTTTTTGTGAAATTTCATGATTTTAATAATCTAAAATAATTCGTCAAGTGCTTCGTCCAGATTTCGCACGCCGACGACGCGGATTCCCAGAAGTTTTTCCAAGCCTTTTTTGTTTGACGCGGGCAGAATCAGTTTTTTGAAACCGAGCGTTTGCGCTTCTCTGGCGCGTGACTGCGCTTGCAGAACGCCGCGCACTTCGCCGGTTAAACCGACTTCGCCGAAAACTGCCGTGTCGGGCGGAATTTGCAAATTTCTAAAACTCGAAGAAATCGCTGCGATTACGCCTAAATCCGCTGCTGGTTCGTCCACTTCCAAGCCGCCCGCGACGTTGACGAAAACATCGTCGCCCGCCAGTTGGAAGCCGAGTTTTTTCTCTAAAACGGCGATTAAAAGCGACGTGCGGTTGTAATCGAAACCCTGCGCCATTCGTCTTCCAGAGCCGAATTTTGTTCCCGTCACCAACGCCTGAATTTCGACGAGCATCGGGCGCGTGCCTTCCATACAAACCG
>JBPCRW010000213.1:0-3566 GCA_050996405.1 Pyrinomonadaceae bacterium | reverse complement strand
ATCGCCGTCTGTATGGGCGCAGCGTCAATACGACGAAAATACTTTTTCCGAAATGAAATGGCGGATGGTTGGACCATTTCGCGGCGGGCGCGTCAACGGCGTTTCGGGCGTTCCGAATGAACCGAATACTTTTTATTTTGGCTCGGTCGGCGGCGGTGTTTGGAAATCTATGAATTCCGGCAGAACCTGGAATCCGGTTTTTGATTCGCAGCCGGTCGCTTCGATTGGCGCGATTGCGGTCGCGCCGTCAAGTCCGAATACGGTTTATGTCGGGAAGGGCGAAGCCGATATGCGCTCGCAGATTTCCTCCGGCAACGGAATGTATAAATCTGCGGATGCGGGAAACACTTGGACGCATCTCGGCTTGGACGACACGCGGCAAATCGGGCGCATCATCGTGGACCCGAAAAATGCGAATATCGTTTTTGTCGCCGCGCTCGGTCACGTCTATGGCGCAAACGCCGAACGCGGAGTTTTTCGTTCAAAAGATGGCGGAAAAACTTGGCAGAAAGTTTTGTTTAAAAACGAAAACGTCGGCGCGATTGACGTGCAGTTTGACCCGCAGAATTCCCAAACGATTTACGCGACTTTGTGGAACACGCGCCGTCCGCCTTGGAGCATTTATCCGCCAAGTTACGGCGCGGGCGGCGGAATTTTCAAATCAACCGATGGCGGCGCGACTTGGAATCAACTGGCAAACGGCGTTCCCGTCGAAGGTTTGGGACGCATCGGAATCAGCATCGCGCCGACCAATCCAAACAGAATTTACGCGATTGTTGACGCGAAGGCGGGCGGATTGTATCGTTCGGACGATGCGGGAAAAACTTGGAATTTAATTTCCGGCGAAAAACGAATTTGGGGACGCGGCTGGTATTTTTGCAAAGTCGTGACCGACCCGAAAAATCCCGATACGGTTTATGTGTCGAACACATCGGTTTATAAATCAACCGACGCGGGCAAAACTTGGACGGCGATTAAAGGCGCACCCGGCGGCGACGATTATCATCAACTTTGGATTTCGCCGGATGATTCAAATCGGATGATTTTGGCGAGCGACCAGGGCGCGGTTGTCACAGAAGACGGAGCGCAGACTTGGAGCAGTTGGTATAATCAGCCGATTGCACAGCTTTATCACGTCGCCGCCGATAATCGTTTTCCGTATTGGGTAACGGGCGCGCAGCAGGATAGCGGCGCAGTCGGAACGCCTGTCGCCACCAATCACGCGGAACTTTCCAACCGCGATTGGTCGCCGGTTTGCGCGGGCGGCGAATCCGGCTACACCGCGCCCGACCCGCTGCATCCCGAAATTTTATACGGCGGAACGGTGACCAGATGCAACATCATCACGGGCGAGACAAAAGACGTTTCGCCGGAAAAAATGATGACCGTTCCGGCGCGTCACACCTGGACTCTGCCGCTCGTCTTTTCGCAAGCCGACCCGCACGCGCTTTATTACAGCAACCAATTTTTATTTAAGACGACAAACGGCGGCGAAAGCTGGACGCAAATCAGTCAGGATTTGACGCGCGAAAATCCGGGCGTGCCGCCGAATCTCGATGAAGCGACAACTGCCGACGCGCCGAAAGATGCGCGGCGCGGCGTGATTTACACGATTGCGCCTTCGCCTTTGCGGGCGCAAACAATTTGGATTGGAACGGATGACGGCTTGATTCAGAAAACGGATGACGACGGCAAAACTTGGGCGAATGTCACGCCGCCGGAATTAACCGCTTGGAGCAAAGTCGTGATGATGGATGCTTCGCATTTTGACGTGAACGAAGCGTTTGCGGCGATTGACCGCCATCGCTTGACCGACAACGAACCATATATTTACCGTACGCGCGACGGCGGAAAAACTTGGGCTAGAATTACCAACGGCTTACCAAAGGGCGTTTATCTGCAAACCGTCAAAGAAGACACGGAGCGCAAAGGCTTATTGTTCGCCGGAACGGAACTCAGCGTTTTCGTGTCGTTCGACGACGGCGACCGCTGGCAATCGCTTCAACAAAATTTGCCGCTGGTTTCAATGCGCGATTTGGCGGTTCACAACGACGATTTAATTGTCGCCACGCACGGGCGCGGCTTTTGGGTTTTGGACGACATCACGCCGCTTCGTCAACTGACGGATGAAGTCGTCAAATCCCGCGCGTTTCTTTTTCGCCCCGCCGATGCTTACGTCATTCCGCCGCCGTCCGAAAACGGCACGCCGCAGCCGCGCGACGAACCGCTGGCGGAAAACCAGCCCTACGGCGCGATTATTGATTACTATTTGAAATCGCCGTCGAAGGAAACCGTGACGCTGGAAATTCTGAATCCGGCGGGCGAGACGATTCGCCGTTATTCGAGCGACGACAAGCCCGTGACGGTCAATCCCGACACGCTCGACATTCCGGCTTTCTGGATAAAAACGCCGCCGATTCTTTCCGATAAAGCGGGAATGCATCGCTGGGTTTGGGATTTGCGTCCGACCCCGCCGCCAGCAAACACCGGAGGCGCAGGCGGCGGCTTTCGGCGCGGCGCACCTCTAGTCTTGCCCGGAATTTACACGATTAAGCTGACGGTTGGCGATAAAATTTACACGCAGCCGCTTGCTGTAAAAGCTGACCCGCGTATTAAATAAAAAAGTTTGCTGTGTGATTATTCCGGTTGATAATGTGCGAAAGCCGTTTTATTATCAATGGCATTGATAACAATAAGTATTCAGTGTGCTGACTTGATGCAATGAAGAAAGCGAGACTGTTGTGACCAAGCAAGAACAGCAACAAAATTTACTTGCAGAAAATGACTTCACTTATCTTGGCAATGGACCGCAAGCGACAAGTGGATTCGGCTGGGTGATGTCAGCCAATCTGTATTTCAAATGCGTCGGATGCGAATACATGATGAGTGGCGATTCCCGTAAAAGCGATAATTGTTTTTGTGGCGCAATGAGTAAGGACGTTGATTACGGGCGGTTTGGCTCGCGTTTTGGGGACGAAAAGATTGAAGTCTATCGAATCTCGCCCAAAATCGGCGCACGCCAACAACTCATTCAACCGAAGCACGATTGAGCTTGCATTTTATCGTTAAGTTGTCCGTCCCGACGTTGTGCGCGCTGAGTAATCCGGGCTTTAAGTGCTTGCTAATTATCTTTAGCCGATAATCTATTTTCCTGAGTCTTGAAACATTGCAGCGATTCGTTCCGTAACCGAATTGCTTCAAAAAATATTTTAAATAAAAATTAAAGGATGATGCCGATGTTCAAAATGTCCCGTCTTTTCCCGCCGCAAAAAAAATTTGCGTTTGTTTTCATCTTTTTGTCCGCATTCGTCGGTTTGGCAAACGCGCAGACGGCAACGCCGACTCCGAAGTTTGCGCCGACTCCGCAAGCGTCGCCGACTGTCAGCCCGACTCCCGTTCCGCCTGAAAAGAAAAACGACCCGCTTAAAAATTTGCAGTATCGTCTGATTGGACCGTTTCGCGGCGGGCGCGTCGGCGCGGTTGAAGGAGTTCCGAGCCAGCCGAATGTTTATTATTTCGGCGCGACGGGCGGCGGCGTTTGGAAAACGACGGACGGCGGCGCGAAT
>JBPCRW010000210.1:0-22028 GCA_050996405.1 Pyrinomonadaceae bacterium | reverse complement strand
CGCGCCTTTTTCCTGTCGCAAGTATGCAATCATCGCGCTCGAATCAAGAACATTGATTATTTTTTCGGCTGCCATCCTCTATCTTCCATTTCAATTTCTTCCTGTTTTCCGGCGATAAATTCATCAGTGCTGGAAAGCGAATCTCGATATTTGCCCATAATTTTTTTTGACAGTTTAATGCGTCTTTGCCGTTCTTTTTCGATTTCTTCATCTTCGTTATTTAAAATTTCACGAAGTTTTCTGCGCTCGACAAACGGCAGGGCGTGAATTTTTTCGATGATTTCTTCTAAAACCGGCGACATCGCGTCTCACCTCAAAATTTGAAAAAAAATATGCCGGACGCTTTCCTCACGCCGACATTTGACTTCTAACACTTGAAATTGATTCCTGTCAATCCGAAACCAAAATTATTGTTTTGCGCTTAAATTCAAATTAAGTGTTTTATTCCGATGTTTTTTTGCCCGTTTTGGTTTGCTTCTGTAAAATCTTAAAGAGTTTATTGATTTTCTTTTTCCCAATAACCTTTTAAAATCTCCCACATCCTTTTAATTCCGTCTTCTTCCTTTTCCATTTCATCAAATCGTCGCCAGAACCATTCTCTGGAATTCATCCTGCTGTATTTACCTCTAATATATTCAAAACGAAATTTCTTCTTTGGTCTGTGTCGCCTCAGTCCTGAATTAAATATTTTGTTCATATTTTTCTCACGAAATGCTTGCCCGGCAATTCGCGCGCGAGTTCGCGCATATCGAGCGCGAATAAAACCGACATCAAGATATTAACGGGCATTTCACTTGCTTCTGAAAGATTGTCAATATGTTTCGCTTCGTCAGCCGATAATAATTTGTAAATTTTCTGCTCGTCATCCGACAAATCGGCGGGGAATTGTTCGGGCTGATTTACTTCATTTTCCGCCGCTTCAATTTTCGGCGGCAGAATCGCGGCGGCGATTTCGGCGGGAAGTTCGAGAACGACATCCTGCCATTGCTGAACGAGTTTCGCGCCCGATTTAATCAAGAAATTCGTGCCGAAGGAATTTTTTGAAGTGATGTTGCCCGGCACGGCGAAAACTTCGCGGTTTTGTTCCATTGCTAAACGCGCGGTAATTAAAGAACCGCTTCTTTCCGACGCTTCGACCAGCAAAACGCCTAAACTCAAACCCGAAATTATCCGATTGCGATACGGAAAATTTTCGGGAATCGGCGGCGTTTCGAGTGGGAATTGTGACACAATCGCGCCGCCCGAATCCAAAATTTTATCAACCAGTTTCGCGTTTTCTTTCGGATAAACCTGCCCGATTCCCGTTCCTAAAACAGCAATGGTTTTTCCCTTAGCTTCAATCGCGCCTTTGTGCGCTGCCGTATCGATTCCCCGCGCTAAACCTGAAATAATGCAAATTCCGCGTTTCGCCAAATCGCGCGACAACATTAAACTCGCGTTTTCGCCGTAAGTCGAGCAGCGGCGCGAACCGACAATGCCGACGCACGGCGCGTCAAAACACGATTGCCAATCGCCTTTCACATAAAGCGTAATCGGCGGGTCTGCGATTTCGCGCAGCAAATACGGATAACTTCCGTCGTCGAGAATCAAAACGTCGCCGCCAATCTCGCGGACTTTTGTTAATTCATCTTTCGCTTTTTCGTGAAACTCTTTTTTTAAGATGCTTTCGATTGTGTCTGGTTTGAGCCGCAGAGATTCTAAATCCGTCCGCGTTGCGTGAAAAACATTTTCCGCCGAGCCGAATTTTTCTAAAAGTTTTGTCGCCGCGCGAGGTCCAATTCGCGGAGTCATATTGAGCGCAATCCAGTCAATCATATTTATTTTAGATTTTAGATTTTGGATTTTGGATTCGTGATTGTTTGGAACGCAGCGTTTTAATAGAGGCGACAATCATCGAAACAATTTCGTTCATATCTTTTTTCAATTCGACGAGTTTTGTTGTTGAAACTAGACCCGATTCTTCTAAAATTTCAAGCCAGTATAAACTTTCATCGGATTCTTCTTCAACAATCGAAAGTTTATTTATCAAATCCGCCGATGATTTTGCGCGGCAAGCCGCACGATAATTCGCGCCAACCGAAGTTGCCGAGCGCAAAAGCTGCTTTCCAATCACATTCGCGCTCGTTTTATTCGGTAGAGTTTCAATAAGCCGAATTATTCGCAAAGAGATATTTTTTGTTCGATTTTTGAACTCGTTTTCATCCATCTTAACGATATTCTTCAATCCAAAATCTAAAATCTAAAATCCAAAATCAAATTGGCGGAGGCGTGTCGGAGTCGAACCAACCCAAGTTTGCTCTCACAAACTCACAAACGGTTTTGAAGACCGCGCCCATCACCGGACAAGATGCGCCTCCGCAGAAAGTTAGAGCGTAAATAAAACTAATCTTGCGGCGGGATAACTGTCAAGTTAATTTTTGGTTTCTCTGCGATTTGCGGCTATCCGGTTGCAGTCGAGTGTTTTTCAATTATAGAATTTTGTTGACCGAATTTTCTTTGTGAGGATTTATGAAAATGAAAAATTCCGCGATTATTTTATTTGTAATTTTAACTTTCGCATCTGCGGCGTTGGCGCAAAAAACCAACAAACCGATTATCGTTCGCCCCGACCCGAAAAAAGATGTCGAAGCGGTTTTTAACCGGCTCGTCGAAGGCATCAAACAGGTTGACACGAATAAAGTAATGAGCGTTTATGACAACAACGACCGCATTTTGTTTTTCAACAACAACGGCTCGGCGACCATCGGTTGGGAAAATATGAAAAAAAACCGCGAATCGCTCTACGCCGACACGAAAAATGTTTCGCTCGACATCACCGGACTGCGAATTGAAATGCTCGGCAAAGACGCGGCGTATGCGACCTGCAAATGGAAACAGCAGCAGGAATACAAAGGAAAACTCGAATCCGCGTCGGGCAGAATGACTTTGATTTTTCGCTTGATTGGCAAAGACTGGAAAATTGTTCACCTGCACACTTCGCCCGATAACCCCGATGCTTCAAGACCGGTTTTGCCTTCGGAAAGAGAGAATCGATAAATGAAATTTTCTATTTTTCTTATAATTGTTTTCTACTTTTTCGCTTTCAGTGCAAGCAAAAATTTTGCTTGCACTTGCGAATTGCCGTTAAAAAATTTATCTGTAAAAAGTCAAATATTTAAAGCCTACAAACAATCCGTTGCCGTTTTCTACGGAGAGGCAACCGAAATAAATAAAAATCCTAAAAACTTTTATGTTTCGGTGAAATTCAAAGTTGAAAAGTCTTGGAAAAATCATTCATTTCAGGAACTGATTATACAAACAGGTTTAGGTAACGGTGACTGTGGTTATATTTTTGAGATTGGAAAAAAGTATCTGGTTTATGCTTACGGAGATGAAAACGATTTGCAAACCAACATTTGCCAAAGAACTTCTTTGTCAGTTTCCGATTACAAATATCTCGATAGAATCAAAAAACCTAAATCTTTTCCAAAATAACTATCGCCGTCGCGTGTTCGGTCGTGTGCGACATTGAAAGATGGATTTTATTCGCGCCGAAGGATTCTAAAATTTCCCGCGCCGCGCCTTTGATTTCCAGAAAAGGCGCGCCGAATTCGTCATTAAAAATTTCGATGTCGTGCCACGTGATTTTTCCGCGCCAGCCCGTTCGCAGAGCTTTTAAAAACGCTTCTTTAGCAGCGAAACGCGCGGCGTAGGATTGAAACGAAGCCGCGCCTTTCGCTTCGCAGTAAGCGCGTTCTTTTGGCGTGAAAACACGCTCAATAAAGCGCGGCGTTCTTTCCAACGTTTCGCGGATTCGATAAACTTCGATTATGTCTGTGCCAACTGATAGAATCATTAGTCCAGAGTCCAAAGTCCAGAGTCCAAAGTCTGAAGAAAAGATTTTAACAGAAAACGGGTTTTACTGGCGTGAATCCGGCGCGGTAAAAGTTTTAGTTTGTCGCGCTCTCGAAGAAAAAGGTTTTGTCAACGGTTTTTCAACCAGGTTCGGCGGTGTCAGCGATTTTCCAAAAAATTCTTTAAATTTGTCAGGTTTCGATATTGATTCGCCGGAAAATATCGCGGAAAATCGCCGTCGGTTTTTGCAGGCGTTTGACGGTGATTTTCAAATAGCGACCGCGTGGCAAATTCACGGCGCGGATGTGAAAACCGTGCGCGAGATTTCCGACATTGACGCGGACGGAAAATTTGACGCGCTGATTTCCCGTTTGCAAAACGTTTTGGTCGGCGTGAAAACCGCCGATTGTGTTCCGGTTCTGTTGGGCGATGCTCGAACAAAATCGTTTGCGGCAATTCACGCGGGCTGGCGCGGAACTGTTCAATCAATCGCCCGTAAAACAATCGAAAAAATGCGCGCGGAATTTGGAACTGATGCAAAAAATTTAACGGCGGCAATCGGCGCGGCGGCGATTTGCGATTACGAAATCGGGCAGGACGTGATTGACGCTTTTCGTGAAAATTTTCCAGATTCAGAACATCTTTTTACGCCGACTCGCGCCGGTCACGCTTTTGTAGATTTGCATCTTGCAAACAAGGAACAGCTTTTAAAATCGGGTGTTTTACCCGAAAATATTTTCGTCGCGCCGCTCTGTACAATTCAGCGTAACGATTTATTTTTTTCGTATCGGCAAGATAGAAAACTCTACGGAAAAACCGGCAGACTGCTGTCGGTTATCGGCAGAAAAAATGTTTGACGGAAAGATTTTATCTGACTTTGGCGGTTAAAACTATTTCCTGTTTTTTCGGCGGATAGCAAACTTCCGTAGTGCAAGCCTGATAATCAATAATCGCGCTGACTTTAATTATGTTTCCTTTATAATTTTTCGGCACGGCGATGATAAAATAAAACGCCGCGCGGTGTTCATAGACATTCAGAGGCTCGTCGGAAAACTCGAATTTTTTATTCTTCCCGCGCGGATACATCACCGTTCCCAATTTAACACCCGCGCTGCTGATTTTCACGCTTGTCGGAACGGAATATTCGCTGTTCGGGCGGCTCGAATTTGTGTGAACTCCGTTGGGAATATTTAAAACAACTGTCGCTTTTGCCGCGCCGCCGCGCCGGATAATGCCGTTTCCAATTGAACCGCTTAATGATTGCGCGTTCGCCGCCGTCATAAAAACGAACGAAAAAATTAACGCGAATAAAATTTTTTTTGTCATTGATTTTATTTTTGTAATTTAAGAAATCCGCAGCGAATTCGGAGAAGTTTTTGCCGCCAGTTGCCCGCAGGCGGCGTAAATGTCGCGCCCGCGCGGGCGGCGGACGTAAGCTGAAACTCCCTTCGATTCCAAAATTCTTTTGAATTTTTCGACCTGCGCCGAATCCGCCGGATGATAATCTAAACCTTCCGCCGCGTTGTGTGGAATCAAATTGATTTTCACTTTTTCCAAACCGTGACGATTCAAAAGATTCGCCAGTTCCCGCGCCGTTTCTTCCGAATCGTTGACACCGCCGAGCAGAACATATTCAAACGTAAAACGCTCGCCGTTTCGCAGAGATTTTTCAAATTCCTTCGCCGCCGTCAAAAGTTCTTCGAGATTCCAACGCCGGTTTATCGGCATCAATTTGTCGCGCAATTTATCATCCGGCGCGCTCAAAGAAATCGCCAGATGCGGACGTTTTTCAAGTTTTGCAAATTCGTAAATTTTTGGGACGATTCCGGCGGTCGAAACCGTCACGCGATTCGGCACGATAAACAGACCTCGTTCGTCGCCCATAATTTCCAGAGCCTTAATTAAATTTTCGAAATTCAAAAAAGGTTCGCCCGCGCCCATCGCCACTAAATTTGTTCCGTGCGGCGCGTCCAAGCCCGTTCCATAAACGTCGTTGAGAACAATAATAACTTGCTCGACGATTTCGCCCGCCGTCAGATTTCGCAAAAGCCCAAGTTTCGCCGTCAGACAAAAATCGCATTGCAGAGGGCAGCCCGACTGCGACGAAAAACAAATCGTGTCACGCGCGTTCGTAGGAATAAAAACGGTTTCGACCGGAAGATTATCGCGCGTTTTCATCAGGAAACGGCGCGTTCCATCTTCGGAAACGTAGCGCGATTCGACTTTCAAAGTTGAAATTTTCGCCGTTTCATTTAATTTTTCGCGCAAAGTTTTCGGCAAATCCGTCATCTCCGCAAATGATTGCAGACGACGTTCGTGAAGCTGCCGAAAAATCTGCCGCGCGCGATATTTCGGCTCGCCTCGCGCTTCGATAAACGCGGCAATCTCCGTCGGCGATAAATCAAGCAGATGAATTTTCTCAGGCATAAGATTTTATTTTAACGTAAATTCCGCTAAAACCGCATTAACCTTTTTCCATTGTGCTAAAATGTTCGGGAAAAGTTTGGGAAATTTATGAAAAACAAAGCTGTCATCGGCGGCATAATCGCTTTAGTAATTGTCGTTTTGCTGGCGATTTTCTGTTTGTGGGCGGGCAGAAATATCTACGACCGATTACGCGGAGAAACTGATAACACAAACATCGGCAATCCGACGGGTAATCCGAATTTACCGAGACAACCGACGACCCCAGCCGAAGCGGAAAGAGTTTATCTCGCGCTCGGCAATCCTTCAAACGCGGGCGTTTCAGACCCGAATAATTATCTGCTCGTCAATAATTTTATGGTAATTTCCTACAATCGTTCGCGCGCGATTCCAAACTGGGTAGCGTGGCGCGTCGTCAAAGCCGATATGAGTGATTTGCAGCGACAGGATTCGTTTCGCCCCGATGACCGTCTGCCTGATGGATGGGAGCGAGTTGTGCCGGACGATTACAAATATACCCATTATGATAGAGGTCATCTTTGCCCGAACGCCGACCGAGACGGCACTCCTGAATCAATGGCTTCAACGTTTGTGATGACGAATATGACACCGCAAACGCCGGATTTAAATCGCGGACCTTGGGAAAAACTTGAAGGATATTTGCGGACATTAGTGACGCGCGGCGCGGACGTTTATATTTACGCCGGAGTTTACGGCGAAAAGGGAAAACTGAAAAATAAAGTGACGATTCCGACCAACGACTGGAAAATCGCAATCGCCGTTCCGTCCGGTTCAAGCATTTCCGCCGTCAACGAAAACGCGCGCGTGATTGCCGTTGATATGCCGAACGTCAAAGGAATTAAAAATGCCGACTGGCAAACTTATCGCACGACTGTCGGCGACATTGAACAGAAAACCGGCTTGAAATTCTTTTCGACTCTGCCGCCACAGGTGCAGAACGCACTGAAAAACAAACGCGACAACATTAACGATTAAAGGCAGATTTTTCCAGAATATCTTTTATGTCCGAGCATATTTTAAAGCGCAGCCTGACGCTCGACACGACGATTGAAAAGGTTTTCGCGTTTTTCGCCGATGCCGGAAATCTCGAATGCATCACGCCGCCCGAACTAAATTTTAAAATCATCAACACGACATCGCCGATTGACATAAAAAAAGGCGCGCTGATTGATTACAAATTGAAACTGCGCGGATTTCCGCTGACCTGGAAAACTATAATTTCCGTCTGGAATCCGCCGTTTGAATTTGTTGACGAAGCTCTGAAAAGCCCGTATAAACAATGGCTTCATCGTCATACTTTTACCGAACTCGAAACGAATAAAACTTTGATTGAAGACGAAGTTCGTTATCGTTTGCCGCTCGAACCGCTCGGCGATTTAGCGCATTGGTTTGCGCGCCGCGAACTCGATTACATTTTCGATTTTCGGCAAAAGACGGTCGCCAAAATTTTGCAGAAATAGTTTTTCAAAATTTGCTGATTCGCGGCGCGCGAGAAATCGAAAAAGTTTCTCCCGTGAGCGAAAAATTCGGATTGTAAAACGGGTCACATTCTAAAACGCTTTTCCATTTTTCCTTAAAACGTGAAACTTCCGCCGAGTTTTTTCGCAAAACTTTTTCCGTCGCGGATTCCGTCGTTTGCAGAAACTCGGCATACGGCGTAAAAACGTTTCTCAAATTCTGTTCTCGTAAACGCAGACAAAAATCAATTTCAAAAAGTCCGTTCGGAAAATTTTCCGCGTCAAAACCGCCGCCGAAAATCTCGCGCCGCACCGCAAACGCGCCCGAAACGGCTGAAAAATTATTGATGACCACCGCCCGCAAAAAATCTCCCGTGACATCCGCCGGAAAATTCCGGTGCGCGAATCCGACCGCGCCGTTTATGCCGAGAATTATTCCCGCGTTTCTGATACTTTTATCCGCGTTCAAAACTTTTCCGCCGACCGCGCCGATTTCCTTTTGCATTGCGAAACTTGCCAATTCTCTCGCCCAATTTTCGTTTAAAGGTTCAATATCCGCGTCAAGAAAAATCAAAACGTCGCCTTTCGATTCTGCTGCGGCGCGGTTCAAGGATTCGGCAATCGTTTTTCGCATTTCGATAAATTTTACTCGCGGAAAATTTATCGTTTTTTTTCCGACAGCGATTATCTCAATATTTTTATTAGCGATTTTTGCCAAAATCTTTTCGCTTCGCGCGGAATTTTCGGCAAATAAAATAATACTGATAAAAGTTTTTTCGGGAATTTCATAAACGGCGCGATGCAGATGCGAATAACCGTTCGTAACTTTTGCGGCGATTTTTTCGCGCTCGAAATGTTCACGAATCGCCTGTTTCGCGCGGTTGTGCGCGTAGGGTTTTTCTCCGGCATCAAACGCGACCGAGCCTTGAATCGCCCGCCAATGATACAGAATACGCGGAATATGCCGGATATTTTCGGCGGAGATTTCCTCCGTCACGCGCAGAGCCAAATCGTAATCCTGGCTGCCTTCCGTTCCAAGCCGAAAGCCGCCGATTTTTCGTAAAATCGCCGTTCGATAAACCGAAAGATGCGTGATGAGATTGAGCGAATAAAAAAAATCAGGACTCCAATCGGGTTTGAATTTCGGCAGAGAACGCCGTCCGCGCTCGTCAATTAAATCCTCGTCGCTGTAAATCATTTCGGTTTCAGGATGCCCGTTAATTTCCTTTGCGACGTGATAGAGCGCGGTTTCGCGCAGTTCGTCGTCGTGGTCTAAAAGCGCGACAAAATCGCCGGTTGCTAATTCAAGCGCGGAATTTGATGCGGCGGAAATATGTCCATTTGTTTCGCGGAAAACGATTTTAAAACGCGAATCTTCGGCGGCGTATTCCTCTAAAATTTCGCGGACGCGCGGCGACGGCGAAGCGTCGTCGGCAATACAAAATTCCCAATTCGTGTAAATTTGTTTCGTCACCGATTCGATACATAACCGAAGCCATTTTTCTTCGACGTTATAGACCGGCATCACAACTGAAATTAAAGGTTTATAAGAAAAATTTTCGATGTTTTGTAAAATTTTCCGCCGGTCGGCAACCATCAAAAATTCAAATTTCTTAATATAACGCCGATATTTTCCGCGTTCGCGCAAGATGCGTTTAATTTGTTTGAGATGCTGAAAAACGCCGTGCCAGCCTCGTTTCAGCCGAATTTCGCGGGCGCGTCTGATTTTCTTCAGCAAAACTTTCATTTAATCTATTTTTGAAGTTGAAGCCGCGAAAGTGATTGCCCGACCATGCGGATGATGCGGATTTTTATCGATTATTTTTAGGTTTTTGAATTCATTGTCCGTTAAAATCTCGACCAGAGAACCTAAACTCAACCAGAAAGATTTTTCTGACACTCCACTCAACGGGTCGCTCCAACCGCTTTCCTGATACCATTTACCTCTGTAACCTTCAACTATTTTTTCCGCTTCTTCTTCGCCCGCATATTGTGTCCAGATAAAAACATTTGAACTGATTTTATTAAATTGATTAAGCAGTTCCCATGGTTTCGGTAAATGATAAAGCAATCCCGAACAAAAAATCGCATCGAATTTACCGAAGTCCGCTAAATTTGTTTTTTGCAAATCAGCCTCGACAAATTTTACTTTTTCATCGCCGATAACGTCTTTGATAAATCTTGCTTTTTTAAGATTTGCCGCCCGCGCCTCGATTGCCGTAACTGTTTTCACGCGCGGATTTTTCGCCAGCCCGAAACTGTGTCCGCCTTCGAGCGAACCGAGTTCCAAAATGGTTTCAGCCTGCGGAAAACATTCGAAGAATTGCGTTAGCCGCGCGTCATTAAGCGCGTCGAACGAGCCGCCGTAAGAGATTTTATTTATCTCGAATCTTGTAATCCAGGGTTTTCTTTTTTCAAATTCTATATCTAAATTCATAATTTTTTCCTAAATTAAATCCGCAAATTCGCAGCAAACTTTTCGTCGCGCAAAGTCGGAAAATAAAGTGATTCGCGGTAAATCCAAAAATCTTTCGAGTTGAGATTTACCATCTCGCCCGATTTAATTTTTGCGATTTCCGGCATCTATAAATCGAGTTTTAATTTTCCGTAATTTTTAATCGCATCTCTTTGCTTTCGGCGGCGATTCCATTGAAAAAACTTTTGCGGAACAATAAACCGGAGAAACATTTTACTAACCTGTTTCAGCGATTTCGCGCCGTGAAAATTTTCGCGCGCCAACTTAAACGCTTCACGTTTTTTTCCGTGCCGGATGTAGTCAAACGCGGAATTAAATTTCAACTCGGTCTGAATTTTATCAAGTTCGCCGCGCGAAATTTTCAGATAACCGGCAGCGCGATTTTGCGCCGCAATCCATTCGGCGAGCATCAGCGGAAAATCGCCGCTGACGTTTGAGCCGTGCTGCCGCCACGCGCACGAAATCGTTTTATCAAAAGCAAATTCTCCGCCCGCGCCGGAAAGTTTTAAGTATAACTCGTAATCTTCGAGAATCGAATTTTCGTTCCAACCGTGTTTGGCGAGCGCGGCGCGGCGATAGACGACGCTCGGACTCAAAAAAATTATTCCGCGCAAAAGCATCGGCAGTATATCGCCGCTCGCGTAATCCGTCCAATTTTCGGTCGAATCGATAATGTTATTTTCTTCGTCAATTAAATAAGAATGTCCAAACGCTAAAACTGTCTTAGGGCGCGATTCCAAAAGTTTAACGCGGCGTTCCAAAAAATCCGGCAGCCACACATCATCCGAACCGAGATAGGCGAAAAAATCGCCGCTCGTTTTCGCAAAACCTTCGTTAAGCGTCGCGCACAGCCCGCGATTTTCGCGTTTTATAAATTCAAAATCGAACGGGCAATCGCGCAAAACTTTTTCAATTATTTCAGCCGATTCGTCTTTCGAGCCGTCGTCAATTACAATCAATTTTTCCGGCGGCGAGGTTTGCGCGAAAATCGAACGCAAGGTTTGTTCGACAAAAGGCGCGTGATTGTATGACGGAACGAGAACGGAGACATTCATCATTTATCATTTATCATTTATCAGGAACTTTCTCAAACGGAAATTTTTTAACGCGAAAGCGGAAGCGATAAATGTTAAATGATAAACGATAAATGAAATGAGAGTTTTGCATTTTCTCGATTCAACCAATCGCGGCGGCGCGGAAACAATCGCGCTGGATGTTTGCCGCAACGCGCGAATGGATTTAACTTTTGTCACCGCGCGGGGCGGCGCGCTGGAAGAAGATTTTCGCAATTCAGGCGCGGATTTTATTAAACTGAAACGCCGCCTGCCGATTGATTTTCTGCTGGTCAGAAATTTGCGGAAAATTATTGAAGAAAGAAAAATCGAAATTGTGCAGGGTTATCAGGCGGTCGAAGGAATTCATCTGTATCTCGCCACGCTCGGTTTGCGCGTCAAAAAAGTTTTGAGTTTTCAGGGCGGCACGTTTTACGATTGGAAAAATAAAAACGCGCTCAATTTTCTGATTCCGCGAATGAACGCGAATATTGTTGTAAGTAAAGGTTTGAAAAAATGGCACGCGCAGGTTGATGAATTCGACACTAAAAATTTCACGGTGATTTATAACGGCGCGGACGAAAAACGCCTCAAACCTTCGGGAAAAAATTTAAAGAAAGAGCTAGGTTTAGACGAAAGCGTTTTGCTCGTCGGAATGATTGGAAATTTTTACCGCGAACCGCGCAAAGACCAACTGACTATTTGCAAATCTTTGCGAGGAGTTTTTGCCGAAATCGAAAACGCGCATTGTGTTTTCGCCGGACGAATCGAAGCGGGCGCGGAAGAAAAATTTGCCGCCTGCGTGCGTTTTTGTAAAGAAAATAATATCGCCGACAGAGTTCATTTTCTCGGCGCGAGAACCGACGTGCCGGATATTTTGGACGCGCTCGATTTATTTATATTTTCGTCGTTTCACGAAGGCTTGCCCGTCGCCGTCGCCGAAGCGATGCTCGCCAAAGTTCCGATGATTGTTTCCAATATCGAACCGCTTTTAGAAGCGTCGAGCAACGGAAAATATGCGGAAGTTTTTGAAGTTCAAAACGCCGGCGAACTTGCGGAAAAAACTTTGAAATTATTGAAAAACGATTCTGTGAGAAAAGATTTGGCAAATCGCGCATACAAGTTTGCAGTCGGAAATTTCAGCATCGAGGCGCATCTTCAAGAATTGAAAAAACTTTACGAGAAAATTTTGAGCGAATGAAAATTCTTATCGGAATGCCCGCCAGAGATTCGTGGGGCGGACCTGCTTCGAGCGAGCCGCCATTTGTCGAAGCGTTGCAAAAAACGGGCGCGGAAATCGTTGAAGAAACTTATGTTTACGGCGATAAAGAAAAACCGACTCCGTTTTTTGAACGCATCCGGCGCGTCATCAAAACGGCTCTGCGTTTCAGAAAAATTTTGCAAAAGGAAAATTTCGATATAATTCATCTGAACACGGCTTTTGATTTGAAAACGCTGTTGCGCGACGCGGTTTCGCTCCGTCTGATGAAGCCTAAAAAGGCGAAAATTTTTTTGAAAATTCACGGTTCGGAAGCGAAATTTCTCGAAAGCCAAAATCCTTTCGTCGCGGCTTTAAGAAACGATTTGAAAAAGCGCGTGGACGGTTTCGGCGTTCATACCGCAGAGGAAAAATCAAACTTTTTGCAGGCGGGTTTTGACGAGCGGAAATTCTTTTCCGTCAAAAACGCGGTGACGATTGCCGAAAATTTGCCCGCAGATTTTTCGCGCGTTCAAAAAGAAAAGTGTGATGTTTTTCAATTGCTTTTCGTGTCGCGTTTTATTCCGGCGAAGGGTTTATTGGAAACGATTCGCGCCTGCTCGATTTTAAAAGAAAATGGTTTTGATTTTATTTTAAACTGCGTCGGCGAAGGCGAAACGCGCGCCGACGCGGAAAGAAAAACGAAGAAATTAAACTTATCTGAAAACATAAAATTTACCGGCTATATTCCCGAAACCGAAGTAACAAAATATTTTTTAAATTCGGATATTTTTGTTTTTCCGACGCGCCACGCCGAAGGTTTTCCAAACGTTTTATTTAAAGCGGTCGCCGCCGGTCTGCCGATTGTGACGACGAGAGTTCGCGCCGCAGGCGATTATTTGCGCGAGCCGGAAAATTGTTTATTCTCGACGCAAGAACCGGAAAGCATCGCCGGAAAAATTATCGAACTTGTTGAAAATAAAAATTTGCGCGAAGCGATGAGCAAGCATAATTTAGAGTTTGGCAAAACGCTTTTGCCGGAAAATATCGCGCGGGAATTTTTAGAAATCTATAAAAACATTTTGGAAAAAAATCCTGTATCCTAAATTGAAATGTGCGGAATCGCCGGTTTAATTTCACCAAATCCCGAACAACGAATTCGCCGGATGCTCGACGCAATCGAACATCGCGGGCGCGACGACGAAGGCATTTTTGTTTTGCAAAATTTTGTCAGCGAAAATTTAAAAACTTGTCTCGGACATCGCAGGCTTTCGATTATTGACGTTTCTTCCGCCGGACATCAGCCGTTTTTTTCCGCCGATGGGCGTTTTGTTTTAACCTACAACGGAGAAATTTATAATTACCTCGAAATAAAAAAAGAACTCGAAGCGAAAGGTTATAAATTTAAAACCGATTGCGACACGGAAGTTTTGGCGAACGCTTTTGCGGAATGGAATACGGATTGTTTGGAAAAACTAAACGGAATGTTTGCGTTTGCCGTTTGGGATTTTCGGGAAAAAACTCTCACGTTAGTTCGTGACCGCGCCGGAATCAAGCCGCTTTATTACGCGCGAATCGGAAATCAAATAATTTTCGCGTCGGAGATTAAAGCGATTCTCGCGTCGCACTTAATTAAACCGGAACTTGATTTGGAAGGACTGAATCAATTCTTAACTTTTTTGTGGACAGTTCCGCCGCACACGCTTTTTAAAAATATTTTTCAGCTTGCGCCCGCGCATTTTCTCATCTGGAAACGAGGTGAAATTTTTATTAAAGAATGGTGGGATTTGAATTTTGACCGCGAAGAAAAACGCGCGGACGAAAATTTCTGGCGCGAGCAGATTTTGGAAACGCTCGATAAAGTTGTGCAAATGGAAATGATTGCGGACGTGCCGCTCGGCGCGTTTTTGTCGGGTGGCGTTGATTCTTCCGTTATCGTCGCGCTGATGACAAAATACAAGTCGAAAGTTTCGACTTACACGACCGGAATTTCCGCCGAAGATTTGAACTACGATATTATTCCCGACGACGTTAAATGGTCGCGCAAAGTTGCGGAATTACTGCCGATTGATTATCACGAAACGCTTTTAACGCCCGATTTAACCGCGCTTTTGCCGAAACTCGTTTATCAAATGGACGCGCCAATAATTGATATGGCGATTCCGTCTTTTTTGATTTCTGAGCAGGCGCGGGCGACGCAAAAAGTGATGCTTTCGGGAATGGGCGGCGACGAAATTTTCGCGGGTTATCCGCGACAGGCGGCGATGCGGATTGCCGGAGTAACGGATTTTATTCCTTCGGCAGTGCGAAAACCTTTGATGAAAACGATTGATAAAATGCTTTACGGCGGCGTGCGCGGAAAATTGACCGCGCCTTTGAGAAACGCGAAAAAATTTGCGCGGAGCGCGGGCGCGGATCTTGAAAATCGCTATCTCGGATTCGGAACTTATTTTTCAGACGAAATGAAATCGCAGATTTATTCCAAAGATTTACGCGGCGAGATGAAACGTTTCGATGCTTATCATTATCACCGCGAATTTTTTGCGAAATGCCGCAACGCTTCGCCGCTTAATCGTCTTTTGTATGTGGATTTTAAAACGTTTATGCCCGCTTTAAATTTGGATACGACGGATAAAACTTCGATGGCGGCAAACCTCGAAGCGCGTGTTCCTTTTTTAAATCACGAACTCGTCACGCTCTCGGAAAAAATTCCGACGACGCTGAAAATCAAAGGTTTAAAACGAAAATATATTTTAAAAAAAGCGGCGGAAACGCTTTTGCCGAAAGAAATCGTCTGGCGCAAAAAAGCCGGTTTTTCCGCGCCCGTGCGCTCTTGGATTCGCACGAGTTTGAAACCGATGATTCAAGATTTATTGTCCGAAGAAACTGTCCGGCGACGCGGAATTTTTGATTATCAGGAAGTGAAACGGATTATAGATTTAAACGATTCGGGGCGCGAAGATTACAATCTGCAAGTTTTCCAATTGCTGAATTTTGAAATCTGGATGCGCGAATTTTTGGATTAGTTTTTTAAATCATTTTCAATTTTTGAAGGAATTCTAAGAAATTGATTCAAAACGTTTCGCGTCGTAATTTTTACGCACTTTGTCGGCTTCGTAAATGCGCCCGTTCATCGCAATATAAACCCCGTTTGCAAGCGTTTGAACCGCGCCGATAGCGCAGCCGACGTTGAATGTCGCGTCCGTGTAGCGTGAGCGCGCAGGCTCCATCGCGCCCGTAAAAACGATGGTTTTATTTTCGATTTCAATCAAAAATTTAGCCGTCTCGACCATCGTGTCCGTGCCGTGCGTGATAATAATTTTGTCGCAAATTTCTTTTTTGATAATTTCACGAATCGCGCGGCGGTCCGCGCCCGTCATTTCGAGACTGTCTTTCTGCAAAACGGATTCGACCTCGTAATCGAAAGCGACGTTTGAATCTTTCAATATTTCTTCGACCTGCGGCGCGCCGACTTGATATTCGCTTTTCGCGTCGAAATAAACCTTGTCAATCGTTCCGCCCGTCGCGTAAAATTTAATTTTCATTTCAGATTTTTAGTAGCTTAAAAACGCATCAAACGCCCAGCCGGTTTCGCCCGCGTAGGAAATCATGCACCAGCGACCGCGCCACCCGCCGATATTTACATAATTTCTCTGGCAATCTTCCAGCGGAAATAATTGTCGGGTTTGATTGAACGATTGGCAAATCCGCCTTTATCCGGTCGAACGGCATTTGCCGCGTCGCCTGCGAATCCGGCAGTAAAATCAAATCCGCGCCGTCTTTTAAGCAGAAATTCAAGCCGTCGTCAGTATAATTAGTTTTGCAAACAGGGCATTATTTCATAGCAACCAGACTGTGTTAAAAGCAGCTATGTCACTTGAATTATTTTTGATAAATAATTCCTGCCTTAATTTATGAACTTCGGCTGCTCTTTCAACCGAGCCATCATAGACAATCAAAACACGCATCAGATTCCGCTCCGACAAATACGGACTTTTTCGCCAGGTTATGATATAAAACAATTTCCGTTTTACCAAGTTTTCTCGTTTGAGACCAAAAAAAACGAGCTATCGCGCCGAGTTGACGGCGAGGTTAATTAAAATTTCGTTTCGCCTGCCGAGAAGCTGTTTAAAAACTCGGAATCAAGAACCAAAGCGTTAATTTTTTGAACGCCGAACGCGGGCGGATTAATTGGTAAAATGACCGTCGGTTTTGAACTGGCGAAATTAACCGGACTGAAACTTTTTCATAATCATCTGACGATTGATTTAGTTTTGAATTTTTTCGATTTCGGCGAACCGCAGTTTCATCAACTCGTCGCGGAATTTCGGCGGCGTATTTTTGAAGAAGTCGCGGCGAGCAATTTGAGCAGCTTGATTTTTACATTCGTCTGGGCGTTTGACCTCGAATCCGACACGGAATACATCGAGAAAATCTGTGCTGTTTTTCGTGAAAAGAGCGCGGATATTTATTTTGTCGAACTCGAAGCGAGTTTGGCGGAAAGATTAAAACGCAATGAAACGGAATTTAGACTCGCGCAAAAAATTCCGAAGCGCGACGTTGAAAAATCAAAAGCGAATCTTTTAGCAAGTGAAAAACATCAACTAAATTCGGGTGACAGAGATTTTTTTCGAGACAAAAACTATTTGAGAATTAACAATACGAATCTGATCGCCGAAGAAGCGGCGCAAAGCGTCGTTGAAAAATTCGGATTTTCAAAGGATAATTTTTAGAGATTATTTCCAAGCATTAACATCTGAAAATCAAGAGCGTCATATTTAATGAATCAAAATCACGAATGGCAAAACGGCGAATTTACCATCAGCACCGACCGTAATCGTTTGCAAATTGACGCAATTTACAAATTTTTAGCGAAAGAATCTTACTGGGCGACGGCGCGAACCAGAGAACAAACCGAACTGGCGATAAAAAATTCCTTGCCTTTCGGCGTGTATAAAGGCGAAAATCAAATTGGTTTCGCGCGCGTCGTGACCGATTACGCGACGTTCGCGTATCTCGGAGATGTTTTTATTTTAAAGGAATTTCGCGGACAAGGTTTAAGCAAATGGCTGATGGAGACAATCGTCAATCATCCTCATTTGCAAAATTTTCGCCGCTGGATTCTGGCGACGAAAGACGCGCATACTTTGTATGAAAAATTCGGGTTTGCCGCACTGCGATTTCCCGAAAGGTGGATGGAGAAAACCGCGCCCGATGCGTATTGAAAATTTTCAGTTAAGTAACCGGACAGAATTATTTGATAGATGAATCAGTGCGGAAACACGCACGAAGTAAGTGTGCCTTTTGTAACCTTACATGCGTAGCGGGCTTCCGCATTTATAAAAAATTTTAAGAAAAATATGAACGACAAACGCCGCCCGCTCGCACTGATTATTATTGACGGTTGGGGCTATTCGCCGCGCCGCGAAGGAAACGCCATCGCTCTGGCGCATACGCCTTACTACGACGAAATCTCGAAAACATATCCGAAAACTCTGCTTGAAGCGTCGGGTTTGCGCGTCGGTTTGGCGGAAGGCGTTTCGGGAAATTCCGAAGTCGGACATATGAGCATCGGCGCGGGGCGCGTTGTTCACACGGAACTTAACAAAATTGACAAAGCCGTCAGAGACAGAAGTTTTTCCGAAAACAAAATTCTGGCAGACGCGATGCAGCACGCTAAAACAAATAATTCCGCGCTGCATTTGATTGGTTTGATTTCCGACGGCGGCGTTCATTCGTCGAGCGAACATCTTTTCGCGCTTTTGCGAATGGCGAAAAAACTCGGATTAAAAGATGTTTTCGTTCACGGGATTCTGGACGGGCGCGATGTGCCACCGCGCACGGCTGATGTCTATGTCGAAGCAACGGAAATTAAAATGGCGGACATCGGTTTGGGAAAAATCGCCACGCTTTGCGGGCGTTATTACGCGATGGACAAAGACCGGAATTGGGAACGCACCGCCCGCGCCTACACGATGCTCGTTCACGCCGAAGGAGAACGCACGGCGGACGGCGTGACGGCAATTCGCAATTCTTTTTTGCGCGGCATCGCGGACGAATTTATCCAGCCGATAATTCTGGAAGACGCGCCCGGCATTCCGGTGGCGACGGTCAAAGACGGCGACACGGTAATTTTTTTCAATCATCGCGCCGACCGCATTCGCCAGCTTGTCAAAGCTCTTTCGGTTTCCGATTTTGAAGATTCGCCCGCCGCCAGCAAACCGAATATTGAAACCGTCTGTCTCGTCGAATACGACCGCACATTTAATCTGCCCGTCGCCTTTCCTTTGGAAGAAGAATCGAATGTTTTGGCGCAGGTTTTCGCCCGCAACGGCGTTTTAAATTGCCGTGTCACGGAAACGGAAAAATACGCGCACGTGACGTATTTTTTCAACGGCGGCGCAGAGGTCGAACATCCGTGCGAGCAGCGCGTGATTGTCCAATCACCGAAAATCGCGCCGGATGAAATACCACCGGAAACGGGCTGTTTTAAAGTTACGGACAAACTCCTTCGCGGGCTGGAAGCCGGAGAAAACGACGTTTTTATCGTCAATCTCGCCGCGCCGGATTTGATGGCGCATTCGGGAAATCTCAACAAAACCATCGAAGCCGTGCAGTTTGTCGATACTTGTCTGGGCGGCATCGTGCAGAAAATCCGCGCTGTGAACGGCGTGGCGATTATCACTTCAGACCACGGAAACTGTGAGGAAATGATTAACACGGAAACGGGCGAAAAAAATAATTCGCATACGAAAAATCCCGTGCCGTTTCATCTGATTGACGAAAATTTGAACGGTTTGAAACTCCGCGCGGACGGCGCGCTCGAAGATGTCGCGCCGACAATTCTCGGACTTTTGAATATCGAAAAACCGACGGAGATGACCGGCAGAGATTTGCGTGTGACAAACTGAATTTTATTGTTGCATAATAGATTTGATGTTTTATTCTTCCACGCGCCGAAGCTGTTTTTCGGCATTTTTTCTTCTTTCAGCAATTTTATTTTTTTCAAGCTGCCGCTTATACCAACCGACGGAAAATGCCGCCGCGTCTTCGCCGCAGCCGCAGATAATTCTTCCCGATTCGGGCGAAGCCGATTTTCAAGTTCCCGCGCCGAACATCAATCTCGCCAATCCGCTCGTCGTTTCGCAGCGACCGGACGACGTGGCGTTGTGCGACAAAATCAACCGGACAATTGACGAAAGTCCTTACACGGACGCGCGCTGGGGATTTTTCGCCGTTAGTTTGAAAGACGGGCGCGTTGTCTGCTCGCGCGACGGGCGCAAACTTTTTAATCCGGCTTCAATCGAAAAAACCTTGACGGCAATCGTCGCGCTCGACAAACTCGGCGCGGATTTCCGCTGGAAAACTTCCGTTTACGCCGCCAAGCAATTGGGCGCGGACGGAACGATCGACGGCGATTTGACGCTCTACGGAACTGGCGCGCCGGATTTCGATTCCGCCGCGCTCGAAAATCTGGTCGCGCAGTTACAGGCAAAGGGTTTAAAACACATCAAGGGAAACGTCGTCGGCGACGCAAGTTTTTTTCGCGGCGACACAATCGGCGACGGCTGGACTTGGAACGAGTTGCAATGGTATTACGGCGCGGAAGCGTCCGCGCTGACGTTCAACGAAAATGAAGGTTTTGTGAATGTCGAAAACGGAATCGGAAAAGCCTCAAACGATTATCTGCATGTCGCGGTCGGCGAAGATTCGTCTGCAAATTCTCAAAATACCGAAGTCGGCGGCATCAAACGCGGACTTGAAGACAATAATTTCTACATCTGGGGAAGCTCGAAAAATTTCGGCGCGCGCGTTTCCATACATAATCCGGCAGAACTTGCGGCGAAAACTTTAAAGGAAAGTCTGGAGAAAAAAGGCATCACGATTGACGGAACAATCCAGTCGCGCGATTGGAAATCGACCGACCAACTGGACGTTTCAAAGTCGGTCGAACTCGCTTCGGTCGAAAGCGCGGGCTTAGGCGAAATCGTCAAAAAAATGAACAAACATTCAATCAATCTTTACGGCGAACTGATTCTGCGAACCGTCGGCAAAAAATTCAGCGACGAAGTGCCGGGCAATATTCAATTGCCGCAAAACGTGCGCGGCGACGATATTGTCGGCGCGGCGATTGTCAAAAAATGGATGATTGAACACAAAGCCGCCACCGATGAAATTGAAATTCACGATGGTTCGGGACTATCGAGAATCGATTTCGTCACGCCCGAAGTTTTCGCCAAAGCCTTTATTTATGCCGCGCAAAGCCCTTTTGCCAAAGTTTTTACCGACTCGCTGCCCATCGGCGGAACGGACGGCACGCTCGGCGGGCGTTTCGGCAACGTCAAAGGAAAAGTTATCGCAAAGACCGGCACGATAACTTTTGTTAATTCGCTCGCCGGTTACGCCGCGAACAAAGAAGGCGAAGTTTTCACGTTTTCAATCATCAGCAACAACGACACGCGCAAAAACGGAATTCACAATGTGATGGATAAGGCTGTAACATATTTAGTCACCGGAATCGAAGATAATTCGGCGGCAAATACGAACGCGCAAAAACAGGATAATTCGTCAAACACGAATCAGAACAACGGTTTTTACGAGCAGCATATTTTAAATAATCAAAGCGGCAGATGAAATTTAATCGAGAATTAAAGGATAATTCTTAACTCTCGTTTCCGTCGTTATTCAAAAAAGTTTGTGATGTCGTAAAAAAATCCGAGCAGAAAAAACAGCCAGAATAAAATCATCACAAAAAGCGGCAAAATGGTGGCGAGCAGGCAGCCGAGATTTGCCAGAGATTCCTGATTCCACTCGACGCGCGGGCAGCGCGGGCAAAATTCCTGACTTGCCAGAAACGGACGCTTGCACTGTCGGCAAAGTTTAAGCGGCATATATTGATT
This sequence comes from Pyrinomonadaceae bacterium, assembly GCA_050996405.1. GTDB lineage: Bacteria > Acidobacteriota > Blastocatellia > Pyrinomonadales > Pyrinomonadaceae > JBPCRW01. The sequence goes on along the minus strand of JBPCRW010000210.1, from coordinate 666 downwards.
TTAAATCTTCGCGCGTCAATTAGTGAAGAAAATTTCACCTTTTAGACTTTCGGCGCAATGTTGTGCTACGCTTTTCTTCTTCAAAAATTCATAACGAAAGGAAATTTTATTTCACATTTATGGTCGAGGAATTTGCGTTCGACAACACGGAAGAACGCCGCAAAACGCGCCAAACAGAAGGCGCGGGCTGGATTGAAGTCATCGCCGGTTCGATGTTTTCGGGCAAATCTGAAGAACTAATTCGGCGCATCAAGCGCGCCAATATCGCGCGGCAAAAGGTGCAGGTTTTCAAACCGAAAATCGACAATCGTTATTCGGCTGAAGAAATCGCTTCGCATTCGGGTTTGAAACATCTCTCCGTTCCGGTTTCGTCCGCCAAAGAAATGCTCGACCATATCAAATCTGACACGCAGGTCGTCGGCATCGACGAAGGACAGTTTTTCGATATGGAACTGGTGAACGCCGTCAATTTTCTGGCGAATCGCGGAATCCGCGTCATCGTCGCAGGACTCGACCAAGATTACACCGGAAAACCTTTCGAGCCGATGCCGCAGCTTTTATCAATCGCCGAATTTATCACCAAAACGCACGCCATCTGCGTCAAATGCGGCGCGACGGCGAACTATTCACAGCGCACCGTCGAATCCGATTCGCGCGTCGAAGTCG
>JBPCRW010000203.1:0-48046 GCA_050996405.1 Pyrinomonadaceae bacterium | reverse complement strand
AGATATTCCCGAACTAAATAAAAAGCTAAAAGCCGCCGGACTTGCGGAAATTGAAGATTTAAGGCAGCGCAAAACGGCGAAATTGCTGATTTCAAACGAGCAAAATAAAAGCAGGAAATTTACAGGGATAACAGGATAAACAGGATAAGATTTTTTATTAGGACTTTCGCTTGTGAATTAATTTTTCAATTGCTAAAAGTTTGATAAATTTAGCTAACTGCTTTATTTACGAAACTTACAGCTTTGATGTAAAATCCGAATTTAGCAATTTAAAAACCAAAAGTATTTTGCTGAGTCATTTGTTTTCAATAATATGTTTTCATAAGCGAAAGTCCTATTTATAAAAATATCCCTGTCCATCCTGTTATCCCTGTTAATTTCTTCGCCATAAATTTTACCCAAAAATCAAAAGCGAATTCGCGTTTGAAATTGAATTTGCCGATCAGGATCAGCGTTGTTGATGCCGCCGATTGCCGCGCCGAGTAAGGGCGACGGCGTTCCTAAAATCGCGCTGCCGTAATTGCTGTTGCGTCCGTAAATGTTTCGATGATTGAAAATGTTGAAAACTTCGGCGCGAAATTCGAGATACGTTTTTTCGCCGAGCGCGAAAGATTTTTGGGCGAATAAATCGGTTGAGTAAGTCGGCGATCCGCGCCCTGCGTTGCGCTGTAAAAATTTTCCGGTCGCCGTATTAAAAGGTCTGTCGGCGTTTGAGCCATCGCCGTTGGTGTCAACTCCGGCGGTGATATTATACGGTCTGCCAGATGCGGCGGTCGTGATTCCGCCGACGGCAAATTGATACGGCAATTGATAATAACCGCTTAAAACGAAACGATGTTTTTGATTCAAAGGACTCAAACCGCGTTCGGCTTCGCCCAACGAATTAACGTCGTTCGGGTCTGTGTTGTTCGCGTCCGGCTCGACCGTATTCGTCGTTTTCGAAAGCGTGTAGCTTGCCAGGAACGAAAAATTTCGGCTGAAGCGTTTTTCCAGATTGATTTGCAAACCGTTGTAATCGCTGATGCCTTCGTTGACGGCGACTTGAATCCGGCGATAGCCGTTAAGAACAGGCGTAATCGGGCGCGTCAAATTCGCCTGGGCGACAGAGCGCGTGGCAGTCGGCAAGGTGACGAACGGAACGAACGAACCCGGCGCGTTCAAATCAAGCAAGCGGTCAATCTTAGAAGTATGAGCGCGAACGTAGTCAATTTTCAAAAAGAAATTATTGCTCAAATCGCGCTCGATTCCAATCGTTGCCTGCTGCGTGATTGGATTTAAAAGTTTGTCCGGGTAACCGCGCAGTTTCGACGTGTCGAAAAACTGATTGTAATAACCGGCTCTGCCGGGACGAATGACAATATCACGCGCCGGTAAATTCGCGCCCGCCGGAAATGCGGGAAGCGCGTTTAAAGATGTCGGGAAACCGAATTGTCCGGGCGCGGCGGTGAAAGTAAAAATTCCGGTCGGACCGGCGAGCGCGAACGACGCTCCGAGATTGGCGCGAACCTCCGAATAATAAACACCGTAACTTCCCCGCACGACGGTTTTATTATCGCCCAAAAAATTGTAGGCGAATCCGAGTCGCGGCGCGAAATTATTTTTATCGTCGGTAAAAGTTTGACGCTCGTAGCGCAAGCCCAGATTCAAAGTTAAATCGCGGCGAACGCGCCAATCGTCCTGCGCGAAAACCGAGTAGAGCCATTCGCGGACGTTATAACTCGCGTTGCCGAAACTCTGCGTAAAAGTCGCGGCATCGGCGATGGTTAAAGCCGAAGTCGGGATGCTTGGATTGCTTGCCCGCGCGTTTGTAAAGCGAAATTGTCCGAGAACAAAACCGCTTCCGAATTCCTGCCCGTCGCCGCCGGACGACGAAAATTCCGCGTCGCCGCCAAGTTTGATATTTTGCTTGCCGAAACTTAATGAAAGCGTGTCTGCAAACTGGTATTGATGATTTTGCAGAAACGCCGAGCGCGATTCGCCTTCGACGGAAATCGGACGGATAAACTGCGTGCTTGGATTGACCGGCGTAAATTGCGTGATCGGCGAGCCGAGTTGAAACTCAAAACGCGCTTGGTTGACAATTCTTGAACTTAAAACCGCTGTTTCCGAAAGTTGCGCGGCGTAAGTGTCGCGCTCAAAGGAGCGCGCCGCGCTTCCCAAATTATTTCCGCCGACGGCATCCGACGGATTTGAATCGGTAAATCTTTCTAAATTGAAACGCGCCGTTAAAGTATTTTTGTCGTTGATTTGATGGTCGAGTCGCGCGAAAAATAAATTTTGATTATATTTTCCGTCAAACGCGCCCGGCGCGAGCGGCGAAGAAATTACCGTATCGCGCCGCTGGCGATTAACTTCCGCGCCGATTAAAAAATGCGTTTTGTCTTTGATAATCGGACCCGAAACCACGCCGCTTAATTGAAAAAGCCGGTCGCGCGTGCGGCTGGCAGCAAGCGGAGCGCGAGCCTGAAACGCGCTCGGACGAACGAGAAAAAGCGCGTCGCCGCTGAAATTATTCGTGCCGCTTTTGGTGACGACATTGACGACGCTGCCCACCGTGCGTCCGAATTCGGCGGAAACGGCATTGGTTAAAACCGTAAATTCCTGAATCGTCGAAAACGGCAGATTCGTAAAAATCGTCTGCCGTCCCCAAGCGTCGTCGCCCGTGCTGCCGTCCAAAATAAAAGAAGTTTGCCGCCGTCCCGCGCCGTTGGCAACGAATAAAAAATTATTCAAAAACAAATCGCCCGTCCCTCTCGCGGGACGCACGGCTGAATTTAACCCGACAAGATTTGTTATCTTGCGCCCCAAAACCGGCGTGTTGTCAATCTTCTGCAAATCGAGCCTTGTGCCAAGCTGCGCCGAATCCGACTGCACGCCTGCCGTAGTTCCCAAAACGGTGACGTAATTTTGACTGATTTGCGGAGACAGAACAATATCAATTGAAGCGGCTTCGCCCGCTTTAAATTCAATGCCGCTTTTTTCTCCGGCGGCGAAATTCGCGCTCGTGACGGTCAGTTTATATTTTCCGGTCAAAGGCAAATCGGCGATTGTGTAGTTGCCGCCTTCGCCCGTTTGCGTTTCGCGCCGTAAGCCCGTTGATTCGTTGACGACGACGACATTCGCGCCCGCAATCGCTGCCTTGTTCTGGTCTAAAACTTGCCCGCGCACGGTTGCCGTGTTAGTGGTTTGCGCGAAAATGTTCGTCGAAAAAAGGACGAAAATCGCCAAGGTCAAACCGAGGCGAAACGATTTGTTTGATAAAAAAAATGCCGAATCGCGTCGTCGGTTCGGCGCGTTAAAAGAAAGAAAATGATTCATAAATTAACCTTCGATTATTTTACGGCGAATCGAAGAAAAAGATTACCTTTAATTATAAATTATCGCCAAGCCCGCGCGGGCAAAAAATGGAATGGAGAAAATCGTCTGAAATATCATAGAATACTTTACGTTAAAAGAACGCCAAAATATCTGCAAACGCGAAAATTCTAATATGACCGCGCTGGATTTATCTACTTATTTTGGCTTGCTGGCAATCGGGCTGCTGACGTTTAATATCATTTTAGGATTGCTGATTTCCGTCCGCTACAAAGCGAAAAAACATTTTCCCTATCTTCGCATTAACATTTTTAAGATTCATAATTGGACCGGTTACATCGCGCTCGCGCTCATTTTTCTGCATCCGGTTTTGCTGATTTTTTCTAAAAACCGCCGGATTCGGCTGGCTCGATATTGCCGCGCCGCTCTGGTCGCCGACGCAAGCGTCTATTAACGCGTCCGGCGCGATTCTGGAAAACAAAAATAAATTTAAAGATAAAAAATCTGCGCCGTCGTCAGCGGCGACAATGTTGACGCGGAGATTTACCGGCAAATTTTAAGCGCGTAACGAATCGTTTAATTCATTACGCGCTTCATTCGACGCATCAAAAATTCTTACCTAATTTTTATTGAAAGATTGTAGGGAACTCTTTTCGCCTTTTCGTTATTCATCACCAGCGTAATCGAATAAGTTCCCGCATCAGCCGCTTCTCCAGACCAATCTTTGACCATCGAAGCCAACGGGTCGGCATCGGCTTTCGGCGAAAAGACTGAAAAAGTTAATTCGGGTTCTTTTGAATCGGCTTTGACGGCAATTGTCTGCCCTTTTTTTACTTTAAATTTATAGACGTAACTCATCGCATACGAAGCCGCGCCGCGCAGAGTCGTCTGATTTCTGCCGGGCGCGAATTTGACGTTGACAGTTTTCACCGTATTCGCCATATTTTGCGCCGACGCGCCGACTGCCGAAATTGCTAAAAAAGCCGCCAGCAGAAATGCTAATCGAAATTTATTTTTCATTCTGTTTCTCCAAAAATTAAATTTAATAAATCACAAACTCAAATCAGATATTATTGCAAGTTGACTTTTATTTTGCCAGTTTTGCCGCCGCGCCGTCTCTTCGCAAAATATTTTGCAGTTTTGCATACGGAATGACGACCGTCTGCGGACCCGCCGCGTAAGCCGCGACTTGATAAGCGTCAAAATTTATCTGCAAACCTTTTTTCGTCAGATTCCAGCTTTTGAAATTATCTTCTTTCGCGCTCGCGCCTCCGTTCAAAAACTCGTCGTTCAGCATATCGTTTTTCTGCAACTGCCGTTTCAAATCGGCAAGTGAATAATCGGAAATCGTTTTCAGATAATTCGCGTTCGGCTCGAACAGGTCTGCCAGTTTTAGTTCACGATTGTTTTTCAAATCGAAATTTATTGTCGCGCTGGTCGCGTTCGGATGCGCGCCGCCCGTGTAACTCGCGTCGGTGAAAAACAGGCTGATAATATCGTCGTTCGCCAGTATCACATCGTAAGTTACTTCGTCATACAAATCCGCGTCGCCGGTAAATCGTTTCAAATCTTCCGGCGTTAAATCGGAAATATTTTCCTTAAATCGAGCGTTTGAGTCCGCGACAATTTTTTTGACGAGTTCATTAAAATTCGCCGCCGTCGCCGGATTTACGCCCGTTAATTCCGGGTATTCGCCGGTGATTTCATAATGCTTCGCTTTGCTGATTTCATTCACGGATTTGGTAACGAGTTTCGCGCCGTTTGTAAATTCGACCAATTGCTCGTCGGCGGAAAATTCTAATTCCGGTTTTCCTTTCGCCCCTTTCCATTTTCCGGTTAGAGTCGCGCGCCCGTCCGCTTCTTTCCAGCTTCCTTTCCACTCGCCGGTTTTATTTCCCGCCGCGTCCCGTTCCTGCAAAGTGAAATTTCCCGCTGCGTCAATCGTGCCGGAAAGTTTTAAATCCGTGCCGATTTTTTCATACAAATATGTTCCCGAAAGATTGCTGCCATCGCGCGTCAAATTTATCTGAACGCGCTTGCCGCCGATGTAGCCGAGAAATGTTTTGACGTTTGAATTATTGCTGGCGGATTCTGTTCCGGCGTTGTGGTCTGAAGTATTCGCATTGACAATTTCGCTCGAATTCATCGCGCCGGAATTGTTATTGGAAGCGTTTATTTCGGTTTGCGGTTTGACGCACGCCGAAGCGAATAAAAAAATTAAAATGATGGCTGGCAGATGTTTTAGCATTTTTCTCCTCACGGTATTGAATTTCACCAAAACTGGACGGCTAATCTGAAGTAATTTGCAGAATTTTCCGGCGCAGGTAATCGAGCGCGGCTTGGCTAGCGCGCCAGCGAATCAAAAACCTGTCGCCGGGCAAAATGATTTTAAAAGATTTTACCTTCGCTTCGTCCGCGTAGCCGATAAAAATTGTGCCGACCGGTTTTTCCGCCGTGCCGCCGCCGGGTCCGGCAATTCCGGTAACGGAAATCGCGTAATCGGTTTCGGCAAGCTCGCGCATACCTTTCGCCATCGCTTCGGCAGCCTCACAGGAAACCGCGCCGTGTTTCTCAATAATTTCCGGCGCGACATTTAAAGTTTTTATTTTCGCTTTGTTCGCGTAAGCCACAACGCCCTGCATAAAATACGCGGACGAGCCGACGACATCAGTTAATCTTTCGCCGATTAAGCCACCCGTGCAGCTTTCCGCGACCGACAGCGTTTTGCCTGTTTCTTTCAACAATTTGCCGACAACTTCTTCCAGCAATTCGCCGTTCACCGCAAACACAGCCAGCCCAAGTTTCCCGACAATTTTTGCGGCTAATTCGCTAAGAATTTTTGCGGCTTCGGCTTCCGTTTTCGCTTTGGTGGTCAATTGAATTTCGATTTCGCTCTTGTTAAAAAGAATCGAAGTTTCAACCGTTTTATATAATCTGTAAATCGGCGCGATTGCCTCGTCAACCGCCGATTCGCCGATTCCCGCCACGCGCAGAATTTTTCGCTTAACATAAATTTCGCCTGCCTTTTCTTTCAATTTTGGAAAGATAAAATTTTCAAACATCGGCTGATTTTCGCGCGGCGGACCCGGCAAAATCACGAAAAGTTTTTCGCCGAGTTCGACCAACATTCCGACCGCCGAGCCGTTCGGATTCGGCAAAATCCGCGCGTCTTCGATAATAAACGCCTGACGCTTATTTATTTCCGGCATCTCGCGTCTGAAGCGTCGGAAACGCTCAATCAAATCTGTTTCGAGTTCCGTGTGATAAACCAATTTGCGCCCGGCGGCACGGGCGGAAACTGCGCGCGTAATGTCGTCTTCGGTCGGACCTAAACCGCCTGTCGAAATCACAATATCCGAGCGTTTCAGCGCGTCTCGAATCGTTTCTTCAAGCCGCATTTCGTCGTCGCCAACAACGGTTTTAAGTTTGACTTCGATACCGATTTCGTTGAGTTTGGCGGTCAGCCAGAGGCTGTTTGTATCCGTTCTGTCGGGCGTTAAAAGTTCAGAGCCGATGGCGATTATTTCAGCGGAAAACATAATCTTAGTGCAAAATGCAAAATGCAAAGTGCAAAATAAAGAATCGGCTTTCCATTTTGCATTTTACATTTTGCGCTTTGCATTATTTATCGTCGTAAATATCGTGCAGGACTTCGGAAATCGGGCGGCGCGGCGCGAAATTTCCATCGGTTTTCTTCTTCGGCTTTCCGTTTTCGCTAAAATTTTTTCGGTCGGGCTGGCTCGGCGCAGGCTCGACAACGTGCTTGATAAATTCATCTCTGCGGGCAGAACCATTTTCAGCATCTACGGTCAAAGACTCGCGCTGATTATAAATTTCCGCCGGAAAAGAGTTTCTCTGCTCGGCAATCTGCGCGGGCTTTTGCTTTTCCATTTCCTGCACGGCGTTGCGGCTTTCTTCCAGAATTGCTTTGCCGCGATTGCGGCGCGCTCTTTCCAGCGCGCGCACTGCGGCGGACGTTTGCGGAGCTTCCGCCGGTTCGCGTTCGATTTTTCGCAAAATTCTAACGTAGCTTTTTAGTTCCGGCGTGGCGTAAAGATATTTTTTCTCGTCGGCGTTTGTATTTTCGACCACGAAAGCCAGATGATTAACTGCCGATTTATGGTCGCCCGCGCGATTGTAAAGCGCGCCGAGCGTGAAATAAACAAGCGGCGGCGCGCCGTTCATCAACTGCACGATTCGCTCACCGCGCCCAATAACATCCTGAATCTCGAAACCGAACCAGCGGCGTTCGTCGTCGCGCAAAATCTCGTTGGCGGATAGATAAAACTCAAAAATTTCGCGCGTTCCGTTCGGCGAAGCGGAAGCGAAAGTTTTCCAGAGGAAAAAGGCGAAGATGGCGAAAAAGACGATAATAAAACTTGGAAATCCGACGGCGAACAGCATCGTCGCAATGACACCGAACGCCAGCGCATACTGCGTCTTTTCGCGGATTGATTCCGCCGGTTTTTTCTGGAGTGCGTTTTCGCTCACTTATTTAAATTGTTCCGCTTGCCGGTTCTGAATCTTTCGGTTTTTTGTTTTGTTCTTTTTTCTTTTCGCCGCTGGTTTCCGCTTGTTTATGTTCGTCCGGACGCTTGGCATTTTTCGTTTCCCTGTCCATTTTCAAACCGAATTCCGCCATCACGTCCATCACTTTATCGACGATTTTAAACGGCGAATTAAAGACAAAAGAAAATGTTTCGCCGAGCGTGATAAATTCAAGTTCTAATAATTGAGCGACCTTTTTTTCAAGCGGAAGTTCTTCAAATTCCTTGCGCGATTCTTTCGCCTTTTTTTCTTCAGCCGACGCTTCCGGCTGTTTTTTTTCTTTGACCATAATGACGATTTCTCCTTCTCTTTCGATTTTCGCCTGGCTTGCGACGCGGTTTCCGTGATGCCTGCGTTTTTCGTTTAGATATTCAAGTTCAAATTTTGTCAGCGGAGAAAGCAGGTTCGCGCCTTGCGTGACTTTGACGACGCAAATTTCGTTTTCGCCGCCGTGTTCCTCGCATTCCATCTCAACGCCCAGACGTTTTGCCGCGTCGAGCAGATAAGTTCCAACGGCGATTAAACCATTGCGTCCCGAAGGATTAAATGTAATTTCAGTTTCCATAATTCTAATTTAAAATTCAAAACCTCAAAACTTCAAAATTCAAAATGCAAAATAAAACCTGCGTTCCGAAATTTAAACGGATTCAAACGTTCTTCGATTTTGCATTTTGCACTTTGAATTTTGCATTTTATCTCACCGCTTTTCCCGAAGCGACTCTAACGCGCGGCTGCGCGCTCGCCACAAAACTATGCAGTTCCTTTGATTGACAGGCTTCGCAGATGCCCAAAATTCGCATATTGTGATGCGTTAATTTGAATCCGTGTTGCGTTGCAATTTCTTCCTGCATCGCTTCAAGCTGCGCGGAAAAGAATTCGATAACCTTGCCGCATTCGGTGCAAATCATATGGTCGTGATGTTCGAGATTGTAATTATGCTCGTAATAAGTTCTGCCGTCGCCCAAGCGAACTTCGCGCGCCAAGCCAGCTTCGGTTAAAAGTTTCAACGTGCGATAAACGGTTGTGTGTCCGATGTCCGGCTCTTTCTTCTGCACCAGCCAGTATAAATCTTCGCTCGATAAATGGTCTTCGGTTCGCAGAAAAATTTCCAAAATCAAATCGCGCTGGGCGGTTTTTCGCAAACCTTTTTTCTGAATATGTTCAAGCAAAACCTGCTTTTCCTTTTGAAATTCGTCCTTTTCCTTCGCCATAAATTTTTCTGCAATTTCGCCGAAAATTAAAAATCTTTAATAATTATTCTAACACCTTTTTAATGGTAAATGGTAAATGGTGAATGGTGAACGTAAAACCGGATTTTTATCGAAAATGTAGATGAACATTTACATTTTCCGGCTTCCATTCACCGTTTATCATTCACCATTTACCATTAAATTCATCATTTCCGCTAATTTTTCCGCGTTCGCGCCCTGCCGTTCGGCGAGATGCAGCGAGCGCAAGCCCAGTTGCCGGTAGATTTCGAGCGTTTGCGCCGAAGCGTTTTCGCGCAGAGTTTCGAGATGCCGCCGGAGAGTTTCAGCGTCGCCGCGCGCAAAAGTTCCGGTCAGAGCCTTTGCAGGAGTCTGCGCGGAAAGGTTTTTAATCGTGCTGCTCAAAAGCGGAAAAAGAATTTTTTGAGCTTCCGTTTCGCTCAAACCGCACGCCGCCAGCATTTCGACGGCGACGGAAAAAAGCGCGACCAGATGCCCGCTCGCCATGACCGCCGAAGCGTGATACAAAGTTTTAAATTCGGTCGGAATCGAAAAGGATTTTCCTTCCAATCGAGCGACAATTTTTTCGGCAAGCGCGACGGCTGACGATAAGCCTTCGACACAAAAGAAAACGTTTTTAAAATTTTCCGCGCCGTTCACGGAATCGCTGACGGAAACCAGCGGATGAATCGAACCCGTCGGACAGCCGATATTTTTCAGCGATTGCAAAACTTCGGACGAAAGCGCGCCGCTCGTGTGAAAAACGAAAGGTTTGTGCTTCAAAGTATTTGTTAATTTTTCCGCAATCATCCGAATTTCAGCGTCGGGCGTGGTGATAAAAATTATTTCGGAATCAATTTTTCCGAACTCGCCGGAAGCTAAAATTTGCGGCGCGGGCGAAATCAATCCCGCGATTTTAGAAATGTTTTTTTGATGCGCGACTAATTGTTTGACCGCGTAATCTTTTCTCGATAAAGCCAACGCCAACGCTCCGCCGAGCCTGCCGACACCGATGATTGAAACGCTCTCTGCCATAAAAAGAGTTTAGCGCAAAGACGCGGGGACAATGCAAAACTCAAAATTGAAAATGCAAAATGATTTTGCACTTTGCACTTTGAATTTTGCATTATCTTCGTCTCTCGACGTTGAAATTTATTTCTAAACCTTTAATAAAAACGGGTCGCTCGGCAGTTCGTCGAGCCATTCGGTTAAGCGATAGCGCAATTCTTCACGGCTTAAAAAACCATCATCCGCCGGAATCGCAACCTGCAAAAACGGCGCGGCTGAAATTGACTGAACGGCTTTTCTCAAAACGACCAGTTCCGTATTGTCGAGCAGCGGAATCTCCTGTTCGTTATCGAGAATCGTCGAAAGTTTGGCGGCGGCTTTGGTAAATTCGGGACTGCTTTCTGTGTGTTCGATGGTTTCGAGAATCGGGCTTAACGTCAAGCCCAAAATCGAGATGGTTTTGCGGTAGCTGGCGCGTCCCTGCGCGACCGTTTCCGCCAGTTTTTGCAGCATTTGCTCCCATTCGCCGATTTTCGACAAGCGAAACGAACAGGCGCAAAACGGCTGAATTTTGAGCAGTTCCGGCAAATCGAACGGGCAGTTTAATTCTTTCAGTTGACGGACAATTTTTTGCGCCTGCCGCCAGTAGTTTTTCTGGAAAATCGGCAGCGCGGAAAGATTTTCAAATTCCCACCACTCGTCGCCGCGCAAAACTTCGTCGAATTTTTCCTGCAAATGATGCGCCTTCATTATCGCGTAATGCTTGACGTTGAAATACTCTGAAAATTTCGCGTGAAAATCCTGCCATAGATTTTCAAGTTCTTGGTTGAGAGCCTCCGATGGATTGACGCTCGTCTCTTCGATAACCTTGCAGATTTTTCCGCGCAGGATTTCGATTTCTCCATCGTCGGTCGCTTCGCAGAGGGCGAGATAATTCCAGACCTTTTCGCGCCGCGCCGCGCCGTTGATGAAATCTTCGAGCGTCACCAGATTTTTCGTGCAGGTGAAAAATTCCTTTTCCGAATCGGAAAAAGCATCGGCGACGCGCTGCAACCCTTCTTCCAATGAAATCGTTTCGTCCAGAATCGATTCGACCGTCGAGGCAGTCACGCCGAAAGTTTTTTGCGTGTGAGTTGCCAGCCGCCAGATTTTCGTATTCAAAATCTCGTCGGGCAGTTCTTCAAATCTCTCTAAAACTTTGCCGAATTGCCAATCGGTCAGCCATTCCTGCAATACCTGCCGGATTTTCGCGCGGTCGTCCGGGTCTTCGATTGTTTTGAAAGAATCGGCGGCGGTCAAGGTTCGCGCCCATTCGGTCAGTTTTTCGCTGCCGTATAAAACCGTCTCCGGCGCGGCGATGCCCGCGATGTCATCCCAGATAATTTGCAAATCCAGCGAGCGGCGATTGATGCGGTCGCCTTTTGACGTAACGAATTCGAGATGCCGCGCGGCAACCAGCGCGCCCAGCACAAGCTGCGACGCTTCGTGAACTAACCCGAACGGTTCTTTTTTCAGTTCACGATAAACGGTTTTCAGCGAAACCGTCTCGCCGGAATTCTCGCCGACGAGCGACATTATCTGTTTGACAAACGGCTGCGCGAGCCATTTATCATCGGAATTGAGAATATAACTACTGCCGTGCAGCGCGACCAGTCCAAGCGGCGCGGCAAACGATTTCGCCAGTTCCTGAACTTCGGGCAGCATTGGCTTCATTCCGCTGAAATGCTCGCTGATAAGCTGCGCGACTTCACCTGTGGTTAGAGCGCGGGCAAAAAACGGATGCTGTGAATAACGAAAATTAAACAGCGGCAGCAGCGTTTCCGAAAATAAAGCGGATAAATTCTGCGCGGCGACCACCGTTTCGTTGAAAGAATGTTTGAATCCGTCAATTAAAAGTTTGCCGTCGTCGAGAAAAACGCGCTTCCAGATTTTTTCGACCGCCGCGCGGTGCGTGTGACCGGCGGCGCGAACCTGCTCGCCGTAAGTTTCCTGTAAATTAAAATCGGTCAGCAAAACGTGATAACGGCGCAAAGTTTGTTCTTCTTCGGGTCGCAAATCGGCGGCTTGCCAGACGACTGTCGGAAGATTAGTTTCGTTAATTGATGCCGCCAGATTATTTTGCGAATCGGCGACGATAACTTCCCAATCCAGAAAATCCGCCGCGTTTTCAGTCACGGGAAGCGTGTTCTGCCGCCATTTCCAGACAACTCGCCCGCGACGGCTGCCGCCGCGCCAGGTTACTACGCAGTCGCTAAAATCTTCGGTCTGAGATTCGTCCGTCGGCGCGGGCGACCAGTCGGAAAAACGCTCGCGCGCAAACCGCCGCAGAATTTTTTCGATGGCTTCGGGCGAAACATTTTTCGACGCTTCCGCCACCGCGTCGTTAAGATTATCCTTGCTGCTGACTCTTAAACTAAAGCGGGTTTCTTCGCCTTCCAGAGTTTTGCGCCGGACTTCTTCGGGAAACGCCGCCGCGAATTTTTCCAGCAAGTCTTCAACCGTCCGGACAATTTTTTGCGGGTCGTTTTCATCGTAAATCAGCATCGCCGCGTTGATTTCGGCGGCAGTCGTGCCGTCGCCGTCGAGCGATAAAAGCATGAGAGCTTTCAAAACAAGTTTCGCCTGAAGCCGCTGCATTACGGGAACTTGCGCCACTACTTCGGAATTGAGACGGTCATAAGCGGCAAAGGCTTCCTGCAAATCCTTCGCCTTTCGCAGCGAATTTTCCACGCGGTCAAAAACTTCGTCCAGCGCGACTAGCGAATTTGCCGGACGACCCAAAACCTTGTTTCCGGCTTCGGACGCAAAGCCGAGCATCGCAAAATCCGGCGCGTAAAGTCTGACGAACGGAGCGGTTTCGAGAATCACGGGATGCAGCGGGTAAAGCGCGGTGAAACGCTGCTCGCTCCATTGAAAACTCGGCAGAGCCTCGCGGAAGTTTGTGTAAATTTCGTGAATCAGCGGTTGCGTTTGCCTGTGTTTGGGGAAAATGTGCGTGTCAACAATTTTATAGAGATGTTCCTGGTCGAGATAATCAATCGTGTAAGTTCGCGCAATCGCCGCGTTCACGCCGTCCGCTCCGGCAATATCGTCGTCGAGCGCGACCGCCGCGAAAATGTTTAAGGTTTTGGAGATGTCCGCGATTTCCCCTAGCATTTCGCCGTCGTCGCGCGCCACCCTTGAAGCGCGGTCGAATGCCGTATCAATTATCAGGACAAATGGCAAGTCACCTGCTTTTTCCGATGCGAACCGCAAAAGTTCGGGCAGGGAATTGGCTAAATTATCAGGACTTATTTCAAAGGCTCTGGCAATCGCGTCCTTGATTTCTTCGAGCAGCGTCGGATGCGTTCCGCGCCGCACAAATGCCACCGGATGACGGCGGCGTTTGAGCCGTTGCGCGGTCGAGGCAACATGCATATCCGTAATTCTGGAACGCAGTTCGGGATGCGCGGCGATTGCTCCGAGCGTGGCGAGAAAATGACTTTTGCCGACTCCGCGATAACCGGCGAGAGCTTTTGCCGCGCCCGCATGCGGCTGGATTTCAACCAGCGCGTCAATCCATTTCCCCATCATTTCAGACGTTGCGTCTGTAAAATGATAGGCGGAGAGCGTCTGCGTCGGGTCGGAAATAAATTCCTGCAAACTTTGATAAGTATGAACTTCGACTAAATCTTTAACTTTTTCTTGGATGCGTTTCATTAAAATTCAGGAGAACTTCGGGGAAAGTTTTGCCGGTCGGGAGTGGAAACTTCGGCGATTGTCCGCGGCGCGAATTTTACGCCCGCATTTATACTTTAACAAATTTTTTTCGATGATAAAACAAGTTTTTACGCGAAAAATGAAATTCGTAAAAATTCTTTTCCGGCGAGCCGGATAATTGCACAACTTTCTTTAATTCCGGCGCATCTTATTTGACGTTGAACAAAATTTACAAGGTGTTTAAACTTTCGTTGTCAAAACCAAAGAGAGTTCGGGAGATATGATATGCGTAAGAATTCGGTTCGCAAATTTGGGGCGGGTGTTTTAGCGGCGGCAGTTTGGTTCAGCGCGACCGCGTTTCCACTCGGCATTTTCGCTCAGACAACTCCTGATGCGGGAAAGACACAGGATGATACCAAAAAAGACTCTAATAAAAAAGATAAAAAGGACAAAAGCAAAACTGATACTCAAGCTCAAACGGTCAGCAAAAGCGATTTGCCCGTCAACGAAGACCCTTCGATGATTGGCAAACGCAACATCAATGGCAGCGCGAGCAATAAATTTTTTGGCTGGCTCGGCGGTTCGCGTGAAAAGGAAGCGGCTATCGGCAGGCAGATGGCGATGGAAGTCGAACAGCAGTCAAAAATTCTCGATGATCCAGTCGTCACCGAATATATCAATCGCGTCGGGCAGAATCTCGTGCTTCATTCGGACGCGAAAGTTCCTTTTACAATCAAAGTGATTCAGGATGATTCGGTCAATGCTTTTGCGCTTCCGGGCGGATATTTTTTCGTCAATACGGGTTTGATTCTTGCCGCCGACAACGAAGCCGAATTAGCGGGCGCAATGGCGCACGAAATCGGTCACGTCGCCGCCCGCCACGCGATGGAAAACGAGGGTAAATCAGCCGCAATCAATTACGGAATGCTCGCCGGAATGATTTTCGGCGGCGGCATCGTCGGAAATGTTTTGTATAATGGCGGCGGAATTTTATCCGGTCTGGCATCGCTGAAATTTTCGCGCGGCGCGGAAGAAGAAGCCGACCGTCTCGGCGTTCAGTATTTGTATGCTTCCGGTTACGACCCGCTGGCGATGTCCACGATGTTTGAAAAACTCGACGCGATGAACAGAAAAAAACCGGGTTCGATGGCGAAACTTTTTTCGACTCACCCGCAGCCGGTTGACCGCCGCGCGAAAAGTCTGGCTCTGGTTTCGAAGTTTCCCGAACACGAAGAATATGTTGTTAGCCCGTCGGAATTTCAGCGCGTCAAGGCGCGTTTGATGAAATTTTCAAACGCGAGAGCGACGACCGCGATTGATGTCGATGACAGTTCGCCGAACGGCAAACCGACTTTGAAACGCCGCGCGCCGGAAGTTGACGATACGACCGGCTCGCCGTCAACCACCGACAATAACTCATCGGATGGACCGCCGCAGTTAAAACGTCGTGACGGCGTTGAACCTTCGACCACAACCAATCCAACGACATCGAGTCCGACGACAAATACGGCTACGCCGACAAATACGACGAACGATACCGCGCCGAAATTAAAACGTCGTGACGGCGGAACAACTCCACCGTCCAGCCCGCAAAATTAGAAGTGCGGTTAACAAGTTAAAAATAAAGGTAGGAGTTTGAAAATTCTCCTGCCTTTTTATTATTCCGGTTCGGGAGCGAAATAAGTTTTGCGTCCCATAATAATGTATTCGGGATGCTCTTTTACTGTTACAGAACGCTAGTAAAAGCTATGCGCTTTCAGTGCAAGAATTTATTATGATTTCTTTTCTTAGTCTGATTTGATTGACAACCAGAATATCATTCACCACCAAATCGGTTTTGACGCGAATAAGTTCTTCGTCCGCGACCGGATTCTTCTCATTATTTTTAGAATCGGCAACACTTTTTTTGCCATACTTTTTTAGACTTTTACCGAAGTCTTTTATTCTGTTTTGCTCTTTTAAAGTCGGCTGCGCCGAAACGCATTCATTAGAAATAAACAAGATACCGCCAATCCATAAAATCGAAAAAACAAAGCCGAAAGTTAATTTGTATCGCGTAATCGGTTTTCCATTATTCGAGCGAGAAGGTCTTTTATAAATGATACTTCAAAATTGGCTGGTTTGATTGACAATCGTTAAAAAACTAAAGACGAGTATTATCAAAACAACGAGCCTTCCGGCAATTTAAAGCCAGGCGGAAAAATGCGGTTGCTCATTGTAGTTTTTGAGAATATCGAGCAGCGACTGTTTTTCAGTTTGAATATCCAGAATTTTCGCGCCGTGCCGAATTCTTTTGAAGCGGCAACAATCCATTTTCGGGTTCAGTCTCCGGCGCGGTCGCGTTCAGGCGATGGTAATCGTCAGGTGTTTCCAGTGATTGGTTTAGCTTCTTCACACAAGGCTTTTTGCTTGCGCGCGAGCATTTTCGTTTCTGATCTGGCGCGACTGGCAAAGCGGAGCGAACCAAATCGAAAACGGTTTGCGGCTAATCTCTGATGTTTTGAAAGCGCGAATCAATCCGTCGATGCTCGAACTCGAACGGGTGGTTCGATTAACGATTTGGCGAAAAACTTAGACGCTAACTTGCGTTGCCAAAATTGGTTTCGTTCGGGTTGCGAAAATACTGAAACAACTTCCAGCCGAGAATGAGCGCGACAATGACACCGACGATAACCCACGTTAGATTGCCCAAAAATTCCGCCACCTGCTGCACGCGGTCGCTAAAGATTTTGCCAAGTGTCACGTATAAAACTACCCACAACGCTTCGCCTAGCACGTCCCAAAAGACGAATCGCATCCACGGGTAAGCCGTAATTCCGCTGCTCAAGTTTATCCAGGGTCCGAGCGGACCAACCAGCCATCGGCTAAAAAAAATTCCCGCGCCGCCCCAACGCTTTGAGAATTCTTCGGCGCGCCTTATTTTGTCCGAGCCGCCGATGCGATTCGTGATACGGTTGGCAAGACTTCGCCCGCCGAAACGTCCCGCGCAATAACCGATTTGGTCGCCGACAATCGCGCCCGCGCTGCCTAATATCAGCACTTGCCAAAAATTCAATTCGCCCTGCTCGACGAACGAGCCAACGGCGAGTAGCAGCAGCGTGTCTGGAAAAGGAAAACCGGCGGAGGTAACGACGAGCATCACGAATAATGCCGCCACGCCGTAAAGCGCGAGCATTCCTAAAAGCCGGTCAATCATTGCGCTCCTCTGTCATCATCGGGCGGAGGCGGCGCGGGCGGCGGATAAGGCGGACGAGCGTGAATAATCGCGTCTTGGAGGACGGCTTTCACATCGTCGGGCGAGCGATTTTGAGCGTTGGCGATGTCGAGCAGAGTCCGCTTGTCCGGCGGCTTGAGCGGCAATCCGAGAGCCTGATAAAGAATATGCGGCGGAACGTGATAAGCGTGCGCGACATAACCGACCGTCATCCAGCCCTGCATCGGCTCGTCCGCGTGGTAATGCCAGTAAATCGCATTGTTCGCGGCGCGAAAAGCATAAAATCCGGTGAACGCCAGAACCAGCAAAAACGCGGCGGCGACCAGCCACTGTTGCCAGCCAAATGTCTTCAGCGTTTGAGATATTTTGTGTCTCATAAAAACCTTCTATCCATTGAAATGAATCGTTTTCCGTTTATCGCTTTAATTGTATTCTTTTAGTCGCTTATTCGAGTTAAAATTTTGCGTCCTGGTCACTTAAATTCGTTTCGGAGTGAAATATCTTGGCAGCGAATTTTACTTTCGCTGTCAAGATATTCCGTGTTGCGTTCGGAAGAAATTTAAATAATCGTTTCTCGAATATACTTCATCCGAAATCAATAATCCGATTATGTTCCGTTCAATTAAAAACCGTTACGGCTGCTGAGGCGGAGCGACCGGAGCGTTGGCATTATCGGCATCTCTCTTTTTAGGTTTCTTGCCGCCGTCTTTGCCGCCTTCGCCTTTCGGCTTTTTCTGCTCGACGGCGACGATGCTGCCGTCGGCGGCGTTGACTTCGACTTCCGAAAGATTTCCTTCCGCCGTGCGAATGTCGAACGAGTATTGAAGGATTCCGCGCTCGTGTTCGAGCTTGCCGTTTTCGATTGCGCCGGGAAGTTTTCCAACGGCAATCGCGCGGGCTTGCTCCATCGTTATCTTCGCTTCCTTCGCCAGAGCGGTTTGGTCTTCAGGCGGCGCGCCGCCGGGACCGCCGCCTTTGCCGCCATTCTCGCCCGGTCCCCGGCGACCGTCTTTACCGACGGGACCGCCGCCTGCGGCGTGGCTGCCCAAAAGTCCTTTTTCAGCGTATGCGCCGATTGAGTTGCCGTCCGCGCCCGCCGTTTGCTGCGCGGCTTGATAATTACCTGTCTGGCTGACGACGATGTAGATTTTGTCGCTGCTGACGCTGCCGCCCGCGCCTTGTGCAGTTACCGTAATCTGGTGATTGCCGTCGGTCGCCTGCGCCGAGTTCCAGCGCGCGCTCCACATCTGGCTTGCGCCGATTCGCGCGAGCGGCTGCGGCGTTCCATTGTCTATTTGATAAGTCGCCGAAGCGATGCCTTTATCGTCCCAGACTTTCGAGCGGATTTCGACCGTTCCTTTGACAACTTGATTCGATTGCGTCGGGTCTGTAATAAGCTGTTTGTCGGCGGGCGAAGTAATCATCACGAACGGAAAACTGCCGAGCGGTTTGAATTTCCAACTGACCACGCCGTTATCTAAATTGGTAATCGAAAAACCGACGGGACCTTCCGACGCTTGTCCGGTCGAGCGCGTCGCGGCGTAAATCGTATGCCCATCGTTGGCGACTTCGTTGTAATGCGTGTGTCCGACATCGACCATCAGCACGCGGTCTTTGGCAATCAACGATTGCAGCGCGCCGCCGCTTTCGCCGACTTTGCCCGGAAAGGCGTGCATAAATAAGACCGACTGCAAACCTTTCTGCGCCGCCGCATCCAAGTCTTTTGTCAGCCAATTCATCTGCTCTTGACCAATGCCGAAACCGCCGCGCCCGCTCGCGTCGAGCGCGTCAACGAAAACGAAATGATAACGGTCTGCGCTGAAACTCTGATACGGAACGGTTTCCATATATTTGGTGAACAAACTCAAGTCGCCGCCCTTCAAATCGTGGTCGCCGGGAACGGCGTAGAGCGGAGCTTGCAAATTGTCCGTCGCCGCTTTGATAAGCTGATATTCGGCTTCGCTGCCTTCGTTGGCGTTGTCGCCGGGAAGCACGGCGAAGTTGATGCCGTTCAAAAGATATTGATTGGTGTTTTTGATAATCGTCTGAAAGTCGGCGTAGTTCTGCGCGTCGCCGGAGGTGATGTGCAAATCGCCGATGTGAACCCAACTGACCACGCCCGGATTCTGAATCCGCGTCGTGTTTCCGATAATCGAATTAGCGTTGACCGGCTTCGGCGTTTGCGCCGAAGCGTCGAGCGTCGCGCCTGTCAAACAGAACGCGGCAAATAATGAAAGACCGATTTTTTTTAACATATAAAATTCTCCCAAAAAATAAATTGCGCGATTCTGTGTAACAAACAATCGCACGGCTTTTCGTAAGCGTTTGTCTAACCGCTTTCGAGAAAACTATTTCTAACCTAGTGCAACGACCGTGCCGCCAGAGTTTTTATATGGGAAATACTTGTAAAGCGAATGAAACAAACGTGAAAATGTTTGTTTCATTCGCCGGACAAAAACGGGTGAAAACAAGCTGTGAGATTAAACATCACAATAATTCTGTAAAGAAAAAGCACGATGCCGAACGATAAAAACTCCGTCTCTACCCGGAAGTTTCGTGAAAACGGCAACTTAAAATTTTTTTCAGGCGCGGAAAGAAAACGGGATAAGTTTTAGATAGATTTTCGACGACGGTAACCGCGAATTTAAAGTTTTCCGGGTCAAAATGGTTTAGGAAGATTTAGCAATTTCTGTCCGGCGGAGAATTTTTTACCCGGTATCCAACGATTAAATCACATTGAATAACAAAATTTATTAGAATTAAAAATGTTTTACAAATAGATTTCAATAATGTAAAATGCAATGTGTAGAATGGATTGCTTAAATCCTTTCTATCGTTTGCGACAAATTTACCGTTGTAATTAACAGGCTGATGATTAAGCGTTTAAGTTGAGAACTCTCATCCGAACCTTATTAAAGATTTAACAAATAAGACCACCGAGCCAGTCAAATAAAATCTTTCTTTGCCCGAAGAATCCGGCACCGGAATATGAAATTTTCGCTCTTTCACGATTATAAACAGGCTGAGACAGTTCCCCAGAAACAGATACCTTTTCTGGTGCTGACGATTGCCGTGTTGATGACGGGAACTATTTTCGTGTGGTCTATTCAGCAGGCTTACCGCGCGAGCCGCTCGCAGGATACGACGCGCGAAAGAGCCGCGAAGATTGAAGAACTGCGAATATCCGGCGCGAATTTCGGCGAAACTTCCGCGAGAGCGGCAAAAATAGCGGCGGCTGCCGGAGATTTGCGTTGGGAAGAAATCTATCGAGAATCTGAACCGCGTTTGACGCAGGCGATTCAGGAAGCTAAAAATCTGGCGGACGGCGAAAAGGAAAATTCTCTGGTCGGACAGATTGTTGCGGCGCAGGAAAAATCAGAGGAAATAGAAAATCGGGCGTTCGATTTGCTGCGCGACGGAAAAACGGAACAGGCGCGCGCGATTTTATCCGGCGACGAATATGAAACGCAGCGGAAAAATTATTCGGACGCTTTGGCGGCGTATCTCGCGGAACTTGACGGCTCTCAAACATCGCAAGCGTCAAACTCCACCCAGAACGCTCTCTGGCTTCTGGCGGCGGAAATTATTCTGCTGGCTTTCTTTTTATGGTCTTGGCTGGCGGTGATAGACAATTTGCGAAAATCCCGCAAAGTTTTGCTCGCCCAGATTGCCGAAAATAATAAAGCCCATCGGATTTTAAATCAATCGGAAGAAAGATTTCGCTCGATTATCGAAACCACTTCCGAATGGATTTGGGCGATTGACACGGAAAAAAGAATAACTTACAGCAATCCGGCAATCGAAAAAATTCTGGGCTGCGATGCGGAAGAACTTTACGGAACAAGTTTTCTTTTATTGATTGACGAGGAAGACCGAGAAAAAGTCGAACAGGATTTCGCGCAATGCGTTGCCGGAAAAAGCGGATGGGAAAATGTTGTTCACCGCTGGCTGCATTGCGATGGAGAAGTTCGTTATTTAGAAAGTAGCG
Organism: Pyrinomonadaceae bacterium; assembly: GCA_050996405.1. Classification (GTDB taxonomy): domain Bacteria; phylum Acidobacteriota; class Blastocatellia; order Pyrinomonadales; family Pyrinomonadaceae; genus JBPCRW01. The sequence goes on along the minus strand of JBPCRW010000203.1, from coordinate 27,066 downwards.
GCGTTCCCGTCTTTGACTCAAACGGAAATTTAACGGGCTATCGCGGAACTAATCACGACATTACCGAACGCAGGCAGGCGGTGGAAGAACTGCAAAAAAACGTCGCGTTGCTAAGCTCGACGTTTGAAGCGACCGACGATGGGATTATGGTCGTGGATTTGAATAATTCGATTGTTACCTACAATAAAAATTTCACTAAAATGTGGAATCTTCCAGAAGAAATTCTCTGCTCGCGGGAAAACGGCAAAGCCATCGAACACGCGGTGTCGCAGCTAATCAACGGGAAAGAGTTTGCCGAAAATACCAGACAGCTTATTTTGAAACCGGAAGTTAAAAGCCACGACGTATTGTTTTTCGAAGACGGAAAAATATTTGAGCGATACAGCCAGCCGCACATCATGGAAGGTAAAATCGCCGGACGTATTTTGAGTTTTCGTGATACTACCGAGCGGCGGCGGGCGGAACGGGCGTTACTGGAAAGCCAGGAAAGTTATCAGCAATTGTTTGACAGCAATCCGCATCCGATTTGGGTTTATGATTTTGAAACGCTTCAGATTCTTGCCGTCAACAATGAAGCGATGCGGCATTACGGTTATTCGCGCGAGGAATTTCTGCAAATGACGCTGAAGGATATTCGTCCGGCGAAAGATATTCCCGCTTTGATGAATTACATTTCAAAAATCTCCGCCGACCAAATCGAGACGACTCATCCGACCAGACACCGGAAAAAAGACGGAAAAATTATTGATGTCGAGGTCGCCACGCGCCCGATAATTTTTGCCGGAAAACATTCCAGACTTACTTTGGCGACCGACATTACCAATCGCAGACTTGCCGACGCAGCCCTGCGCGAAAGCGAATACAAACTTCGCACCCTGTTGGACAATATGAACGAAGGGCTGTCGCAGGTCGATAACAATGAAGTAATCGAATTTGTCAACGACCGTTTTTGCGAGATGACCGGCTACCTGCGCGAAGAATTGACCGGCAAATCCACGTTCAATATATTTTTGGACGAAGACGGACGCAGAATAGTCGATGAAGCGAATGAAAAAAGATTAAAAGGAATTTCCAGCCAATATGAACTTCGCTTAAAGAAAAAATCGGGCGAAGTTTTATGGGCAATCGTCGGCGGCGCGCCGATTCTCAATGCCGAAGGTAAAATGACGGGAACGATGGGCGTTTTTACGGACATTACCGAACGCAAACGCGCCGAAGAACAGATGCTGCACGACGCTCTGCACGACGGTCTGACGGGACTTGCCAACCGCACGCTTTTTACCAATCATCTGCAAAAAGCCATCGAACGCGGAAAGCGGAGCAGCAGCACGCTTTATGCCGTTTTGTTTTTAGATTTCGACCGCTTCAAAGTTATCAACGATTCGCTCGGTCACGCCGAAGGCGATAACCTGCTTAAACAAATTGCGCGCCGTTTGGAAAACCTACTCCGAATCGGCGATTTGCTGGCGCGGCTCGGCGGCGACGAATTTACTATTTTGCTTAGCGAATTAAACGAAACGAATGACGCGGTAGCGATTGCCGAACGAATTCAGAAGGATTTAAACACGCCGTTTATCCTCGGCGAGCAGGAAATTTTTATGTCCGTCAGTATCGGCATCGCGCTCTCGAACGACGGTCACTACCGCGCCGAAGATATGCTGCGCGATGCCGATATTGCAATGTATCGCGCCAAAGCCAAAGGCAAAGCCCAGCATCAGATTTTTGACCAGGCGATGCATTCATACGCCAGAAACAAACTCCAGCTTGAGACAGAAATGCATCACGCGCTGCAGCGCGGCGAGTTTTGTTTAAATTACCAGCCGATAATCAATATCGAAACAAATAATCTGGCGGGTTTTGAAGCACTTATCAGATGGAATCATCCCGAACGCGGAATGGTTTCGCCGGGCGATTTTATTCCGGCGGCGGAAGAAAACGGTTTAATCATTCCGCTCGGCAGATGGATTTTGTATGAAAGCTGCCGGCAGATGTATGAATGGCAGAAACTTTATCCATGGGCTTCGGAAATTATGATGAGCGTCAATCTTTCGTGCAAGCAGTTTATGCAGTCGGATTTGATGGAGCAGGTCGCCGCCTCTATAATTTCCACGCAGCTTGACCCGCGCTGTCTGAAACTGGAAATTACCGAATCGCACGTTATGGAAAACAGCGAAAAAGCCGTCACGATGATGAACCGTCTGCGTTCAATCGGAGTCGGCATCAGTCTCGACGATTTCGGAACAGGCTATTCCAGCTTGAGCTATCTGCACCGTCTGCCGGTTAATTATTTAAAAATTGACCGCTCGTTTGTCAGCCGGATGGTCGAGAGCAAGGAAAACAGGGAAATTGTTTATACAATTGTTAAGCTGGCGCAAAACCTGAAAATGAAAGTAGTTGCCGAAGGTATCGAAACCGCCGAACAGCTTGAGCAATTAAAACAAATCGGCTGCGAATTCGGACAAGGTTATCTCATTTCAAAACCGATGGAATCTGAAAAAGCGAAAATCTATCTTAACAAATTTGCCAAGCCGCAATTTGTGCCGCTCGACGCGCCGGTTATCAATGCCGAACTAAATATGTAAATTAGTGGTAAATGGTAAATGGTGAATGTTTGATTCCAAATCTGCGATTTAACTCTGAACCGTCTGAATTTTTCATTTTTCATTTTTCATTTTTCATTTTTCATTTAGCATTTACCACTTACCGTTAACATCTCATCTTTTCCGTTGTTTCGGGTCGAGATATTCGCGCAGACCGTCGCCGATAAAATTAAACGCCAAAACTGTCAGAGCGATGGCGATACTGGGAAACAGCAGCGCGTGCGGCGCAATCGTGACGGTCGTAATATCGCGGGCTTCTTCAATCATCGTTCCCCAACTCGGCGCGGGCGGCGGAATTCCCAAACCCAAAAACGACAGCGACGCTTCGGCTAAAACCGCGCCCGCCATTCCGAGACTCGCCTGCACAATCAAAGGCTGAATCGCGTTCGGCAAAATATGCGTGAACAAAATTCGCCAATCGCTTGCGCCGAGCGCGCGCGCCGCCTGCACAAAATCGTATTCACGAACTTTTAAAACCTGCCCGCGAATTACTCTTGCGTAGCCGACCCAGCCGATAATACACAACGCCAAAATTAATTTGCCGAGTCCCGCGCCCAAAAAAGCGACCAGCGCAATCGCCAGCAGAAGTCCGGGAAATGCCAGAAAAACGTTAAAAATATAACCCGATAAAACTTTATCAATCCAGCCGCCGTAAAATCCCGCAATCGCGCCGATGAAAGTTCCGAAAACTGCCGAAACCGTGACGACGACAATCCCGACTTCGAGCGAGATTCTCGAACCGAAAACGATGCGTGAAAAAATATCGCGTCCCAGAGCGTCCGTGCCGAACCAGAATTGTGACGAAGGCGCGAGATACGCGAGCGACGAATTTGTCGCAACGGCGTTGTCATACGAAGCAATAACGGGCGCGAAAATCGCCGTCAATACAATGATTGCCGCAACTGTAATTCCGAAATACGTAAGCCTGTTCATTTATCAGTTATCAGTTATCAATTATCAATTATCTTAAACATTCTCGAATCTTATCTGATAACTGATAATTGATAACTGTTCTATGAAAGCCGGATTCGCGGGTCGAGCCAGCGATAAACCATATCCGTCAACGAATTTGCCAGAATATACGTGATGCTGATGACTAAAACGCAGCCTTGCACCAGCCGATAATCGCGCTTGTTGATGCCGTCATCAACGAGCAAAAGTCCGATGCCTTGCCAGCCGAAAATTTTCTCGGTGATGATTGCGCCCGCGAGTAGAATTCCGAGTTGCAGACCGAGAATCGTAACGACCGGAATCAGACCGTTTTTCAAAACGTGCTTGTAAATGACGACTCGCTCGCTCAAACCTTTGGCGCGCGCCGTTCGCACATAATCTTCGCCGAGTTCTTCAATCACGCTCGAACGAACCATTCTCGTTAAAATCGCCGACAATGCCGCGCCCAGAGTGACGGCTGGCAAAACAATGTCTTCGGGATTAAAACTGCCCGTCGGCGCGAACCATCTTAATTTGACGGCGAACAAATAAACCAGCGCGGGACCAATCACAAAACCCGGCAGACTGATTCCGATAAGCGCGATAACCGACGCGACATTATCGGTTAATTTTCCTCTGTTCGTTCCCGCCAGAACACCGAGCGGAATTGCAATGCAAACCGCGACGAGCATTGCCGCCAGCGCGAGTTCGATAGTCAAAGGATAACGCTCCATAATCATATCCAGCACCGGTCGGTCGGTGCGAAAAGATTTTCCCAAATCACCGTGCAGAATTCCAGACCAGTAATTGGCATAACGATTGTCCGCGCCGTTCCATTTGAATCCGTTTTGCGCGTCGTAGGAAAAGAAAAACGCCGGTTTGTCCAAGCCGTGTTTTGCTTCAAATTGACGAATTTGCTCCTCGTTCGCATACTCGCCCAAAATTGCCGTCGCCGGATTACCCGGAACGAGTTCAATTAAAAGCGTAACGAGCGAAACCACCGTCCAGACGACGAGCAGCAGCAAACCGATTTGTTTGAGATAACCGAAAAATTTACGTCTCATTTTTCACTTTTGCAGAAGCCTGCACGAAGTAGGAGCGCGTTTTTTACACTTACTGCGTGCGTGTTTCTGCATTTTGAGAATTATTTTTTTGTTCCAAGATGAATTGCCGCGATGCCGCCCGTCAGATTTTGATATTCGACCGTTTTAAAACCGATTTCGCGCATCATTCGCGCCAGTTTTTTCTGGTCTGGAAAACGCGCGACCGAATCCGGCAGATATTCGTAAGCGGCGCGTGAACCGCTGACCACGCCGCCGATTCTGGGCAAAATTTTCGTAAAATAAAAATTGAAAAGCTGTTTAAATCCCGGCACGGGCGGCGTGGAAAATTCTAAAATTGCAAGTTTTCCGCCGGTTTTTAAAACGCGCCGCAATTCATTTAAACCGTCAAGCCAATTTGCCACGTTTCGCAGTCCGAATGCAATCGTCACTGCATCGAAACTTTCGTCCGCGAACGAAAGATTGAGCGCGTCGGCTTCAATAAAGGGAATTAAAAGATTATTTCTCGCGTTTTTTTTGCACGCGATTTCGAGCATCGGGCGGCAGAAATCCGTGCCGAAAATTTTGGCTTTGGCGTGCTGCTGCAGTTCGATTGACAAATCGCCCGTGCCGCACGCTACGTCTAAAATCAACGCCGCCGGATTATTCAATTCCGCCGAGAGTTTTTTACGCACCAATCTGCGCCAGCGTTTATCAATATTGATTGACAAAAAATGATTCAGGAAATCATATTTTTTGGCGATTCCCGAAAACATTTCGCGCACGGCGCGGGCGTGTTTCAGTTCGTCGGCTGTTCTTTCGTTCGACATTAAAATTTTAAATTATTGTTTGGCGACTTCGGATTTTTTTACTACTACTTTAACCATCGGTTGTTCTAATAAATCTTCGCTAACTCTATGAACGTCGGCAAAAGTTACGCTGTATAATTTTGAAATTTCATCCTTGACCGAGATTAGCTTGAACGTATCAACGTCAAGCCACAGGTCAGCCAAATCGGAAGTGTTTCTTGCCTTTTGCATAAGATTAATAGTTGAAAGCAATTTCGCCGCATCGAAATCACTTTGATTGGTTGGCGAATACATAAATTTGTTGTTCCTCTCAGGCAAATACGAACAACGACTGCTAGTATTAATGAGCATTGAGCTTTTCAGGTCGAAATTTCTTTTAACTTCAAAAACGCCGCGTAAAAGATACGACTGGTAATACGATTTCCCAAACATGCTTTCGTCGTTAAGAAGGCAAGCTCCCTGCCAAATAAAATTCAATATCTGCGTCGCATAAAAATCTTTGCTGTTGCGCGGCGCGGCGATTGCTGCCAAACGCATCTCGGTTTTTTCCGCATTTGGCGATTCAATAATTAACTCTTTCGTATCGGGCGCGTCAGGCTGGCGAAACGTGGCGGGAATTTTCGATTCAGCTTTTTCCCACGCGCCGAAAAGCTGGCGGGTGACGCGATAAACGTCGTCGGCGTTGACGTTGCCGGTAACGGCGAGCGTCGCGTTGTCGGCGGTGAAAAATCGGTCGCGGGCGAGCAGTAAATCGGGGCGGTCGATTTTCATTAAACTTTCTGTAGTTCCGTCCGCGCTTCTGCCGTAAGGGAAATCTCCGAACAATCTTTTGGCGACGGCGCGATCGGCGATATACGACGGATTTTTTTCGAGTTCCTTGACTTTTTCAAGTTGACGGTCGCGCACGATTGCGAAATTTTCGGGCGTAATCGGCAGATTGGTGACGGCGGTCGAAATTGTTTCTAAAATCGTCTGGATTTCATCGGGTTTGCCGGTTGCCGTAATTTGAATGTAATCGTAATTGCTCGTCACATCGAGACTGCCTTCCAAATCTTCGGCGAAATACGATTTTGTTTCCGCGATATTCGGAAAAAGAATGTCGGCGACGAGAGCCATCGTTCCCATTTTGTCTTTTGGGTCGAACGCCGCGCCGTCGTGGATACGCAGTTTGACCGTCACTTTCGGAGCGGACGTATCGCGCCACATCAGTAATTTCAAGCCGTTGAGAAGTTTTTCCTGACGCGGTTCGGGAAAGTTTTGCGCCGCGCCTAAACCAGCGCAGAAAATCACGAGAAAAAATAAAATTGCCGTCCGCTTGAAAAAATTCATATAATTATCGCCGGAAACATTTGCTGAAAGTTTGGGAAATGTCGCTAAAATGATAGATGTCGAAAGATAAAAGATTAGATGCCCGCAGGCATCGTGTCAAACGGTTGCGGCATCTATAACTTTGTCAAAGCCGCAGTTAATTTTAGAGTGATACGGCGGATAAAATTTAATAATCAAAAAACTTGTATTATAATTGAATTTATCCGGCGTTTGAAACCGAGATTTGAGAGGTTGTAAAAGATGGGAAAGATAGTTAAATATTGCGCTGAATGCGAAGAAGGATTTGCGGAAAAGTTCAGTTTCTGCCCGAACTGCGCTTCGTCGCTGACCGCATATGAAATGAATCCGGCAGTTCCGGGTGAAGTCTTGAAAGTTGCAGAGCCGGTAGAGGAAACAAAAAATGTTCCGGCGGAAACGGTTCAGAACGCGCCGGTTGCGGCGCAGGCGACCGAACCTGTAACACAAAATCTTTCGCCGACCGATGACGAGGAACTCGACCTTTTTAATGACGATGCTACTTCGGATGATGAGATTGTTTCCGAACCCGTGAAGGAAAAAGCCGAAGTTTTCGCTCCGGCGGTTGCCGCAAGCAGTTACGTCAGGAATTTTAGTCATTCGCCTGAAAATTATTTAACCGACAATGCTCAAAACGGCAACGGCTCAGCCAACGGTCATCAGGCAGATGTTGCGGCAAACAGCGGCGTAAAAACGCAGGACGGGTTGTATCACATTACGCTCGTCGAGGAAAAAAACGCTTCCGGTCGCAATCTTTTGCTGCTCGGTGCTTTTTTGTTAGTGACGACGACGGTTTTCGGCGCAATACTTTATTCGCTTTTCAAACAGAATCCGTATATCGGCTCGCTGAATGATAATGATGTGGTCGTCGCATACGCAGACCCAAATGAAGCTCCCGACGAAGTTAAGACGGAGAAACCGGAAGCTGTTAAAAAGGATAACGGCGGCGGCGGCGGCGGCGGCGGAAAAGAAAATCCCGAACCGGCAACTAAAGGCAGACAGCCGACCCAGGTCGAAAATCCGATTCAGCCGCCGCAGCCCTTGCCGCAGGTGACGAACGCTTCTCTGCCGAATCTTGAAGAAACGCAAGGGAAAATTAAAAGAGACAGAACGACAGAGCCGGTTGGTTTAGCAAACGGTCTGCAAAATACCGATAATCTTTCAAGCGGCAACGGGCGCGGCGGCGGCATCGGCAACGGCAACGGAACAGGAATCGGCAGCGGCGGCGGAACTGGCGAAGGCAGCGGCATCGGTTCGGGCAGCGGCGGCGGACGCGGAAACGGATACGGCAACGGCACGGGCGATGGTGCAGAAGGAATACCGAAAATGCCTGTTAAACCACCGCCGCCGGTCGTCGAACCTTTTAAAATTTTATCAAAACCGCGTGCGAATTATACCGACACGGCGCGGCAGAATCAGGTGACGGGTGTTGTGCGCGTGCGTGTCGTGTTCCTGCCGTCAGGTTCAATCGGAAGCGTTACGCCGATGAACACTCTGCCGTATGGTTTGACCGACCAGGCGATTGCCGCCGCCAAACAAATCAGGTTTGAGCCGCAAAAATCGAACGGCGTTCCCGTTCCGGTCACAAAAGTTATCGAGTATTCATTCTCGATTTACTAGAAATTCGCTTGACGGAAAAATTTTAAGACCGATGAGTTTTATAAAACTCGTCGGTCTTTCTCGTGCAGAAGAAGCCCGCAGCGAAGTAAAGGCGTGAAGTAAATTGCGCCCTTACTTCGTGCGGGCTTCTGCAAATAATACGTTATTCGGACAAACCGAAAAACCTTTTGATTGAATTGAAAATGCCGCTCGATTCTTCTTCGGGCATCATCCGGCTAATTTCCGCGTCTTTTTCGGCGAGCATCGCGCGGCGTTCGGCAATTGTTTTGCTCAAGGCTTCAGCCAGAGTCGGATTTTCTTCCAGAAGCGGTTTGACCGCCGCATTGTTAATTTCCAAAACTTCGGTTTCCTGCGCGGCGACGACATCAGCCGTGCGCGGCGCGCCCGTAAAAAGCCCCATCTCGCCGAAAATTTCGCCTTCGCCGAGCGTCGTTAAAGTTTTTGGAAAACCATTTTCGAGTAATTGGATTCTGACCGAACCGCGATGCACGACAAACATCGAGCCGCCTTCTTCGCCTTTGCGGACAATCGCTTCGTTCGGCGCGAAAACTCTGACGAGCGCGCCTTTGGCGAGTTTTTTAGTTTCTTCGTCGTTGAGCGGCGCGAAAATCGGCACGTTTGAAAGTCGTTCGTAAACGTCGTTGGCGGTTTCGTCAAAAACGTGGTCCTGCATCTTCGTTTCGACGTGAATCGTTCTGGTCGGATACGGAAACTCGATATTTTCGCGCTGGAAAACATACCAGACGCGCTGGCGAATCAGCGCGTCCGTGTCGTTGTATTTCGTGTAATCTTCGAGCCAGTATTTAATTTCCCATTCGATTCCGCTGTCGCCTAAATTTCGGATGCGGACGACGGGGCGCATTTTCGGCGAAACATTTTCGACGTTTCGCACGACATCGCGGACGACGTAAATTGTTTTCGCGGGCGAATCCGAATAGAGCGTCGAAAAATTAACGGTTCGCGCGTTCAGATTGTCGTGCGGCGAAACTTCAATCGCTTCTTTGCCGATAACGCTGTTGCTGATAATGACGAGTTTATTTTGAAACGTGCGGATTTTCACGCCGCGCCACGAAACGCCTTCGACCACACCCGCGCCTTTCGTCGGAATGTTGATAACGTCGCCGATTTGAAACGACTGGTCGGCTTGCAGGGCGATTCCCGCGAAAAGATTTCCGAGCGTATCTTGAAGCGCGAGACCAATGACGACCGCGATAATCGTCGATGTCGTAAAGAGCGCGGCGAGATTGACCGTCGGATACTGCGAATTGAAAATCACGAAAAACGCGACGACGTAAATGATAATCGAAAGCACGTTGCGGATGAGCGTCGAAAGTTCCTGCGAACTGGTTTTGCGAAATGCCGCGCCGAAAATAAATGTGTTGGTAAAACGAACAATCGTGACAATCAATGTCATCCACAAAAGGATTTTGAAGATACGCAGAATTTGCGTGAAAAACTCGTTAGCGGTTTCGCCCATCTGCGCGTCGGTCGATGCGAAAAGGTTGGTGATGTATTTGCTCAAAGTCATCTCGACGAGCGGCACGACGATTAACGCCGCCGTCAGAATTCCGGCGAAAATGATAAAGATAAGAAATTGTCGGCGCAGTTCGTTGAGTTTCATAAACGGTCCGAAGTCCAGAGTCCGAAGTCGAAGGTAGTTCGCTTCAGACTTTGGACTTTAGACGCTGGACTACAAAATACCAGTAAGTTTTGCAATGAACAAGAGCGAAAGAATCGAAACGACAATTGTAATAATCCACGCTATGCATTTAAAAGCAAAACTGTTTTTATAATCACCCATAATCTCGCGGTTAGAGGAAAGCAAAATAATGGCGATGAGCAAAACCGGCAGTAAAAGTCCGGCGACGCATTGCGTCACAATAAGTAGTTCAATCTGCGGAATTCCGGGAATCAGCGCGACCAGCGTTCCGAAAATGATTAACGAAGTGAAAATCCCTATAAAAATCGGGGCTTCGCGGAAACTGCGCGCAAGACCTTTTTCAAAACCCAGAGCTTCGCTCAAAGAATAAGCCGTCGCCAGCGGCAAAACGCCCATCGCCAGCATTGACGCGCCGAAAAGTCCAATGGCGAAAAGATATTTGGCATATTCGCCGACCACTGGCGCGAGAGCTTGCGCGGCATCGGCGGCAGTTTCGATTTTCGTTCCCTTGATAGTTGCCGCCACCGCGATAACGATAAACATAGCAACCAGATTTGCCGACAAAACGCCGATTATCGCGTCGGCGCGAACCATTTTGTAGTCGGCTTTGGTCATTCCTTTTTCGACTACCGAAGATTGTAAAAATACCGGCATATATGGCGTGATTGTCGTTCCAATCAAAGCCATGATCGTAAAGAGATAACCCGTATCAAAGCTGAAACTCGGGCTAATGAATTCATGTCCGACTTGCGCCCAATCCGGTTTTGCCGCAAAAGCCGAAACGACGTAGGTCAGAAAAACCAGCGACATCAGCAGAAAAGCCTGTTCGACTCGTTTCGGCGTGCCTTTAACTATAAGCCACCAAATGACGACAGCCGTTACGGGAACGGAAACATAGCGCGAGATGCCGAATAATTCCGTCGCCTGTCCGATTCCGACAAATTCCGCGACGATATTTCCGGCGTTGGCAATCAAAAGCGCGAACATTACAACCACCGTCCAGCGAATGCCGAACTGCTCGCGGATTAAATCCGCCAAGCCTTTGCGCGTCACAACGCCCATCCGCACGCACATTTCCTGCGCGACGACAAAACAAATCGTCATCGGCACGAACGACCATAAAAGCGTGTAGCCGTAATCGGCTCCGGCGGATGAATAGGTGGCGATGCCGCTCGCTTCGTTACCGGAACTGGCGGCGATAATTCCGGGACCTAAAAGCGAAAGATAAATCAGCAGGCGGCTGTTGGAAGCGGATAAATTACGGCGCAGGCGCGAAGTGCCGCGACGCAGATTGAGCCTGATTTTTTTGAGTGCCAAATGCGGTTCTGCCATTACTACTATCGCCGTCAATCATATTTTTTTCGTAAATCGTCAATCGTAAATAGCCGTGTGTTTCTATCTGCGATTGACGATTAGCGAAATTTGAATATAACGCGATTGGCGCAAACTTAAAAGCGGGCAGCAAAAAAAGCGGCTTAAAGATATTTTCTCGTCGCCGCTCTCTAAATTTTTAAGTTTTTCTACAAATCATTGCTTGAGGCGATAGGTCGAACGGGCGCGGACGGCGACATCATTGCGCGCGACTTTGACTTTTATTTGATGAACCGCATTGTCGGCAGCTATTTCGTCTTTTGGATAAAAGCCGATTCGATATTGTTTTTTCAGTTCGTCGGCAATCAGCGCAAAAGTTTTGCCGAGATTGGTATTGGCATCTTCGTAAAAGCGTCCGGCGGTTAATTCCGACATTTGCGACAGATAATTTTTCGCGTTTTCATTCTTGAGCGTTTGACGCTCGCGCCGCATTTCGGCTCGCGGGTTATCGCGCGGCGGAAAATCGTCCGCGAAAATATCGCCGCGCCTGCCAAAACCGCCGCCGCGCCGCATTCCGCCCATTCCGCCGCCGTTTCCGCGAAAATTCTGCCTTTGCGTCGTGTCGTAAAAAATCGAATAAATCATCACGTCGGATTCTTCCAGATTTTTCAAAAGCTCTTGTTCGGTCGGCGAACTGCCAAAATCTTTGCCGTCGGTTAAAAGAATAATTGCCTTTCTTCCGCTAACGCCCGCGAAAGATTTATTAACCACTTGCGCGACGGCATCGCGCATGACCGTTCCGGCAAATTCGCCGACATCGACCTCGTCAATCGCTCTTTCGAGAGTTTGGCGGTCGGACGTGAGCGGGCTTAAAAAATTTACACGATAATCAAACGTCACAATCGTCGCGCGGTCGTCGGGTTTTAAAAGCCTGATAAAATCATTAGCCGCATCCTGGATTTCACCTAAAACATTTCGCGTGCTTTTGCTGGTGTCGAGCAGCAGCGCGACGTTCAACGGTTCTTCTTCAGCCGCGAAAAAACTGATTTCCTGCGGCTCGCCGTCCTGAAACACTGAAAAATCGGATTGTTTTAGATTCGGGATGTATCTACCGTCACGGTCGTTGACGACGACGGGAATGCTGACCAGATTCGTGTTGACCTTTATTATTTCGTCCGTTTCTTTGCCTTGCGCTTTAACTTCAGAAGTTATCGCCAAGCAGCAAAAAACCAAAAACGCCAGCGTGATTATTTTCATAAAACTCCTCGTCGCCTGTTTTCGTGAAGACAGCGTCATCTGAATTTTAGACGCGAAAGATAAATAAAAGGTCTGAAATTAAATTTATTCGGCGCGAAACTTTTCGGGTTGGCGAGTCAAGAGCGAGAGAATCAGAAACCCGACCGTCCGAAAGGATAGAGAAACCTTCACCCTTGCCGAACGCGCGGATTTCTGCTTCGCATTTTCGGTTGCGAATGAAATTTTGACAAGACAAAAATTACAAAGTTTTACAGGAAATTAACTTTTTTTTTCGGGAAGGTTATGTTAAGTTATTGATTCGTTTTATTCATTTGGATTTGCCGCAGCCGTTAAATCCGATATTGATTTAGATCTGATTTCTTTCTAACTTTTTGACTGACTAACTTAACCATTAACAGAAAATGTTTCCCCAAACACTCAAGGAGATTTTCAAATGCGAGAGGATAAAACCATTCTTTATCTGGACGACAACGCCGACCACCGAGATTTATTAAAATTTCTTTTTGAAGACGCGAGTTATAAAATTCTGACCTGTTCGACGGTCAACGAATGTCTCGTCTTTCTTGCGGAACACGAAGTTTCCGCGATTGTGATGGATTACTGGCTCGACGGAGTTGAAAATCTGGAAACCGGCGAGAAGATTAAAGAGTTATATCCGAACATCCCTTTTTTCTATTTCACGGGCGACGCTCAAACTAAAAGCCGTGAAAGAGCGTTGAGCGTCGGAGCGCAAGCGTATTTTTTAAAGCCGGACGACATCGACGGCATCGTTCCGGCAATCAGCCGCCTTCTTGACAACTCCGCTCGTTGAATCTTTGCAGAAACACGCGCGAAGTAAGTGTGGTTTTTAATCTGCGCGTCCTTACTCCGTGCGGGCTTCTGCAAAAATTGAGGAAAGTTTCAGTCTGTCCGGCGCATTTCTTCGAGCATCATTTCAATCGTCTGCCGCAGGTGTTCGGTAACTTTTTTATATTTTTCTTCGTCATTCGTCTCGTCCGAAATGACATCTTTGGCGTAAAAAGGTTTGCCGAAACGCATCTTTACTTTCGAGAAATTTATTTTTGATGAACTGCGCCCCCAGACTTTATATAAACCGTCGAGCGCGACGGGAACAATCGGCACGTCTAATTCGGTCGCTAAGATAGCCGCGCCTTTTTTAAATTCGTGAAGGTCGCCGTCAAAAGCGCGCTCGCCTTCGGGAAAAATGTTTAAAATTTTGCCGTGTTTCAATCCGGTCGCGCTCGCCTTCATCGCTTTTATCAATTGCGTGTCGGGGTTAATCGGCACGGTATTCATCGCCCGCGCCAGCGATTTCATAAAACTCGTCTGGAAAAATTCGCTCGCGCCGACGGCGAAGGTGTTGCGAATCATCTCGAATGAATAATTTGAACTGACCAATATCGGGTCAAGAAAACTCTGATGATTCGGGCAGACCAGAAACGGGCGTTTGAGTTTTTTCAATTCTTCCGCGCCGTCGATTTCCAGCCGCAAAAAGATTTTGCAGAGAAATTTAAAAGATTTGAAAACAACGAAAACCAGAAATGGAAAAGCCGTCCGCTCGCGCAAAATATCCCGCACTTCGGGCGCGTCGTCTTCGCCTTCACGAATAATTTTGCCCCAGTTAAAATCCGTCTGGACGACTTCCGTGTTTTCGCCGCCGGTTTGTTCCTGCACGAGTTTGACGACTTCGCCGACGGTCAGAGCGTTTGCCGCTTCGCCTGCGTCAAATTCAATATTGAAAGCCTGTTCGGTCGCGGCGAAAACTTCCGCCCGCGACAGCGAATCAAGCCCTAAATCAATTTCCAAACTCATCGCCGGATGGATTTTTTCGTCCGTTTTCGTGCTTTGTTTGATGATTTTGACAATCACCTGCCCGACGTTCGATTCAATTAATTTGCTGTCTTCGTCTTTAAATTCCCACTTCTTTTTCTCCGGCGCGCCGCTGGTATCGTAACCGTTTTCTTCGATTTCTTTCTGAAGTTCAAAGCGTTTAATTTTGCGCGTCGCCGTGCGCGGCAGAGGTTCGGCGCGAATCACGTAATCGCGGACTCTCTGATATTCCGGCAAAGAGCGACCCAAATCGTCGAGTTCGTGACGAATCGCTTCGCGCGAATTGGCGATGCCGTTTTGTTTTAAATAAGCAAAATCCGGCACGACGATGCCGATGAGTTTTTCCGCGCCCGCCATATTCGCCGATTCGTCTTTGACACCCAAAATGCAGATTTCTTCGACGAGCGGCGTTTTCGTGTAATGAACTTCCAAATCTTCGGGATGAATATTTTTTCCCGACGGCAAAACGATGACATCTTTCGAGCGTCCGACGATAAACAAATTGCCTCCAGCGTCAAATTTTCCCAAATCGCCGGATTTAAACCAGCCGTCTTCGGTAAATGCGTCTTTCGTCGCTTCTTCGTTTTTGTAATAGCCTTGAAAAACCATTTTGCCTTTGATTAAAACTTCGCCCGCGCTTTCCGCGTTTAATTCGCCGAGTTTGATTTCGGCATAATTAACGGGTTTTCCGACCGAGCCGACGACGTTATCTTCAAATCTGGTCGCCGTCACCGCGCCGCACGTTTCGGTCAAACCGTAACCCTGAATCATCGAGTAGCCAAGCGCGTAATAATCCTTCGCAATTTTTTCGTCAAACCGCGAACCGGCGGAAATCGTAATGTCCAATTTCCCGCCGAAACCGTCGTGAACTTTTTTGAAAAACGTTTTGCCCAAATTTATTTTAAACTTATCGCGCAGAAAGAAATTGAGTTTGAGCATTTTGTTAAAGAGCCAGCGAACCGGAAAAGGCTGCGCCGAAACCTGGTCAAAAATCTTTTTGTGAAATAGATACCAGATGCGCGGAACGCCCGTCAGCAAAGTAATTTCCTTTGTCTTAAAAGCGTTTTCCAGTTCGGCTGGAACGAGTTCCTTGATGTAGCAAATCGTGCCGCCGATTGAAGCGATAACCCACAAATTTACGACCTGCGCGAAAACGTGAAACAGCGGCAAAACACTCAACACGACTTCCTTGTCCGAAACCTTCATTACTTCCTGGCAGCCCTGCGTTTCGTAAAAAATATTGCCGTGCGTCAGCGGAACGCCTTTCGGTTTTCCGGTCGTGCCGCTGGTATACATCAAAACGGCTAAATCTTCATTTTTGGCGGGCGGAAGTTTTGAATCGTAATCGGCGGGGCGCGTCGTTTTCGCCCAATCATTAAAAGGCTGAAAACCATTTTCCGATTCGGTGTCCTGCAAAACGACAGCCGGAATTTTGCGTCCCAGACTTTCTTCGATTTTGTGAAAATCCTCAATAAAATCTTCGCCGATAAAAGCCATTTTCGCTTCGGAGTTTTCAAAAAAATTCGTCACGGTTTCGATTTCGCCGTGCGGGTCAACCGGAACGCAGACCGCGCCGCGAAACAAAATTCCGAAATACGCAATCGCCCATCGCGGATGATTTTCGCCGATAAGCGCGACTCTATCGCCGAACTTGATGCCTTCTTTTTCCAATCGAAAGGCGATTGAACGAATCGCGTCGAGCATTTCGTTAAATTTATATTCCGTGCCTTCCACGCCGATAATCTTCATCGCCGTTTTGTCCGGGTGCGATTCGGCGGCTTCGATAATCAACTGGCAGAAAGTTTTATCCGAATTTTCCATAAATTTTTTCGCGCCTGCGGTTCAATATAAATTTTACTTTCGCCGGTCGGCGGAATTTCTCATATCGAGAGTTCTGCAATTATTACTGTCCAAGTATTATATTCAATCAGAGTATCATTTAAAACACGGATGACTGAACAAAAAACAAATAAAAATTTCTCTCTGACGAATTTCAAAACGGTTCTGGCGAACGGCGGGCTTGACGGATTTCTGCTGATGCTCGGCGCGATGATAATTCTGGCGTATTTTTTCCCGTCGTTCGGCGTGCGGGAAAAACCCGTCTCGCTCGAAGAAATTACAAGTTACGGTTTGACGCTGATTTTCTTTTTCTACGGCTTGCGTCTTAGTTTTCAAAAACTTCGACTGGGACTCGGCAACTGGCGAATGCACGTCGTCATTCAACTGACGACGTTTGTATTTTTCCCGCTCGTCGTGCTTTCGTTCAAACCTTTTTTCGGCACGGCGAATACGCAGGTTTTATGGCTCGGCGCATTCTTTCTCGCTAGTTTGCCGTCAACCGTTTCGTCGTCGGTCGTGATGGTTTCAATCGCGGGCGGCAATCTTCCGGCGGCAATTTTTAACGCGACTATTTCGAGCGTTTTGGGAATTTTTATCACGCCTCTCTGGATGAGTTTAGTTCTGTCGAAGAACACACAAAATTTCGATATGCGTTCGATTCTGCTCAAACTGATGATGCAGGTTTTGCTGCCGTTTGTCGTCGGCGTTGCGCTGAATCGTTTCTTTGGAAATCTCGCCGACGCGCACCGGAAAAAATTAAGATATTTCGACCAGAGCGTAATTTTACTAATTGTCTATACGGCGTTTTGTCATTCGTTCACGCTCGGTATTTTCAAAAATTACAGCGTTTCGGATATTGCGCTGTTGATACTTGCGATGGCGGCTCTGTTTTTCTCGTCATACATTTTTATTTACATTGTCAGTCGGCTGTTCAAATTCACTCTCGAAGATACGGTGACGGTTTTATTTTGCGGCTCGAAAAAATCGCTCGTTCACGGAACGCTGATGTCGAAAGTTTTGTTTCAGGATTCGAGCATCGCCGGAATTATTTTGCTGCCGATAATGATTTATCACGCTTTGCAGTTAATCGCCGCGAGCATTGTTGCCCGCCGCGTCGCGCGTCAAAACGGAAATATTATGAGCAATAAATAATTGATAAAATTTTTATTTTTTCGGAACGCGGACTTTCAAAACGCCCGGAACGATTTCATAAACGGCGGGCAGTTTGCCCGGAAGTTCGCCGTCGGTTTCGAGAAAAATCGTTTGTTCCTTTTGCGCCGGAGAAACTTCGACGCGCCTGGCGAGCGCGGATTTGACTTCCTTTAATCCGAGATGCGAGCCGCGATAAAGTTTGTAACCGTTGAGAATGATTTTGGCGGTTTTGATGTCGCCGATATTGACGACATCGAAAAATCCGTCGTCAAGTTTTGCATCAGGAGCGATTTTCATTCCGCCGCCGAAAAAGCGCGAATTGCAGACGCAGAAATTTATTGTGTTTAAGAATTTTTCCGCCGCGCCGTCCATCGAAACTTTTATCGTTGCAAACTCGAAATCTAAAATTTCCTGCAAAGTCGAAACCGCGAATTTGGCTTTGCCGCGCAAGATGCCGCCCGGCAGCCATTTAAAAATTTCTTTTGTTTTGACGCGCTCGTTAATCGCCGCGCTCAAACCAAACGACGAAACGTTGAGAAAATAGCGGCTTATTTGTTCATTATCGTGATTAACAAAAGAAACTTTACCGACATCGATTTTTTTCGTCGAGCCTTCGCGTAAAATTCGCGCTGCTTGACGAACTTCGGTCGGAATTTCCAAACTTCTGCGAAAATCGCCGCCCGTTCCCGACGGCAAAACGCCGAGTTCCGCATCTTCTCCCGATTGCAAAATTCCGTTGGCGACTTCGTTTATCGTGCCGTCGCCGCCGCACGCGATAATGAATTTTCTTCCCTGTTCCGCCGCCCGTCGCGCCAGTTCAATTCCGTCGCCCTGTCGTTTGGTAAAAGCGACTTGGAACGCGCCGAAATGCGCCCGAAAATCCGAAGCCGCCGCCGCCCAACTCGTTTGAGTCGCGCCTCCGGCGGATTTTGGATTGACGATGACGAGCGGAAAATTTGAAGCGTCGGGCATTGCGGAAAGAGTGTAGCAAATCGGCAGAAAATTGTCAGTCTTTATGCGGAAAATTCGCTTTTTCATTTATGCGGCAAAAAAATTATTTTCCGAATTTCGCGCGGTCTTGTTGCGCCAAATCGCCGATTTTTGCCATTAAAAAATCGGCGATTTCCTTGTGCGTTCTGAGGCGGTCGCTTTTTTTATAAAATTCCGATAAATCAATCGGTTCGCCAAACCAGATTCTCACTTTTTCACCGCCCGTCCAATTTCCCAAAATCTGTTTCGGCAAATCATTTTCCAAACCTGCGATAAAAATCGGAATAACCTGCGGTCGCGCAGAATAAATTACTTTGCCGATGCCGGGCTGCGCGGGCAGAAAATTATACGCATCGTCGCTGAAATTGCGCTTGCCTTCCGGGTGAAAACCGATGGTGTTTCCATAGCCGCTAGCCGCGATTCTTATCAATTCCCGAAGCGAAAATTTATCGAATTCACGTTTTTTTATTTCGCGGTCTTCGCGGAAAAACGGCGGATACATCGAAAACCAGCCCATCACGAAATTGACAAACCAGCCGACCGGCGAATCGTAAAAAAATTTGGCGCGCACCGGAAAATATAATCTCATCGGACGTTTTGATTGACGAAACAAAACGCTTGAGACCACATACATATCAAAAAACGAACGATGATTGGCAACGAGCAAAAGCGGTTTCGCGTCGTCGGTTTTCGCAATGTTTTCCAGCCCGAAAACGTTCATCAAATTATACGTGCAGATTTTTATCCAGAGCGAGCCGATGTGCCGCTGGCAAAACGTCCAAAAACTTTTCCACGCGCCCCGATTCATTCGCCGCGTGAGATTAAATCCGATACGCTCGGTCGCGTCGAGAACCGAAATTTCTTCTCTCGTCGGCGCGATTTCAGCGATTTTTTTTTGTTTCTAAACTCTGCGAAACGTTTTTCATCAAACTAAATTCTATGGATTTCAAATTTTTATGCCAAAATGACCAAAAGAGAATTTTACATTATATTTGAAAAAGCGGTTTCGGCAACGAATTACAAAACGGCGAACAAATGAATTTCCCGCAGGCGATCGAATATCTTTACGAACTCGGCAACGAAGTTTTGACGATGAAACTCGGACTTGAAAATATCCGAAAACTTCTCGCCGCGCTCGGAAACCCGCAGGAAAATTCTCTCAAAATTCAGGTCGCGGGAACAAACGGAAAAGGCTCGACGTGCGCTTTTTTGGATGCGATTTGCGTTTCGGCTGGAATAAAAGCCGGACTTTACACTTCGCCGCATCTCGTTTCAATCACCGAACGAATCAAAATCGACGGCGCGGAAATCGGCGAAAAAGATTTTGCGAAACACGCGACGAAAGTCAGAAATGTTTCGGAAAAACTGGTCGAGCAAAACGAACTCGAAACCGTTCCGACTTTTTTTGAGCAAGTGACGGCGATTGCTTTGAGCGCGTTTGCCGAAAGCGCGGTCGAACTAGCGATTTTGGAAACCGGACTTGGCGGGCGTTTTGATGCGACGACCGCCGCAAACGCGGAAATTGTCGCAATTACGCCGATTGATTTCGACCACCAGCAAATTTTAGGCGACACGCTCGAAAAAATCGCGGCGGAAAAAGCGGCGATAATTCGCGCGGATACAAAAGTCATCGTCGCAAAACAAAATCACGCGGCGGAAAAAATTATTTTCGAGCGTTGCGACGGTTTTGGAATCGCACCGAAACGGACGAATTTTCAAGCGGAAATCGTTGGCAGAAAAGAGAAAAATTTCATCGTAAATTTTCAAACCGAAAAAGCCGAATATAAAAATGTCATGCTGAATCTTTTAGGAAAACATCAAATTGAAAACGCGAAAACGGCGATTCTTTTAGCCGAAACTTTGCAGGATTATTTTCCGATAAAAACCGAAAATGTTATCAGAGGTTTGCAGACCGCAACGCACGAAGGACGACTTGAATTTGACGAAAATTTTCTTTTTGACGGGGCGCATAATGTCGCGGGCGCGAAAGCGTTGAAAGAATTTCTCGACGAGTTTATCACGCAGCCGATAACAATGATTTTCGGCGCGATGCGCGATAAGGATTTAACGGAAATCGCCGAAATACTTTTTCCGAAAATTGATAAACTCGTTTTTACCATTCCCGATAATCCGCGTTCGATGTCGGCGGAAGAATTGATGAAATTTCTGCCCGAAAATTTTGAAAGGGAAAATGTTTTTCAAACCGAAACGGTCGAAAACGCCATTGAAAAAGCGCGTGAAATTTCTTCGGAAAACAATTTGATTTTGATTACAGGTTCGCTTTATCTGGTTGGCGAAGCGCGGAAAATGTTGGCGGAGATGAATAAATTTTAAACTGCCGGTTGAGAGTTTTTCAGGTTTCGAGTTTAATAATTTAATCATCTGAAATTTAAAATCTGAAAATAAATTTATGCAAAAATTAGTTTTAATCAGGCACGGCGAAAGCGAATGGAACAAGGAAAATCGTTTTACGGGCTGGAAAGACATTGACCTTTCCGACAAGGGAAAAGAGGAAGCGCGCGCGGCTGGAAAACTTTTAAAGTCGGAAGGTTTTACGTTTGAAGAGGCTTATACTTCGGTTTTAAAACGCGCTATCCGAACGCTCTGGATTATTCTGGACGAGATGGATTTGATGTGGATTCCCGAAACGAAATCGTGGCTTTTGAACGAGCGTCATTACGGCGGATTGCAGGGTTTGAACAAAGCCGAAACCGCCGCGCAATACGGCGAGGAACAGGTTTTAACGTGGCGCAGAAGTTACGATATTTTGCCGCCGGAACTGCTCGAAACCGACAAAAGATATTTAGGAAAAGAAGCGCGTTACGCCGGAATCGAAATGAGAAAATTTCCGCGAGCCGAAGCGTTAAAAGAAACCGTCGAGCGCGTCGTGCCGTATTTTCAAACCGAAATTTTTCCTAAAGTTAAAGCCGGAAAAAAACTGATTATTGCCGCGCACGGAAATTCTCTGCGCGCGCTGGTCAAATATCTCGACGCGATTTCAGACGAAGATATTGTGAAATACAACATCCCGACGGGAATTCCGCTGGTCTTTGAATTTGACGACGAAATGAAACCCGTGAAAAGTTATTATCTCGGCGACACGGAAGCGATAAAAGCCGCGCAGGAAGCGGTCGCCAATCAGGGAAAAGCGAAATAAACGCAAAATTCAAAATGCAAAATGAAAAATCGCTTTCTTAATTTTGCACTTTGAATTTTGAATTTTGCACTAATTCTATGTTCTGGAAAAAAATCATTTTCTTTCTTTTAATTATCTCGTGTTTTACGCCGTTTGTTTCGCCGCCGATTGCGCTCGCGCTCGGTTTAATTTTAGCCTTTACAATCGGCAATCCGTTTCCGGCGCAGACGAAGAAAGCGACCAAATTTCTGCTGCAAGCCTCGGTTGTTCTGCTCGGTTTCGGGATGAATCTCGGAAAGGTCGTCGAAGCGGGCAAAGACGGTATTTTGTTCACGATTGCGACGATTTTCGGAACGCTGATTCTGGGTTATCTCGTCGGCAGACTTTTAAAAGTCAACGAGAAAACTTCGACGCTGATTTCGTCTGGCACGGCGATTTGCGGCGGCAGCGCGATTGCGGCGGTCGGACCGGCGATTTTTGCTGATTCCGAAGAAATTTCTGTATCTCTGGGAACGATTTTTATTCTCAATTCGATTGCGCTTTTTATTTTTCCAATCATCGGACACAGTTTAAATTTATCTGATAAACAATTCGGCGTGTGGGCGGCGATTGCGATTCACGACACTTCGTCGGTCGTCGGCGCGGCGGCAAAATTCGGCGCGGCAAATAACAGCGATGCCGCTTTGCAGATTGCAACTACCGTAAAACTCGCTCGCGCTTTGTGGATTGCGCCCGTCGCCTTGCTTTTCTCATATATTTATCGAGACAAAACCGGCGAACACAAAGCGAAAATCGCCATTCCCTGGTTTATATTTTTGTTTCTTTTAGCGACGGTTTTTCGGACTTATACGCAAGAGATAATTCCGGCAGTCATTTTTGACTGGCTGGTCACGTTTGCCAAAATTGGTTTGACCGTCACGCTTTTTTTAATCGGCGCGTCGCTTTCACGCGCGACTCTAAAAAAGGTCGGCGTAAAACCTTTGATTCAAGGCGTGTTTCTGTGGATTGTCATTTCGCTCGTTTCGCTCTGGGCGGTTTTTAATTTGTTATAATCAAAAAATGGAAAATCGAAAACCCGAACAAATCTCCGTCAAACCCAAGAACGAGACAAAGGGCGTGGTTAGCCCGCGAATAGTGCGCTGGATTGCTTTTGCGGTTATTACTACGTCGCTGGTTGTCTGCACGGTTTTATGTATTCTGGCAATTTGGAAATTCGCTGAATCGAATGCGGTTTGGCAGGCGATTGCGACGTTTGTTGTGGTCAGTGTCGCCACCGGAATTTTCACGTTTGTCAACGAAAGACTCGGCTGATTTTAACGTAAAATTCAAACCAGACGGGAAGAAAGCGCATCTGAAAATGTTATGATTTTCGTCCTGAATATTCTGTCCCTTTCTGTTAGACTCTTCGTTTTGTTCCGCTCGCCGAATTTGCTAAAATAAAAGTTTCTTTCTAACGAAAAATTTTTATCTGTAGCAATGAGCATTCAAAAAATCACCGTTCGCGGCGCGCGCCAGCACAATCTGAAAAACATCAACGTCGAGATTCCGCGTAATCAATTGACGGTTATCACAGGTTTAAGCGGTTCGGGAAAATCCAGTTTAGCCTTTGATACGATTTACGCCGAAGGGCAGCGGCGTTATGTCGAATCTTTGTCGGCTTACGCGCGGCAATTTCTTGACCAGCTTGAAAAACCGGATGTCGATTCGGTCGAAGGTTTATCGCCTGCGATTTCCATCGAACAGAAAACCGTTTCGCGTTCTCCGCGTTCGACGGTTGGAACTGTCACGGAAATTTACGATTATCTGCGCCTGCTTTTTTCGTCAATCGGTCAGCCGCACTGTCAAATTTGCGGCGCGCCGATTACGCGCCAGTCGCAGGAGCAAATTGTTAATGGCGTGCTGCAATTGCCCGAAGGCGAGCGCGTGATGATTCTCGCGCCGCTGGTTCGCGGTCGCAAAGGCGAGTTTAAAAAGGAACTCGAAAAACTCAATAAAGACGGTTTTATTCGCGCTCGGATTGACGGCGAAATGCGTCAATTGGACGAAGAAATAAAACTCGACAAACGCAAAAATCATACGATAGATGTTGTCGTTGACCGGCTTTTAATCAAAGACGGAATTAAAGAACGTCTTTCGGAATCCGTCAAAACCGCTCTGAAAATCACGGGCGGCGCGGTGCTGGTTTCCATCGTTGACGGCGAGGAAAAACTCTATTCGGAAAAAATGGCGTGCGTCAATTGCGGCATCAATATCGCAACCTTAGAACCGCGTTCATTCTCGTTTAACTCAAATTACGGCGCATGTAAAAAGTGTCAGGGTTTGGGAACGGTGATGCAGATTGACCCGTCGAAAATCGTGACGGACGCGAATCAGCCAGCCGGAAAAATGAATTTTATGAATGATGCTGACAAACAAGGCGCAAAATTTTTGCAGTCGGCACTCAAAGCGATTATCGAAAAATTCACCGGCGAAGATAAATTAACCGCACCGTCCGAAAACGATTCCTTTTTCGATAAAGTTAAATCAAAATTCAAGGGCAAAAAATTAAAAGACGAAACAAAAAATTTGCTCGAAACTTCGTTTATAGATTTGCCGAAAGAGATTCAGGATGCTTTTTTCTATGGGACAAATCGGCGTTTGACGTTTCAGCAGGGAAGTTACAAATACGAATCGGATTGGAAAGGCGCGATTCGCGCAATGCACGAGCGAATGGAAAATCCGCCGTCGGAAAAAGTCCGGCTCGCGCTCGAAGAATTTGTTTCGCCCGTGACTTGTCCCGAATGTCACGGAAAGCGTTTGCAGCCGGAATCTCTGGCGGTGAAAGTCGGCGGATTCGGAATCGCCGATTACGTCAGCTTGACGATTGACGAATCGCTCGAAAAATTTAATCAAATAAAATTAAACGGGCGCGAAGAAAAAATCGCCGGACTCGTCTTGCGTGAAATCAAAGACCGCCTGAAATTTCTGCAAGCCGTCGGTTTGAGTTATTTGACGCTCGAACGCGCGTCGGGAACTCTATCGGGCGGCGAAGGTCAGCGCATCAGATTGGCGACGCAAATCGGCTCGCAACTGCGCGGCGTTTTGTATGTTCTGGACGAGCCTTCAATCGGTTTGCATCCGCGCGACAATCAAAAATTATTGGAAACTCTGCATCAGCTTAGAGATTTAGGAAACACGGTTCTGGTTGTCGAACACGACGAGGAAACAATTGAAAATGCCGATTATGTCGTAGATTTAGGTCCGGGCGCGGGAACGCACGGCGGGGAAGTCGTCGCCGAAGGAACGCCGCAGGAAATAGAGAAAAATAAAAATTCGATTACCGGAAAATACCTGTCGGGCAAACTGCGAATCGAAGTGCCGGACGCGCGCAGACTTCCGAACGGCAAAGCGATTGTCGTCAAAGGAGCGCGGGCGCACAACTTAAAAAACATTGACGTAAAATTTCCGCTCGGACTTTTGACGGTTGTGACAGGCGTTTCGGGTTCGGGAAAATCGACGCTGGTTGACGATATTTTGTATCGCGCTCTGGCGCGTGAAGTTTATGGTTCGCTGACCGAACCTCTAGCGCACGATTCGATTGAAGGCTTGGAACTAGTCGATAAAGTTATTGAGATTGACCAAACGCCGATTGGCAGAACGCCGCGCTCGAATCCGGCAACCTACACGGGGCTTTTCACGCCGATTCGAGAACTTTACGCGATGCTGCCCGAATCCAGAGAACGCGGCTACAAAGCCGGACGTTTTTCGTTCAATATCAAGGGCGGACGGTGCGAAGCCTGCGACGGCGCGGGTGTGAAAACTATCGAAATGAATTTTCTGCCCGATGTTTATGTGTTGTGCGATGTCTGTCGCGGCGCGCGCTATAACCGCGAAACGCTATCGGTCAAATATAAAGGTCTTTCGATTGCGGATTTGCTCGACACGACGATTGAAGACGCGCTGCCGATTTTGGAAAATATCCCGCAGATTAAACAAAAATTGCAAACGCTTTTAGATGTCGGGCTGGGTTATATCAAAATCGGTCAGTCTTCGACCACGCTTTCCGGCGGCGAAGCGCAGCGCGTCAAACTTTCAAAAGAATTATCGAAACGCGCGACGGGAAAAACAATTTATATTCTCGACGAGCCGACAACCGGCTTGCATTTTGCCGACGTTCATAAACTGCTCGACGTTTTGCAGCGTCTGGTCGATATTGGCAATACGGTTATCGTCATCGAACACAATCTGGACGTGATGAAATCGGCTGATTACATTATCGATTTAGGTCCAGACGGCGGAACAAACGGCGGCAGATTAGTCGCCGCCGGAACGCCCGAAGAAGTTTCCGACGTGCGAAAATCATATACCGGAAAGGCTCTGAAAAAAGTTTTGTGAAAGTTTCAAAAAAAGTGTTGCCATCTCTTATGCAAAAGATTTAAGGTTTCACTGCTTATCAGTTATTTAATTTGGTCTTCCGAAAATTAAGGTTCGCTTGCTTTATTTTTATAACCCTAATTTCACGGAAAGTATTATTCGGCTTTATCCATTATTTACGACAGAGGAGACCTTTATGAACAAACATTTCACGAGAAAGCCGTTAGCAGTTTTGATAGTTTTATCAACTTACCTTCTTTCTATTTCCGACTTTGTTCCGGCAACCCCGCAAATTTGAGACCAAAAGTTGAAGACTCGGCTAGTTCTTGTTCGACTTGTGCATTAAGCAAAAATTCCAAACAGGATTTTCCAGACAAATTATCCGCGCTTGGCAGACAATCGCAAAATAAATCTTTATTGCCCGTGAAAAAATCGGTTTTCAAGGGTGTTCCAATCGAATACGTCAGCACGGCGACGGGCGAATTATCATTTGCGGTTGAAGACATTTCGTTTGCCGGAGTTTCGCCTTTATTTTTTCAAATATCGCGTAAGATGAGTTATTAAGTCACCGCGCCGCCGTCAACGATGACGATTTCGCCGTTCATAAAACTGTTGCGGTCGCTCGTCATAAAAGCGGCAAATTCGGCGAGTTCCGAAGGCTTTCCCAAACGTCCTTTCGACACCCAGAAATCGTGCATTTGCAGCAATCTTTCGGGCAGAGTGTGAGCCAAATCCGTATCGAAAATTCCGGCGGCGATGGCGTTGACCGTGACACCGAAATTAGCGGCTTCGCGCGAAAGACATTTTGTAAAACCAATCATCGCGGCTTTCGATGTCGCGTAATGAACAGATGTCGGCAAACTGCGAATCGCGCCGACCGAAGTGATGTTCAAAATCGAGCCGACGCGCTCACGAATCATCTGTTTGTAAAAAGGTTTCGTCACGGCAAACAGACTGTTGACGTTGGTATCAATAACCCAATCCCAGCTTTTGTCGGTCGTCGTCGCAAAATTATCGGCTTTGTTGACGGCAGCGTTATTGATCAGAACGTTCACCGCGCCCCACGCATCTTTTATTTCGCGGGCGACGTGCTTCATTCCGAAGCGGTCGGTAACTGAAACTTTAAAACCGAGCGCGCGTCTGCCGTAAGATTCTATTTTCTGTTTGACTTGTTCCGCTAAATCGTCGCGCGAAT
>JBPCRW010000122.1:0-5717 GCA_050996405.1 Pyrinomonadaceae bacterium | reverse complement strand
GAGATAATCTAAATCGAAAGGTTTTCCGATGTGTCTCTGAAATCCGGCATCGAGCGCGTTTTGTTTATCTTCGGGACGATTAAATCCAGTCAGCGCGATTGCCGGAATTCTCGCGCATTGTCCGGGCGGCAGCGCGCGGATTTTTTCAATCAGCGCGTAGCCGCTTTCATTCGGCATTCCAATATCTGAAATAATAACGTCGGGAACGCTCCGGCTTTCGCAGGCGTTTTTCAAAATCTCCAACGCCTCGACTGACGAATTCGCAGTCGTCACCTGCGCGCCGTTCATTTGCAGAATAAATGAAACCATCGTTCGCGCGTCGGCTTCGTCGTCAACGAACAGAATCCACAAATTTTTTAACTTCTCTTGGCTCATATTTCCAGCCGAATTTATTATCTACGAAAGAGAGGTTTCAGCGCAAACCTGTTAAAATTTTCAACTTTCGTCGATTAAAATTGTTACAAAAATCTTCCGTTCTTATGTCTAAAACAAGACAGAACTTAGTTCAAGGCTAAGCATAAAATTCAACCAAGAAAGAATTTAGCGGGAAATATAAATAAACTTATTTTCAGCGATAATTTTTTTGGTTCGCCAAACCGAATGTTTTTGCGAGTTAGACGAACAAATTGAAAATGGAGGGTAGTGATTGTGACAAAAAATTTTGATTCTGATGAGAAAAATAAACTTGAGATAATTGTCGAAAAGGCAACTTCGCGGCGGTCGTTTCTGAAATGGTCGAGTGCCGCCGCTTTGACGGCGTTTGCTTTCGGGGCTTTAAATCCCGAATCGTTGAGCGCGAGAACCGCGTTTTTAGGTTTGCCGATTGAACCCGTTCGACAGGGCGCGGTTGATTTGGGTAAGGGCGACACGGGAATTTTGAATTACGCCTACGCGCTCGAACAACTCGAAGCCGCATTCTATACGCAGGTTGTCAGCACGTCGTTCACGCGGATGACTTCCGCCGAACGCGCGATTTTAACCGACATCCGCGACCACGAAATCGCGCACCGCGAGTTTTTCAAAACCGCGCTCGGCAAAAAAGCCATTCCGGGATTGCAGGTCAATTTTACAAGTATCGATTTTAACAGCCGCGACAGCGTTCTCGGAACTGCCAAAACGTTTGAAGACCTCGGCGTATCGGCTTATAACGGCGCGGGACAATTGCTGAAAAATGGTGATTATCTGTTAATAGCAGGCAAAATCGTGTCGGTCGAAGCGCGTCACGCGGCGACGATTCGTGATTTGCTCAATCCGTTTTCGGCGGCTTTCGCGGGCGACGACGTGGTTAATTCAAGTGGATTGGATATGGCTAGAATGCCTTCGGAAGTCCTTTCCGCCGCCGCTCCGTTTATCAGAACTCCGGTAACAGCCAATAAATTACCGAAACCGAAAGCGTAAAGAACAAGGAGGATAAAATGAATTTAAAAAAATCGTTACTGGAAACTATTACACCGGATTTTATGAGCGAGATGACTGCTCGCCAGGAAAATATTGACAAAGCCGTTAAAATAACCGGCGCGTTGGCGACAATCCCGATTTCGTTGGGCGCGCTCGCCGGAACAACTTACGGGGCGGATGATAAACTGCCCGGAAAAATTGCGGACGTGCTGAATTTCGCGTTGACGCTGGAATATCTGGAAGACGAATTTTATCGCACGGCGGTCGGCTCGTCCGGCTTGATTCCGCGCGAAACACAGGACGTTTTCCAGCAAATCAGCAAACACGAAACGGCGCACGTCGCGCTTCTAAAATCGGTTCTCGGCAGCAAAGCCGTCGCCAAACCGAATTTTGATTTCACGGCAGGCGGCGCGTTCGGCGACGTTTTCCGTAATTACCAGACTTTTCTTGCCGTCTCGCAGGCGTTTGAAGACACGGGTGTTCGCGCTTACAAAGGACAGGCAGGCAATCTGAAATCGAATGGTAAGATTTTGACCGTCGCTTTGCAGATTCACTCGGTCGAAGCGCGTCACGCGGCGGAAGTTCGTCGTCTTCGCGGTCAAAAAGCCTGGATTACGGGCGATTCACGCGGAAATCTGCCCGCTCCGGCACAGCCGATTTATAATGGGGAGGGGAATACCACGCAGGGCGGAGTAAATATTGCAGGTCTTGCGGGGCTTTCAAACGACGCGATTACAGAAGCCTTTGACGAGCCATTGTCAAAAGAACAGGTTCTGGCAATCGCCACGCTGTTTATCAGAAAATAAATTAGCCAAAATAACGAAAAGGCAAGCGAATTATAAGTTTATAATTCGCTTGCCTTTTCGCCAAAACATTTTTTTAGTATTATTATTAACTTAGGTTAAAAATTTTTTATCGAAAAACTTAACCGTCGTTCAATTTTCAAGATGACGATAATTCAGCCGAAAAAAAAGGTGACGACTTCAAAAGAAGATTATTTAAAAGCGATTTGGAGTTTGTCGGAACGCCGCGCCGAAGAAAAATCAGAAGCCGGAACGAATGACTTGTCGGCACTTTTAGGAGTCAGCCCGCCTGCTGTTTCTAAAATGCTCAAACAGATGGAACGACAATCGCTGGTCGCGCATACGCCTTATCACGGCGTGCGGCTTACCAAAAAGGGTCGTAAAGTCGCGCTTAAAATCGTGCGCCGTCATCGCCTGCTCGAACTTTTTTTAGCACAGGTTTTAGGTTATTCGCTTGATACGGTTCACGACGAAGCTGAGCGGCTCGAACATTATATTTCCGACGAATTTGAGGCGCGAATTGATAAGCTGCTCAATTTTCCCGTTAAATGTCCGCACGGCAGCCTGATTCCGAACCGCGAAGGGATTTTCAACAAGTCAGAACCGCCTGCGTTAGCGGGCAGGTAATTAAGCAGCTAAACCCGTCCGTTAACGCAGGCGGTTCTAACCCGTCCAATAACGAACCAGAGTTTTTAGTTTTTATGGACAGCAATGCTACTGAAGCAACGCCGATAAACGGCTGGCGCAGGCACTCGCCGCAGCCGAGTCTGCCGGAAGCGAATGCGTCGCTCGCCATTCCTAAAGGCTTGGGTTTCTGGCGCAAACTGCTCGCCTTTTCCGGTCCCGGTTATCTCATCGCCGTCGGCTATATGGACCCGGGAAATTGGGCGACGGATTTGGCAGGCGGCTCGCGTTTTAATTACACGCTGCTCTCCGTCATTTTGCTTTCCAACCTGATGGCGATTTTGCTGCAAAGTCTCGCGCTGCGTCTGGGGATCGTCACGGGACGCGATTTGGCGCAAGCCTGCCGCGACCATTTTCATCCGGGAGTTTCATTCGTTTTGTGGATTTTGTGCGAAGTCGCTATTGTCGCCTGTGATTTGGCGGAAGTTATCGGGTCGGCGATTGCGCTTAACTTATTGTTCGGCATTCCGCTGGTTTGGGGAGTTTTGCTGACGGCGTTTGACGTGATGATTCTGCTGTTGCTGCAAAATCGCGGCTTTCGCTTTCTCGAAACTATTATCATCACGCTGGTTGCGACTATCGGCTTATGCTTCGCAGCGGAGATAATTTTCTCGCGTCCTGACATCGGCGGTGTTTTGAGCGGTTTTGTTCCGTCGTCGGAAATTATTACGAATCCGGTAATGCTTTACATTGCTATCGGAATTTTAGGCGCGACCGTGATGCCGCACAATCTTTATCTGCATTCGTCAATCGTGCAGACGCGCAGCTACGAACGCACGCCGAGAGGCAGGCGCGAAGCAATTAAATTTGCGACGATTGATTCGACCGTCGCGCTGATGTTCGCGCTTTTTATCAACGCGGCGATTTTGATTGTCGCCGCCGCCGCGTTTCACCGCACCGGCAATACAGAAGTCGCGGAAATCGGCGATGCCTATAAGCTGCTTTCGCCGCTTTTAGGCGCGGCGGGCGCAAGCACTCTGTTTGCCGTCGCGCTGCTGGCTTCGGGTCAAAATTCGACTCTCACGGGAACGCTCGCCGGACAAATCGTGATGGAAGGCTTTTTAAACATTCGGATGCGCCCTTGGCTGCGGCGTTTGATAACGCGCCTGATTGCGATTGTGCCTGCCGTCGTCGTCACGGCTTTTTACGGTATGTCGGGAACGGCGCGACTGCTTATCTTAAGTCAGGTTGTGTTAAGTATGCAGTTAAGTTTCGCAGTCTTTCCGCTCGTGATGTTCACCAGCGATAAATTGAAGATGGGCGAATTCGTTAATTCATTGTGGCGTAAAATCTTCGGCTACGCCGTCGCCGTCATTATCGCCGCGCTCAATGCGTGGCTGCTGATGCAAATTTTCCGCGAATGGTTTATGACCTAATCCAAAGAAATTCTCAAGCAGAGATGAATTTAGAAACTTTTCCTTTTTGATTTTTGAATCTGTTTTCTTTAAACAGACGAAATCTCAAATGAGACCGGAGTATTTTGCCAAAGGCACTTACTCTGACAAGAAAAAAATGGCGAGCGAAAATTTTTCTTACAGAACAGCGCGCGAAAACGGTATTTTTAATTCATTGCCTGCCGGAGATTATGAGCGAATCCGCCCGCATCTCGAAGATGTTTGTCTTCCTGTCGGACAAAATCTTTATGAATACGGCGATGCGATTCAATATGTGTATTTTCCGCTGGATGCCGTGATTCACCTGTTTTTGACAATGAAAAGCGGCGCGACGATTGAAGCGGGAATCGTCAGTTCAGAAGGCGTTTTGGGTTTTGCCGTTTTTATGGGCGCAAAAACTCTTTCCAGTCAGGCGGTCGTTCTGCATTCCAGCCGCGCTTTGCGTATTAAAGCGGAAATTATCAAACAGGAATTCGATAAAGGCGGGCATTTTCAAAATCTGATTCTGCGCTACATAAATGCCTTTTACATTCAGCTTTCGCAAACCGCTGCCTGCAATCATATTCATCATCTGGAAGGTCGGCTGTGCCGCTGGCTGCTGTTGCTGCATGACCGTTTAAAAACAAACCACCTGAAAGTCACGCAGGATTTTATCGCGCAGATGCTCGGCACGCGCCGCCCGTATGTCACCGCCGCCGTCGGAAGTCTGCAAAGGAAGGGAATTATTCGCTGCACGCGCGGACATATCGAAATTCTCGACCGGAAAAGTCTGGAAAATTGCTGCTGCGAGTGTTATGAAATTATCCGCCGCGAGTCTGATTTTCCTAAAAAAATTCAATCTCATCCGGCGGATAATCATATTCCACAAAATTATCCGCAGACTTCTTTCGCTACCAATCTAATACAATCGCAAACATTAGCGGCGCGACAATCGAAGCATCCGATTCGACAATAAATTTCGGCGTGTCGGCTTCGAGTTTCCCCCACGTAATTTTTTCGTTCGGAACTGCGCCCGAATACGAGCCGTAGCTCGTCGTCGAAGCGGAAATCTGGCAGAAATAACTCCACACGGGAACGTTTTCGCGCTGCAAATCCTGATGCAGCATCGGCACGACGCAAATCGGAAAATCGCCCGCGATACCTCCGCCAATTTGGAAAAAACCGATGGTCGAATTTTCAGTTTCTTTTATATACCAATCGGCAAGCTGCATCATATATTCGATTCCGGTGCGAACCGTGTGGACGTTTTCGATGTCGTGCGTGATGCAGTGTCCGGCATACATATTCCCCATCGTCGAATCTTCCCAGCCGGGAACGACCATCGGCAGATTTTTCTCCGCCGCCGCGAGCATCCAAGAATTTTTCGGGTCAATCTGGTAATACTGCTCCAATTTTCCCGACAGCAGCACGCGGTACATAAATTCGTGCGGGAAAAGCC
>JBPCRW010000117.1:0-9279 GCA_050996405.1 Pyrinomonadaceae bacterium | reverse complement strand
GGACTTCTGGGGAACATAAAGGGGCTTTTGTTGGGTCAAGCTCCAAGGGTCCGGATTCAGGGTGCGAAAGAAAAGCCCACAGCCTTTGACCTCGGGCCTCTGGACTCTGGACTCTCGCCCGGAAAACCGCCGAAACCTGTGACAAATCCGTCTTCGATTTCGACCATCGTAAATTTTTCGCGCTTTACATTCGGCTTTAAAATCATCGTCGCCAGCGCGCCCGTTTTTCGGTGCGTTTCAAGGGCTGCGGAAATATCGATGTCGGTAATAATTTTTCCGTTGACGATTAAAAAAGTGTCGTCTTCCAAAAGATGCCGCGCGTTGTCGAGCGCGCCCGCCGTGCCTAAAATTTTTGGTTCTTCAATCGTATAATGAATTTTTACACCGTAATCCGAACCGTCGCCGAGAGCGCGTTTGACGGATTCAGGCTGATGATGCAGGTTGACGACCACTTCTTTAAAACCGAATTTGGCGACGTATTCGGCGACGTAGCCGACAAGCGGTTTGCCCAAAAAAGGAATTGCCGGTTTTGTGCGGTCAATTGTCAGTGGAAACAGCCGCGTGCCGAAACCGGCGGCTAAAATCATCGCTTTCATAATTTTTTAACAGACCTTTTAACACTACACAGCAATTTATTTTGCTGTCAAATTCCGAATTTCTCTCAAATAGAATTGTCGGTTAAAATCAATAATTTATGTCAAAATTTTCGGCTGAAAAAATTTATGCTCTGTTCGACAACGCGATGAACAAAAAAATCGTTTCCGAACTTTCGATGATTGGCGCGAAAACGATTTTGTTTCCCGCCGCCGAAACGACATTGACTGCAAACGAAGAAACGGAAAAAATTTTGAATAATTTAAATGAATTCGACTGGCTGATTTTTACGGATATTTACGCGGTCGAATTTTTTCTGCAAAAAATGTCGGAACTCGAAATTGATTTATTCGAGTTGGACGCTTTGCGCGCCTGCGCTTACGGAGAATCGGTCGCAGACCGACTGCGTTTCGCGCAGCTTCACGCCGACGTGATTCCGAACAGCGTTAAAACGGCGGAAGTTTGGCAATCGCTGAAAAATTATCTGTTTGATGAAAGCGAATTCGAGAATTTAAAATTTCTCGTTTTAAAAAAGGAAAATTCGATTATCGAAATTGTCGCGGAACTAAAAAAACAAAATTCAGGAGTCGAAGAACTGGAAATCTATCAAACGATTGCCGAAGCGGAAAATGAAATTGCAAAACTGAAAACGCTTTTAAAAGGCGGCGCGATTGACGAATTTATTTTCACCTCGCCGTTTGACGTGATAAATCTGGCGCATCTTTTTCCGAACGAAAATCTTGCAGACGTTTTAACGGAAGTTTCGCTGCGCGCCGCCGATAACGCCGCCGCGCAATCTTTGCGGGAATTCAGACTCATTTGATTTCTCGATTTTATATCTCGCCCGAAGTCCGCAAATAATTTCTCAATCTGTTGTTCAAAGTTATCTATTCAAAGTCTGTGGTAAAATTTGTTTTTCTCGTAAGGCGCGAGCAAGTAAATTCCCTGCGGCTTTTCCGAATAAAATATGAATAATCAAAATCCCCCGAAAAACGACCGGCGTGAAATTTTCGGCTGGCTGATGTATGACTGGGCAAACTCGGTTTTTTTTACAACCGTCGTCGGCGTGCTGATTGGCGAATATATCACGACGCTGGCGCAAAAAGCGGTCGGCGAAAACGGCGTGGTTATTCATCTGGGGAGTTATGATTTGGTGACGGCGAAATCTTTGTTTTCCTATTCGGTCGGGCTTTCGGTTTTTCTCCAGATTTTCTTTCTGCCCGTGATGGGCGCGATTGCCGATTACACGCATTTGAAGAAAACTTTTATGGCTTTCTTCTGCTATCTCGGCGTTATCGCCTGCTGTTTATTGTTTTTCGTGCAGGGAAATTTGTATCTGCTCGGCAGCGCGTTGTTCATCGTTTCAAACTTGGGCGCGGGCGCGTCGGTGGTTTTTTACAACTCGTTTCTGACCGACGTTGCGACCGAAGACCGGCGCGATAAAGTTTCAAGCTGGGGTTTTGCGGCGGGTTACGTCGCCGGTTCGCTGGTTCTGTTTCTCAATCTGATATTTTTAAAATACTGCGAATCGTGGGGAATTTCGACCGGATTAGCCGTCCGGCTTTGTCTTTTGACGGCTGGCATCTGGTGGGGAGGTTTCGCGCTGATAACTTTTTCGCGCTTGAAAACTCGAAAGCCCGCGCGTGTCGCTCCCGAAAATAAAAATCTCGTCGCCGCCGGAATCGGTGAATTGGTCGAGACCTTCCGCGAGCTTTTCAAACTTAAACACACGCTTCATTTTTTGATTGCCTATCTGCTTGACAACGACGGAATTCAAACTGTGATAACCAGTTCGGCAATTTTCATCTCGCAGGAACTTTTCGTCGCCAAAGGTCTGGAAACTGACCAATCGGTTCTCATCATCGCTTTTTTAATCGCGCAGATTGTCGCCTTTTTCGGCTCACTGGCATTTGAGCGAATCGCTTATTTCACCAGCACCAAAACGGCGATTATTATCTCGCTCGTCATCTGGTCGGCGATTGTTATTTACGCTTACGGATTTTTAGAAACTATTACGCAAGCCTATATTATGAGCGGCGTTATCGGCTTCGTTCTCGGCGGCTCGCAGGCTCTTTCGCGTTCCTTGTTTTCGCAGATGATTCCGGCGGGGCGCGAATCCGCCTTTTTCGGCATCTACGAAATTTCCGAGCGCGGCACTTCGTGGATTGGTCCGATTGTTTTCGGCTTGGTCGCGCAGCTTACCGATTCATATCGTCCGGCGATTCTCGCGCTGATAGTTTTTTTCATCGCGGGAATGATAATTTTATTTTTCAACAATGCAAATCAGGCAATCCGCGAAGCCGGACAAAATGCGCCCGAAAAAGCGGCAGAGCCTGCTTAAACAAAATCTACTCGGCTTCTATATTCAAAACCGAAATTTCCGGCGGCACACCAAATCGAACTGGCAAAATTGACGTTCCGATGCCGGTTGTGACAAACATATCGATTTCCTGCTCGCGTATAAAACCGGCGGCGTATTTCTGCCCGTAACTTGAAGGGATGACAGGCGCGCCGATAAACGGCAGGCGGACTTGCCCGCCGTGCGTGTGTCCGGCGAGAAACAAAACCGCGTCAGGCGAGACGGGTAAATTGCCGGATACATACTTAACCGCGTCGGGGCTGTGTGTCAGAATAATAATTTTGCCTTCTCTGGAATCGAGTTTATCGAGTGCGGCAATTCCCGCTTTGTTATTTTGCTCCAAGTTATCGTTTTGAAGAACATCCGCAATTCCTAGCAACCGAATTTTTTCATCTCCTTTTTCGATGCCGACCGCTTCATTTTCAAGCACTCGATAACCGTCTTTTTCCAGCGCGTTTCTGACGAGCTTACCGCTATATTCATTATCGTGATTGCCCAAAACGGCATATACGCCATAACCGGCTTTTAAACCTTTCAAATTTTCGGCGACTGTTTCCAGAGGCATCTTGAGTTGCGAACGGCTGAAATTTCGTTGCGAAACGTAATCGCCGAGAAGCACGATAATATCGGGATTTTGCGCGTTAGTTAATTCGACTATTTTGCGGATTTTGGCTTCGTCAATAAAATTTGAACCGCCGTGAATATCCGCGATGGCGACAATTTTAAAGTTGTTAAGTTTAGGCGACCAATTTTTAACCTTGAGATTGTAATCTCTGACGATGAGTTCGTCCGGTTCGATAAAAAATGCGTAGCCGAACAGAATGATTCCGGCAAACAAGACGATGAACAACAGAATTTTAAAGTTCTTTTTTAACATTTGAGAATAAATCTTAAAAAATTTTATTTTTCTTATGTCTGTTTCTGCGGGAAATATTCGCGCCAGCGATTATCGACGAGCCGCGCGATGTCTTCTCGTGTTTCGACTTCTTTCGGATACCAGGGTTTCATCCGTGCGTCGATAACTAATGGCGCGGTATATGAAAGATGATGATTTTCAATCCTTGTTTCTTTCGCGTAAATGTCGGTCGCGGGATTAAATCGCGTCCAGGTTGCCCATAAAAACTGTTCGGTCGAATTGGCGTATTCGATATGGTCGTGCAAAATAACGATTTGAAAGTCATTGAAATTATTTAATTTCGCAATCCGTTCGGCAAGCGTCTTATCTTTCGCGTATTCCGTGCCTTCGACGACGAGACAGCCGCCGCAATAAATTTTTGCCGCTTTGATGCCGACGGGTAATGCGCCCAAAAATTCGCGTTTTAACTCGCGTTTAGCCTTGCCCAAACCGAGCAGCAGAGCCTTTGAGCCAAGATTTATGCTGCCCGACGCATAATCCAGTGTGTCAAACGATGTCTGATTGAAAATAAAAAAATCCGTCCGCCAATCGACCCGCGCGAGAATGTGTTCAAAAAGTGATTTGAAATCTCTTAAGTTTTGCGGCATGTCAGTCAGCATTAAAAATTTAGTCAACGAAAGTTGACCTTCGCCTAATATGCGAAATGCCGCGCCGACGGCTTCACGCGCGTAACGCTCTTTGACAACTGCCGCCGCCAGAGAGTGAAAACCCGTCTCTCCGTAACTCCATAAATCAAGCACGGCTGGCATCACTAATGGGAAAAGCGGCGAAAGAAGTTCTTGTAAGTAATCGCCGATAAAAAAATCTTCCTGGCGCGGCTTGCCGACGACCGTTGCCGGATAAATCGCGTCTTTGCGATGAAAAATCGCTTCCGCATGAAAAACCGGATAATCGTGAACGAGCGAATAATAGCCGTAATGGTCGCCGAACGCGCCTTCCGGTCGGCGTTCAAAAGGCGGCACGCTTCCGCAAATCACAAACTCGGCTTCGGCAAGCAGACGATGATGATTTTTTAACGGATTCTCGACCGTCTTTATCTTTTCACCCGCTAAGACTGATGCTAAAACCAGTTCGGGAACGTCTTCCGGCAGAGGCGCGATTGCCGACAGCATCAGCGCGGGCGCGCCGCCCAGAAAAATCGTCACGGGCAAAGGTTGATTCGCCGCTTCCGCTTCGGCGTAATGAAAACCGCCGCCTTTGTGAATCTGCCAATGCAAGCCGGTTGTTTCCGCGTCGTAACGCTGAATGCGATACATTCCAAGATTATGTTTATGCGTTGTCGGGTGTTCGGTATAAACCAGCGGCAAGGTAATAAAATGCCCGCCGTCTTCATGCCACAATTGCAGCAAAGGCAATTCTTCGAGATTCGCGGGCTGGTCAACCGCTTCGAGAATCGGCGCAGTCCTAACTTTTTTCGTGCCGAGTTTCAAAGCCTCTAACGCCATTCCGCGATATTTCCAGAGTTCCTTCGGTTTCGGCGGCAAAAGATTTTCAAACATTTCAACCGCATTTTTAACTAACTCTTGCGGCTTTTTTCCAAAGGCTAAATCAATGCGTTTCGCCGTTCCGAAAAGATTCGTCACAACCGGATATTTAGAGTTTTTGACGCTGCGAAAAAAGAGAGCCTTGCCTTGCTGCTCGATAACGCGGCGATGCATTTCCGCGATTTCGAGATACGGGTTCACTTCCGCTTCGACTTCAATTAAATCGTTTTCGCGCCGCAGCGTGTCGAGAAATGAACGCAAATTCGTGTGCATAAATCTTTGAGGTCAATTGAAACAAAGCGCGTCGAAAAGCGCAAACGGAAGATTTTAGCCACGAATTACACGAATAACACAAATTATTTCCTTTGTTTTTTCATTCGTGTAATTCGTGTAATTCGTGGCTGATTTTTCCCGCGGCTATTTCTTTTTGCCTTTCGACTTTGATTTAACAATTGTTTTCGTCTGTTTCTTCAAATCGTCGCGGTTTAAATCAAGTTGGCTCGCCGGAATGACTTCGATTTTTTGATTCGGAAAACGCTTCGCCAAATCGTCTTTGAATTTCGCGTAATCGCCGACGATGATGATGTCGCCGCCCTTCAAATTCGCCGCCGCGAAATTTTTTATCATTTGGTCTGAAACCGTCTCGACGCGCGGAGTCAAATTGTTCAGCGAATTTTTATCCAAGCCGAAAAGATAAATCGCTTTGACCTGCTCGCTTAAACCGTTCGTCGTTTCGAGATTGCGCCCGAACGTTCCAATCAAAGTCGCTTTGCGCGGTTTGAGTTCGTCGTCGGCAACATTTTCCGTTGTCAGTTTGAAAATTTCCTGCGCCATCAATTCGGCAACCTGCGCGGCGGAAACATTTTTCGTCTGCGCGGACGCAAAGAAATTTCCGTTCGACGCGCGCCACGCCAGATTGCTGCCCGCGCCGTAACTCAAACCGCGTTTGATGCGGATTTCTTCATTGAGCCGCGCCGAATATCCGCCGCCTAAAACAGCGTTGGCGACGACCGCCGGAAAATATGGCGGCGCGGTTCTTCCCACATAAAGTTTGTTAGCATAAGTGACGGCGGCTTGTCCCGAATTCGGCAAATCAACTACTAATATTCGATTGAAAACGTTTGAACTTTGAGAATTGTTTCTCGGCGAATTTTCAATAATCAAAGTTTTGTTTCGCTCTGCAATCGGCTCTTGATTTTTCCAATATTTAAAGTATCTGTCGGCAACATTCTGCGCTTTATCGTCGGAAATATCGCCGGTAAAAATCAGGACGGCATTTTTCGGCGAGTAGTGAAATCTGTAAAAATGTAAAATGTCAGCTCGCGTAATTTGATTGATGCTGTCGGGCGTTCCGATTGCCGGATGCTCGCCGAAACTATAACGACTGGCGACAAAACTCGCCAAACTGCCCGGCTGTTTCAGCGCGACGTTTAAATCATCGAGCGTCTGTTTTTTATAAAGTGCGATTTCCTTCTGCTCGAAAACAGGATTCGTCGCCACGTCGTAAAGAATTGCCATCGCGTCTTCGAGTTTGTCGGATGTGACGTTAATCGAAACCTGCGACGAATTCCAGTCCGCGCCCGCATTTAAATCCGCGCCGAGAAATTCCGCTTGTTCGGCAATCTGCGTTGCCGTTCTGGTAGTTGTTCCTTTCGTCAACAGCGAAGCCGTCATATCCGCTAAACCAGATTGCTTTTCGCCTTCCGCGTTCGCGCCGCTCTCAATCATCAAAGTTACCGTCACAAGCGGAACATTTTTTCGTTCGACGGAGACGACTTGCAGACCGTTTGCCAGCGTTTTGCTTTTGATTTCCGGCACTTGCAGCGGGCGCGGCGCGGACGGCGCGGGCGGCGTTTCTGTTTGCGCGGACGCAACCAGAAAGGCAAAAGACAAAAGGAAAAATGCAAAAATAATTGGTTGAATTTTGAATGTTGAATTTTTAATTTCTAATTTCATTTCGCGCTCTCCTTATTGTCCTGATTGCGATAATAAATCACGACGCGATTGTTATCGGTAAAATATTTTCGCATTACACGCTGCACGTCGGCGGCTGTCACATTTTGGATTTCGCCGAGTTCTTTGTTGACCGCATCGGCATCGTTTTGATAAATAATCGCCTGACCGATAGCAAACGCTTTACCTTGATTTGTTTCGCGGCGGCGCAAGGCATCGGCGATGATTCCGTTTTTCGCCTTTTCAACTTCCTGCGCGGACGGCGGCGCGTCCTGAATTTTTTTGAGTTCCGCCAGCAGAGATTTTTCCGCTTCTTCAGGCTGGTGTCCGCTGGCTAAAACGGCTGTAAAATACGACAAACTTTTGTCAACATTTTCGCCGACATTAAAATTTGCTTCCTGCGCGATTTGCTGCTGATAAACGAGCGATTGATAAAGCCGCGACGACTCGCCGCCCGATAAAATCCGTTCGGCAACCTGCAACGCCGCCATATCTTTATCTTTTCCGCCGGGCGTTAAATAAGTTATCGCAACGGCAGGCAGCGGAACATTCGGCGCGGTTTCTTCATAGCGCGTCTCCTTCGCGCGTTCCGGTTCAACCGCCGTCACGCGCGGAATTTCGCCCGCCGGTTTCGGAATTTGACCAAAATATTTATCAACCCAATCGTCAAGCTGTTTTTGCTCGAAATCTCCGACAACGATTAAATTCGCGTTGTCCGGGCGATAATAAGTCGAGTGAAATTTGATTACATCGCCCAGAGTCGCGGTTTCCAAATCTTCAATCGTGCCGATGGTCGTGCGTTTGTACGGGTGCGTCGTGTAGGAAAGTTTTTGAATGTATTCGTAAAACTGTCCGTAAGGCTGCGCCAAAACGCTTTGATTAAATTCTTCTTCGACGACGGCGCGTTCGGATTTAAAATTCGGGTCGTCAACATCGAGATTCGACAAACGCTCGGCTTCCGCCCACAACAGCGTTTCGAGATAATTCGATGGAATTATTTCAAAATAATTTGTCACGTCGTCATTGGTCGAAGCGTTATTATTGCCGCCGACATCTTCGGTCAATCTGTCCATCTGCTCGCTTTTCATATTTTTGGTTGATTTAAACATCAAATGCTCAAACAGATGCGCGAACCCGTTGCGCCCTTCGGGGTCGTTTTTCGAGCCGACATCATACCAAACCTGCACGGCAACCGTCGGGCTGGAATTATCGCGCACCGAATAAACTTTGAGACCGTTTTTCAAAGTCCGCTCCTTAATATCGAGCGGCGTGATTTTCGTCTGCCCGAAAATCGTTAAACTCAAAAAGCAAAGCGACAGAAACAATAAAATTTTTCGCATAATTTTTTCTCAATAGATTCTCTCGAAATTTGATACGCAGGAAAATGAAAACTGGTTTTCAGATGCAAGAACTCAAACGCGGATTGCTAAAATTTTCAACGCGGAAACGCAGAGTTTTTCTCACTCTTGCAGAAGCCCGCGCGGAGCAAAAACACACTTACTCCGCGCGTGTTTCCGCATTTTGATTTTTTACCCGCGCCTCTGTGTTTCTGTGGTGAATTTTTATTGATAATCGTAAAAACCTTTCCCCGCCTTGCGTCCGAGCCAGCCCGCATCAACGTATTTTTTCAGTAGCGGACACGGGCGATATTTTGAATCACCTAAACCATCGTGCAGAACATTGAGAATCGCCAGACAAACATCCAAGCCGATAAAATCGGCAAGCGTTAAAGGTCCCATCGGATGATTCATTCCGAGTTTCATAATCTCGTCAATTGCTTCTTTGGTCGCCACATTTTCATAGAGCGCGAAAATCGCTTCGTTTATCATCGGCATCAGCACGCGATTGGAAATAAAACCCGGCGAATCGTTGCATTCGACGGGAGTTTTGCCGAGTTTTTCCGACAACGATTTAACTTTCGAGTAAGTTTCATCCGATGTTGCAATCCCGCGAATCACTTCGACGAGTTTCAT
>JBPCRW010000017.1:0-38732 GCA_050996405.1 Pyrinomonadaceae bacterium | reverse complement strand
GCTTGCTCTAAATCTTCAAAGACTCCGTTTTCCAACAATTCTGCTTTGAATCGGGAGAAAAAACTTTCGGCTTGAGCGGTGTCGCGGGCAATTGCCTTTGCCGCTCTTTTAATTCTAATTTCAATTGCGCGTCCAAATAGGCAAGATCTGCGAAAAGATTGATTCGGTTTGGCAGTTCATCTTTGATGCGCCTTCAAAGCGGTCGTGAACATTGCCTTCTCTAATCCAGATTTTAGCCGGACCAGGCAGTCAAGCGGTTTGCCGCCTTGCAATCAGATGCAGGCGAGTGCCGTGAAAATGAGTTTGTTTGACACGCGACTTGCCTGTTTTAGCAATCCCGGGAGCAACTCGCGCCCGGTGGGAACGGGTTCCCGCAAGCCGGCATAATCGGCATTGAATCAATCAAAAAATCTTCGGTTAAATGATGTTGGTTCAAATGAATGGTTTCAAGCAGAGAGCCAAACAGAGACTGGAAATTATCCGTCAAAAGATTCAATCGGCGGTTAAAGGCTTGATAGCTCGGAAGCCGTCCAAACCAATCACTCCAGTATGTTTGGATAAATCGGTGAATCTGCCGGTGATTGAATTTCTCGTTTAATTGTCCGAACAGATAACCGGTGATGATTTCTTCATCAGTAAAGACGGGCTTGAAATTCGAGAGCCGTTGATATTTCAAAGAACTCGGATTATTGTAAATTTGACAGACAAGCAAATAAATTTGAATGAGTTAATTATCCATAAGCAAGAAAATCTTATCATTCTGAGATTGTCTGTTATTTTTCTACTCTTGATTCACATAGTTTATCTTTATCACCAACTTTCAACTTTACGAGAACAATTTGAATCATCTGCAACGCACGGCGGAGTTTTTACCAATTTAACAACCGCAGGAATAAAAGAGTTTTCATTTTTGATTCCGTCATTTGATGAACAAAAAGCCATCGCCCAAATCCTGAGCGAGATGGGCGCGGAAATCGAAACGCTCGAAAAGAAACGCGATAAATATAAAGCCGTCAAGCAGGTAATGATGCAGGAACTTTTGACGGGCAAGACCCGTTTGAATTATGAATTGTGAATTGTGAATTAAAAACTTTTCGCATTCATAATTCACAATTCATAATTCATAATTTATGAGAGAGAATATTATAAAAACGAAGTCGTTTGATTTTGCTTTGCGGATTGTGAAGATGTATCGGTTTCTTGTCCAGCAGAAGAAGGAATATGTTCTGAGCAAACAGCTTTTGCGTTCGGGAACGGCAATCGGCGCGTTGGCGCGTGAATCGGAACACGCTGAAAGCACGGCGGATTTTATTCACAAATTAGCAATTGCTCAAAAGGAAGCTAACGAATCGGATTATTGGATTGAACTTCTTTACCGCTCCGACTTTTTAGACGAAAAAGCATATTCCTCAATTGTCAGTGATTTGAGTGAGATTCAAAGGATTCTTTCGTCAATCATTATTACTTCAAAACAAAAAGGAAAATAATTATGAATTGTGAATGAAAAGCAAAAAAATGACCTAAACAATTCACAATTCACAATTCACAATTCATAATTCACAATTCACAATTCACAATTCACAATTTATAATTCTAAACACTATGAACACAAGACAAAATCCTTCTTCGCAGCAAATACTTTCCGCCGTTCAAACAATGCCGTTGAGTGAGTTAGATAAATTGGTCGGCAATGTACTGGCTGTCCGCGCGACCCGAATCGCTCCGCATCTGACGGGCGAAGAAACCAAACTTTTGCGGATTATTCAAAAAACTCTGTCCGGCAAAAGTTTGAAGCGAATGAAAGAACTCCAAACTTTACGCGATGAAGAAAAACTCGCGGCAGAAGGCTTTGCCGAATTAGCCAAACTTATCGAAAAGCTCGAAGAAATTCACGCCGAAAGAATAAACGCCGTCATTGCTCTGGCAGATTTGCGCGGCGTTACTTTTCAAACGGCAATGAAACAAATCGGTTTGACCTTGCCCGATTATGAGTGAATATATCGCAGTCAACTGCGGAATTTAGTCAGAAAAAGAGCCAAAGAAATTTGCGAATATTGTCGAATTCCCGAAAGTTTCTCTCCGCAGCCTTTTTGCTTTGAACATATTTTGCCGAAATTCGCAGACGGAAAAACTACGGCTGAAAATCTTGCGTTGGCGTGTCAAGGA
Organism: Pyrinomonadaceae bacterium; assembly: GCA_050996405.1. Taxonomy (GTDB): domain Bacteria; phylum Acidobacteriota; class Blastocatellia; order Pyrinomonadales; family Pyrinomonadaceae; genus JBPCRW01. The sequence goes on along the minus strand of JBPCRW010000017.1, from coordinate 36,566 downwards.
TGTAATGCTTTCAAAGCGACACGAACCGAATTTGCGGACGAAATAACCGAAACTAAAGCACAGGTTTTCAATCCTCGAAAACAAATTTGGAGCGAGCATTTTGCCTGGAGCGCAGATTTTACCGAAGTTTTCGGTATTACGCCGACAGGTCGGGCAACAATTAAAGCCTTAAAACTCAATCGAATCGGATTAGTCAATTTAAGACGCGCTTTATATGTGATAGGAAATCATCCGCCAACCGAAGATTAAAAATGGCAAGCAAGGCGAAACAAGCCAAATATAAAGCCGTCAAGCAAGGAACGATGCAGGAATTGCTGACGGGAAAAACGCGATTGATTTAGTAAAATTCGTTTCGCTTATTTCGACTATTGCGTTTATTGCGCTTATGGTAAAATGTCTTTCGGAACTATCGGTCAGAGGCGAAAGAAATGAAATTAACGGAAAAAGATAGATTACAGGCGCGTAAAAGCGCGGAACTTTTTTCAAAAAATCGTGAGCTGTCAATATCGGATTTTCCGCCGCAGGCTATCAGAGTTTTGAAAACAACTTTGAAGCTGCTGGCAGAAGGTAAAGAAGTAACGGTAACGGCAGCCGAACCGACTGATTTATCAACCCAAAAAGCAGCCGAATACTTAAAAGTTTCTCGTCCGTTTCTCGTAAATCTGTTGGAAACCGGCAAAATTCCTTTTCATAAAGTCGGAACGCACCGCCGCGTTTTGTTTAGCGATTTGCAGGCGTATAAAAGAAACGACTCGATTCTTTAAAAGAACTGACAAAACAGGCGCAAGAATTAAATATGGGTTATTGATGAACGACGTAACGAAACGCCCGAAAAATGTTATCTGAAATGGAAGGAAGAAGGCGAAACAGAAATCAGCGCGGAAGAAAATCCGCTTGACCGGCATCTTTTGCAGCTTTGCAATAAAAAAAGATTTTTGGAGATTCTGCACAACTTTATCGTTTTCGACGGAGGCATCAAAAAAATCTGCCGACACAATCAATACTTCGGCGTAAAAGAAACGCAAAAATTCTTAAAACAGCGCGAAGGCGGAATTATCTGGCACACGCAAGGCTCTGGCAAATCTCCGACGATGGTTTGGATTGCCAAATGGATACGCGAAAATCTGCCTGACTCGCGTGTGCTGATTGTTACCGACCGGACAGAGCTTGATGAACAAATCGAAGGCGTTTTCAAAGGCGTTGACGAACAGATTTACCGGACGACGAGCGGCGATGATTTAATCAATCAATTGAATACGAAAAAGGAATGGCTTCTGTGTTCGCTGATTCACAAATTCGGCAGAGGAGACAAAACCGATGTCGAAAGTTTTATCGAAGCGATACAAAACAGCTTGCCCGAAAACTTTCAGCCGAAGGGCGACATTTATGTTTTCATTGACGAATGCCACCGCTCGCAATCCGGCAAACCGCACAAGGCATTAACCACTATTTTGCCGAACGCCGTCACGATTGGATTTACCGGAACGCCTTTGCTTCGTGAAGACAAACAGCGCACCATCGAAATTTTCGGCAAATACATTCACGTCTATAAATACGACCAAGCCGTAAAAGATAACGTCGTGCTTGATTTGCGTTATGAAGCACGAAAAATTGAGCAAAATATTACAGGCAGTTGTCAATCGTCACGCAAAATTTCAACCCGCCAATGGACAAATTACAACCCATGCGATTTGCGACCCGGCAAATGGCGACTATATGGTTGTAGATTCAGGCTGGAATGAAAAGGGGCGCAGAATTTATGATGTCGTCTTACATTTCAGACTGCAAAACGACAAGATTTATGTTGAGCGAGATAATACCGATGCCGAAATTGTCAGAGAACTACTTGAAGCAGGAATTGACAGTAATAGCATTGTCCTAGCCTTTAACGCTTTACCATTTCAAAGATTGGATGATTTAGCAATGGTTTAGAACGGAAAAAGATAATTTACCAGACAATGCCTGACGTATTTATCATCTTCAAACATTAGGGAATGGTATAGTTTTTGCCGATTTAAAAAATTGGCAGGCATTTTAAGAATTTTGCCTACGAAATTGCCGTCATACTGCCACAGAATGATTGCCTCTAGTTCGCCGCTTATGAAAATTACAGGGCATACCGAGCTAAAAACTTTCCTCCGGTATTTGAATATCACAGCCGAAACGGCTTCGGGAATGGCAAGTAAATTAAGCGATTATTTGGCTGAGAAACAAGATTCATTTGTAGAAGTTTTGGAATCCGTAAATTAACATTTTATATTATTTATGCTATCATAATGATAGCAGCATAAAATTTGGAAAGGAAACAATTATATGCCTGATGTTTTAGTCAGAGATGTCGAAACAACCGTTTTAGAAAAGCTAAAAAAACGCGCTTCTCAAAATGGACGAAGTTTGCAGTCAGAAGTTCGTTTTATCATCAGTTATTTTGTTAAAAACGAGCCTCTATCTGATGAGAAAGTTGCCAGGAAAATAAAAGATTCGCTTCGCGGCAGAGAGCATTCTGATAGTGCCAAACTTCTTCGTGAGGATCGCAATAGATGAACCAGGTCGTAGATGCCAGCGTTGCCGTCAAATGGTATGTGCCGGAAATTTATGAGCAAGAAGCAAGCAAAGTTCAAAACAGCGGCAACGCGCTTCACGCCCCTGAATTGATTCTGCCTGAGTTTTCCAACATCATTTGGAAGAAGGTCAGACTCGGGAATTTAACTGAAAAGGAAGGTCAGAAAATAATCACTGCTTTTTGTCAAACCAATTTGCAACTCCATTCGCACAAACAACTCGTCAAATCTGCGTTTACGGGCGCGGCAATAACAAACCAGACTGTTTATGATTGGACATATCTTTCATTGGCAATTTCTCTTTCCTGCGAATTTGTCACGGCGGATGAAAGATTTTACAACGCTCTTGAAAATACCAGACTTAAAAAACATCTACTTTGGATCGGAGATATGTAAAATAATTACGCGGAAGATTTCTCCAAACCAACGGGCTTTATTTCCAGTTAAAGATAATAATTATTGCGTGTTATTTGAAAATGTTATCAGTTTTTGATAAGATTTCCAAAGTAAGAAATTGAGAGATGCAGGATAAGTGAAACTAATCGGTAGAAATAAAATAACGACGTTCATTAACGAAAAATCTGATTCTAAAAGAGCTTTGAATGATTGGGTAACCATAATTCAGGAAGCTAATTGGAAAAATTCCGTGGAGATGAAATTAGTTTATAAAAAGGCGGATTTGGTAGGTAACTGCACCGTGTTTGATATTCGAGGAAACAATTACCGCTTAATTACTGCGATTAGTTACAAACTTCAGATTATCGAAGTTTTGTATATTTTAACGCGTTCCGAATATGACCGGAACAAGTGGAAAAAGGATTGCGATTGCTAGGAGCGAAACAATGACCGGAACAAGTACTATTAACACAAAAAAATACAGCAAACTACTGGCGGAAACTCTCCCGGTAGTTATTACCACCGAAACCGAATTAACAAGACTGCAAGACAGTGCCGCAATGTTGATGAGAATCGGCGATGAAAAACGGACCAATGAACAGGACAGAATTCTATCCCTCTTAGCGGTGTTAATCGAGAATTACGAAAAAGAAAAATATCCGCTGGGCGGGTCATCGCCGAGGGAAATTCTGCATCATTTATTAGAAGAAAATGGATACCGTCAAAAAGATTTGGTCGGGATTTTCAAGAGTGAAGCAAATATTTCGGAAGTTCTCGCAGGAACGCGCGGCATCAGCAAAAATAAAGCGAAGGAGCTTGGAGATTTCTTTCAAGTTTCTTACAAGCTGTTTTTGTAGAATATGAACTTAGATTTGTTACGCGAATATTAAACACAAAAACGATAATCAGTAACTGCGCTAAACACTTTTCAATGTCAAAGGAATATTTACAAGCAGGGTCGCCTTAAATTCTGATTTTACGTTTCAATTCCACATTGGTTCAATTATAGGACTTTCTCACTTTTTGCAGAAGCCCGCACAAAGTAAGGACGCAATGACGCAAAACACACTTACTTCGTGCGTGTTTCTGTATTTTTGAGAAAGTCCTAAATTAAAAGCTTGCTTCTTCAAGTTGCCATTTCCATTTTACAATCGTTTCAATTCCACCTCGAAACGGTGTGTTTCAATTCCACATTGGTTCAATTAAAAGCCGCGAATTTCCCGCGCTGGCAGAACGCGATTAACAAGTTTCAATATACTACTCCATTTTTTTGAAACTTCTTTCAAACCAGTAACTATCGGTTTGTTTATGAGTTTTGTTCGGGTTGAGCAGTCGCCTGTTGAGTCGTGCGGGATTCTTTAAGGGTTCAAACTGCTGCCGAAAATAATACTTCCTGCCTTTGACAAAGAAAAATATCTTTTCAAAATCAACCGTGAAGCGGTCTTTCATCGATTGCGGCATGGCGTTTGGTTTATGCCAGATAATTTCATTTCGCAGAATCCAGCCCCGTTCAATCATTCTGACGGCAAATCTGACCGGAATTAAACACAATGATTTTGACGGAATATTAAGTTCAGTCTTGAGTTTTGGAAAGGTGGCACGTTTGGTCAATGAGTCAAACATATTGTTTTGCGGTTTATTGCGATGACCGCCTTTGGTTTTGTTGGCGAAAGTGTCACCGAAATTCACCCAGCACGTTCCGGCAGGTTTCAAAACTCGCTTGATTTCATCAAAGACGGCAATCAGCTTTGCGAGATATTCTTCGATGCTCGGTTCAAGTCCGATTTGCCCGAAAACTCCGTAATCGCGTAAAGCCCAATACGGCGGACTGGTTATTACGCAATCAACGCTTTCATCAGAAATAGTTTTGAGAGCTTTTAGAGAATCTCCGCAGATAATTTTGTTAGTAAAATATTCAATTGGTCTGGTTTGTGAGTTTTTCATTTCTTAATTGATTTCCATTTAGTGATAGCGATTTCCAGCGCATGTCCGGTTTGTCTAATTTCGATATAGCCGTTTTGCTTGAGTATCTTGAGCAAACGGCTGACGGTTCGTTGATTAAGCTGCATATCTTCGGCGATAGTTGAAGTTTTGCGGAAAAGAATTCCCGAATAGCGATTGGCGTGAACTAGAAAATATAAATAAAGCCACAAACTACTCCGCATTGTTTTGTAATGCTTTGCTGAAAGCAGTCCGTTCCAAACGGGTGTCCACCAATTCGCTTTGGAATGGAATCTTTGTTTCGATTTGAAATCTTTCGGGAAAGTTTTTTGATAATTGAAATTATTTTTGAATGTCATTGTGAAGATAAAAAATTACGATAACCAGATTCACCGTAACATTTCACAAATAACAAAAATAGCGGTAAAAAGTTGCCGCAAATTTTACTTACCCACAGGCAAAGGAATTTATTTGATTACTTTTTTTATAATACTTTAGTTAGAAAATCAGGTTTTCCGAAATTAGCTTTTATGCTTGCGGGAAATAAGGATTTGGAATCTTCGCCATCAACAAAAAATGTCGTAGCAGATACGACATTTTTGACTGACTGAAAGACAAATTTTGACGGGTTGTGGGTAACTTTAACTTTTGCGTTTTTTCTTGTCTTGAACGAGTCTTGCCCAATAATTCAGAATTTGGTGCATAAAATTTTGGAACTGAATTATTAGTCAATAATTTCATTGTCAAATTTGCGGTTTATGCAGATTTATGCGGATTTTTTGAATTATTGGGCAAGACTTCTTGAACGTAAAGTTCATACATTTTTCGCGTTTGTTCAATTTCATTTAATAATTGTTTTTCACTTGGCAAAGTAGTTTTGTATTGAGCCGCTAATACTTTATTGGGCAAATTTTCGAGAGTATAACGGGCAACCGCTTCGTTTTTATAAGCGCAAAGAATAAGTCCCACAGGCGGATTTTCGTCCGGTTTCACCCAGTGTTCTTTCGCATAATTCAAATACAAACGCATCTGTCCTGCATCCGCGCAGGAAAATTCTCCTGTTTTCAAGTCAATGATAATCAAGCATTTCAGCCTGCGATGGAAAAACAGTAAATCAACTCGAAACCATTGGTCACCAATGCGTAATCGTCTTTGCCTGCCGACGAATGCAAAATCATCGCCAAGTTCGAGCAGGAAGGTTTCCAGATGCCTTATCAAAGCATCTTCAAGTTGGCTTTCCGAATACTCATCCTTGAGATTAAGAAACTCCAGGACAAACGGGTCTTTAATTTCTTCTTCCGCCGTGACAAAATCTTCAGGCTTGGCTTTTTCGCCTTTCTTGAGCATTGAGGCTTTGTTTTTGGAAAGCAAGGTTCTGGTGTAAAAAGCGGAATTCATTTGTCTTTTTAACTGACGGATTGACCAGCAGCCGCGCAAACTTTCCGTTTCGTAAAATTCTCTTTGAGCAGGGTCATCAATATACCTTAAAAGCAAAGCGTAATGAGACCAGGAAAGCGGAAAATTGTGAGCCAATTCGGTTAGATTGAATTCGCCAGACAATGTCTGGCGAATTTGTTGATAGGTTAAATAAAAGCCTCGCATTTGTTGAAGATTCTGACGGGAGAAACCGCGACCAAATTTCCCGGTCAAATCTTCGGAGAGATTTACAAGTAGCTGTTTACCATAATCAGCCTTTTTCTTACCGCCCTGTTCAAGCTCAACAATTCTGCGTCCGATTTCCCAGTAAGTTGCCGTCATTACGGCATTAACTGTTCTAGCGGCGGTGCGGCGGGCTTGTTCAAGAAGTTCAACCATTCCCGACAATACAGAATCATAATCTGAAGTTGTAAGTTGAGGCTTGAGTATTTTCGTTAAACTATTGTTCTTCTTACTTTTAGGCATTTTTCTTGTCCTTTCCTTGATTTACATTTTAGCCTATTTTGCGGAATCGTTAAAATTTACCCGGTTGCCAAATATGGCAACTTTTCACCGCTATTTCTTAATTCATTAGACTGATAATCTAAGTTTGGTGAAGAATGCGTTACAAACAAAAATAAAACTTATTCTCAGGTTAAATTAGCCGTTGTAGAGAAACTATCATTGTTCCCTATATAGTTTTTAGAATTGATGTTTTTTGAAAACTCATCAAGACTTTTAGAAGTATCCGGTTTTTGGAAATATGAGAACAATTTTTTGAACAGCGGCAATAAAGTTCGAGCCGCTTCCCGATACGGGCTACCAGCCCAATTGGGCTTTTTAAATTTGGTTAAATTTTTGTGAAAACTTGGCTTAAATAAGGGAAAACGACTTAACCTTAGAAAGTTCGATAAATGTAATAATCAAATATAATAATAAGAAGGTAAATATTTACCCTCTTATTTATAACCAATTTCAGTTCGATTCCCCATTGGGGTAAAACTATTTTTAAATGCCCTTTCAATCCTAATAGTTTTGTATTGCGAATAGACGACTTATAGTAGAAAACCTATAATTTAAAAAGGTTTTAATCTTTTTAAGAAATTTTCGAGCAAAGGTAAGAAATTTCTTATTACCAGACTTTCTATATAAATCAAAATAAATCAGAGGCAACCGACTGGAATAAAATTTTACTCTCATCAAAAAATATTTATCTACCTTACCGTAACTTTCGAGCATTTGATTAACGAATGACGTGCCAAAATGCTGATACCACACGCAAAAGTCTAAAACCGGATCAGCCAAAGCCATATCTTCAAAATCTATGATTTGTAGTCTGTTAAATTCTTTTGGAACTAATACATTTTCCGGACCAAAATCTCCGTGTGTTAAAACAACTTTTAGTTTCATTTTTGCAGAATCTGCAAGGAAATCTTCGTACAAAGCTGTAAACCATTGAACCTCATTGCTTTTGAGTAATGGAAAGACATTCCGCTTATAATAAACATACTGCTTGTGCCACCCTATTTTTATATCCTCTAAGGTTACTTTTGATAAGCCAATAAAAAGGGTTTGATTTAGATTAACTGAATGGAGCTTTTTCAGAAAATCTCCTAATAATATTACCAGTTTTTCTTTTTCACTCGATGTAAAGCGATATTTTTCAACTTCAGTTCCCGAAAACAATTGATACAAGAATATTGGTCCCGCAAAATTTTGAGTTGGTCCCAGCACCTGCTCTAATGGTGTAATAATTTCGTGTGGCTTTACAATTTTAGATACTATTTTATTTAACTTTACTTCTCTGCGGAATGCTTGCAAAAAATCGGCATATTGTTGTCCATCAAAGTCCAATTTAGGAAATTTTACAATCAGTTCATTATTTATTGAGAAAGCCGAGCTACTGCCACCGCCGAGATATTTTATAGATTTAACCTTTAAATCAGGCAATCTTTCAAAAACCACCTCCTTAGCCTGACTTAAGTTTATTGGTTTAACAATTTGATCTTCTTGCATAGATTGAGGTTTTACTGTTGTCATTATAGCATTTTTGATTTTCCAGACGGTGTATGGAAAATTCGCCAAACACGTCTGGCAAATTTCAAGTATGCAGTGTGGATAACCCACGACAAAGTAGTCTAAAAGTTGACCCTATTCAACATTGAAGCGACATTCTAAAATACTAATGGAATTTACTTAGTTAGTGTTTGGTTAATGTTTTTTGGAGATGGTTCTTTGAAAGTTGAATGGAGGTGACGAATATTTTCGTCAGAGGAGAGTGTAAAAGGACTCATTAGTAGGCATTTTAGAATCCTGATCTGCTACGTTTTTAGAATTGGCTAATTCTTGAAAATATTCGAGTAATCGCTTCCACAATTTCCGAAAAGTTCGAGATGTTGCTAGTGTTGAGCTACCACAGAGGTAGCTCTTTTTTATTTTGGGCAAATAGCCTCTTTTTTATTGTGAATATGCGAAATTCTTGTGAGTTTGCAGTTCGAGAAAAATGTCTAAAAAGATATGGGTTAATAACAAAAGACAAAATACCCTTTATATAAAAGCTAAACTCCAGTTCGATTCTCCTAGGGGGTAATCAGATACTTACCCATATTCCAACTCCTCAAAATCTGCTATACTTCCGTTAAAGAGACAATTATTATGGCTATCTCAAATACGAACGAACAAATCACCATCGACTTGCCGATTGATGTCAAAACTGCCCTTGAGCGCAAAGCCAAAGGGAAAGACATTAAGGTCTACATTCAAGGCATTATCACCAAACAAGCACTTCGCCCTAGTCTTAATGCAATGCTCGCCCCAATCCGGCAGGAATTTACAGACAGCGGCATGAGCGAAGATGATTTGGATGTGTTTATGAATTCCGTTCGGGACAAAGCCTACCATGATAAAGAAGCTAAGTAACCGATGCCACAGGAACAGATCCGTGCAGTTTTTGACTGCAATGTATTTTGGCAGATCTTCTTCGGAACTACTATCGGCAGTGAGTGTTGGGCATTAGTTACTGGCGGTCGTGTTGAACTGCTCATTAGTGCAGCCGTGCTGGATGAAGTCGCTGAGGTTCTGACCCGCCCGGAAACCCAAGCCCGATTTTCAAAGGCAACCCCTGAAGCGGTAGAAGCGTTTGTCGATGAAATGCTGGAACAGGCGACATTTATCAAATCGGTCAAACCACACTTTCAGTATCCCCGCGATCCGAAAGACGAGCCGTATATTAACCTTGCTGTGGAAAGCGAAGCGCATTACATTGTCAGCCGCGATAAAGACCTGCTTGATTTAATGACCGGCAGGGATAGCGCAAGCAAAGAATTCCGGCAGCGTTTTCGACCACTGAAAATAGTTGATACCAAAGAGTTCGTTGACACAGTTAAACAAATTGAAAATTAAAAACTATCGGATGGAAAGTTTTTAATTTATCCAATACGCCGATGGGGTTTAGATTTTGCAGACATTGTCTGCAAAATTGCTAAATACGGCAACTTTTTACCGCTATTTTTATTTGACCGAATTGCTAAGCTGAATTTGGTGAAGAATGCGTTATAAATAAAAATCAAAATCATTTTTAAGTTAAATTAGCGGCTGTAGGGAGATTATCATTATTTCCTCTAATGTTTTTAGATTTGATGCTTTTTGAAAATTCATCAAGACTTTTAGAATTGTCCGACTTTTCAAAATACGTAAAAAGTTTTTTGAATAACACTCCCAAAGTTCGAGCCGCTTCCCGTTGCGGGCTACCAGCGGTGAAAGGTTGTCTTTCGGCAATCATCTGAAACGGTAAATATGGCTTAACTAAAACATTTTTCTCTTTTATTTGACAGTTCGAGAAAACGGTTTTAACCAATTCTCGCTTTTCTTCCGGTGTTCCCCATTGATAGCTTAAATATGCGGAATTTACGAGTTCGAGAAACGCCTCAAGTCTTTTGGTTGCTTGGTCGGAATTTTGTTTGAGATTGGTCAATTTTTCTTTAATTGATTGTTCTTCCAGAATAAGTTTGTTTTTCTTTTGCAAATAAGTTTCCTTATCAAAAACGCCGTCAACGTAGGCATCGGCAAGTTTTGACAGACGGTCTTTGATTTGTTCCTGCAGAAGCTGTAATTGCCTGTAATTAGCTTCAAATTCAGCTTCCGATGTTTGACTCTCTTTGAGCGTTTGTTGCTTAAAATAGTGATATTCAAAATCGTTTAACTGCAATTTCTTGATCGTTTTTATTACTTCATTTTCAATCAACTCTTCTCTGACCGTTCCTTTAGTGCAATTTCGCGTGTGGCAACGATAATAAATATGACCTTTTTTCTTTTCGGCAATGTAAAGATTTTGGCATTTGGCACAATTGGCTTGTCTTCTGAAGATAAAAAAATGCTTTTCGCTCTTTTTGATATTTTTACCTTCAAAGACAGCCTGCACCTGGTCAAATAAGGCTTTGGAGATAATTGATTTGTGCTTTCCGACAAACATTTCGCCTGTTTTTTCGATTCTGATAATCCCAATGTAAAACGGATTATGCAAGATTGTTGAGAGTCCGTTAATTGTTACTTTTTTGCCGTTTTTGTTGCGTAATCCGTGTTCAAACATTTCATCAGCTAACAAAATAAGCCCGATGTTTCCCTTAGAATATAGTTCAAACGCTTGCCTGATAAGCGATACTCGCAGTTTATCAATTTTCTTTGGCTGTCCTTTACCCATATTCAAATAACCAATTACGGCAGGAAACGGATAAAGACCTTGTTTTAATCGTCCATAAATACCTTTTTTCGTTTCTTCACGAAGATTTCTGATGTAGTCTGAAGCAACAACCGCTTGAATATCAGCAGAGAGCCTACCACCGCGCGAATTTAAATCAAGGCTTTCCGAAGCAAAATGAACTTCAATTCCTGTATCAATCAAACTGCCTAAATCAGCCCAATCTTTAAGGTTTCTGGCACTTCGATCAATTTTGTGGATAATTACGCCATCAGCATTACCACGCCGCAAGCCTTTGAGCATTTCCAGAAAAACAGGTCGCCCAAGTTTAGCGGCGGTTTCCCGTTCTTCAAAGTATCTGACGATTGAAAGATTAAATTTTTGAGCGTGTCGCTCAATCGCGGCTTTTTGCTCAGTTAAGGACGTTCCCAGTTGTCCTTGTCTTTGCGTAGAAACGCGAACGTAGGAAAAGTATTTTTTGTTTGGCATTTGAAGTGTGAGATTTAATGACAAAGAAAGAAAAAGCAAACAATAAAGACATTCTTACCTTTTTAATTTTACTTTTGCCCTTCTTTCCTTAGCATAGCCCGCCGTTCAAGTTCGGTCAAAAGTTTTGGATTTTCCTCGCAAATTCGCTCGAAAATGTCTTTGACTATCGCCAAATATCGAAGCATTCGATATTTGGCTTCCGCTTGCTGTTCCGTGGATAAATCAGGATATAAATCGGCAACGGTGATTTCGTCACTAAATTGTTGGTAATCCTTTTCAGGCATAGTAAAGCAAGGCGTTTATCAAACGCTAAGATATTACTGGTAAATTATCCGGCTAATCACATTCGGGAACGGTTTTTGAGAAATACTGCGCCAACGGCGACGGCGGAAAACAGAAAAGCGTAATAATCGTTTTGCCATTTGTTCGGGCGATTCCAGAATCTTTTAAGCTCCGGGTATTCATCCGTTAATGATTCAAAGGCTTTCTTTTGAGTTGATTGCTCACCACTACAAAGTTCAATTTTGATTTGCTCAAACGTAATCTCTACAACCTGCACGCCGGCTTGCTTTGACTCAAACCTGATAAGTTTGAGGATTAGTCCAAGCTCACGAGAGAGCTTCTGATATTGACTGATGGCTTTGATGACGACTATATGAGGCGCAAAACTCTCGAAAAGAATTTGCATAATAACGGCAACTTCACTGAATTGAAGTTCGTTTGATTTCCGATGTTTGATAGTTTTGACCGAAGAATAAATTAGGTCAGTGCCGTCAAACACGGCGACTCCGAATTCCCGTTTTCCGGGCGCGATTGCCAAAATGATACTTGGTGAAGAATTCATTACTTGTGGAAGAAAATCGATTTAAAAGAGCGATTAATTAAAGTAGTCCGAGCGGTTAAAGAGCAATCAGTTTCCGAGAATCTTTTTGCTCCGTTCTTCGATCAGAACTTTGATGTGATGCCGTATCTGGTCGGCACTGCTTTCGCTGATGCGAGCGGAATTCATCAGTTCTAGATACGAGCAATAAGCGGCATTCCGGACGTTCTCAAGTTTGAACTTGTCGGTTAAGCCACAACTCTCAAGCCTGTTTTCCAGTTCTTCCCGGCAGCAGCGAAAATAATTGTCAAAAAGGTCGTCAAGCGGGAGACCGTAAAGTATTGATAATTTGATAGCAGCTTTAAGATTGGGAATTCTTTGATCGCTCTCAAAACGGCAAATTTGATGAATGGTTTTGTGCCCAAGCAGAACGGCGATTTGTTTTTGTTCATAGCCGAGACGCTTGCGCCTCAAAGCCAAGGAGCTTGAGTTGATATTTGGCATCTTTGTTTTTGTTAATGATAAATTTGGTGCTGAATGCTTTACTCACATCGTAGCAACTGCCGAACAACAAAAATAGCCGGAAAAAGTTGCCGTATGCGGCAACTTACTTATGCTTGTCCACTTTTAATCAAATAAAGTTTTACTTGAATTTACTTGAAAAGAAAGGAAATTGCCGCAAAACTTTCTTTCACGCCGCTCGACCAAAAATATAAAAAGCTGTGAGCCCCACCAAAGATTAACGCCAGCAAAGCACCATAAAAAATCAGATTTGCCGCCGGCAGGAAAATTAGACTGAATAAAATTCCGGCTTTGTGCAAATCTGTCTGCTCCGGGTGCAGCTCTGCCCAGGTCGAAGCCAGATGGAAGGCGACGCTTGCGCCCAAAAGAGCGGAAAAAACCGGTAGAGAGTTCGCCGGAATAAAAAAAGCAAAAGGTAAAAGCAGGTAAGAAATTGTCGGAAAGAAATACGGCGCGAGCGTTATCACGAAATTTCCGCCGCTTAAGCTGACATAACCGCCGTCATGTCTGGTGACGACAAACGAATGCGGTCTTTTTAGAAACAATAAACCAAAGAGCAGGTGCGTCAGTTCGTGTTCAAATGTGCAGACAATTTGCAGTCGCCGCTTGAAAATTCGCCAGACAAACGCAAATAAAACAAAACCGGCGGCAAAAGCCATCAAACCTTTTGGCAAAACAGAAAATGAAACCGTGCGGTAAATCACCTTGCCGAAACCGTAAGCCAAAAACGGGCAAATAAGAAGCGTCATTATTTTGACAGTAATTTCCTTCATCGAAATTTGCATTTTTGCGGGGCGGATTTTTTCAGTCTTTTTCCCGCCTGTAAATTAAACGGGATAAATTTCATCAAAAAACACTATCGGCAAATTTCTTCGCGCCTTTTATTCAAAAGCAAAAACCAGTTTTTTACTCCAGATGACGCACTTCCGCACCTTTGTTTGCTGCCAAATACTCGACAATCTGCTGCCGATGGCATTGCGAAACAGATTTTTCCGCGCACAGCAAACAAAGCGGCTCTGGCAAACCCGCCAGACGATGCGTTAACAACTTTCCTGATGATTCCAGCAGCTCACGATACAAATTTTGCCAATCCTCAAATTCTAAAAAGATGTTTCCAAGTTCAATTAAAGAGCGATACTCAATTCCCGCTTCAAGCAGAGTCTTTTCAATCCCTTTGTCGGGTGTTTTGGCTTTAACCCAAATGCCCATGCTTGCCCTGTCGGGGCGAAGACGAACATCAACGACGGTTCAAACACCATTTTTCCGGAGAAGGTCAAGAAGTTCTTCACGCGAGTGCCTGCCATAACCGATGGTAAAAATTTTCATAATTTTTCTCCTGTAAATAATAAAAGCATTTGAAAATTAAAACACTTCTGCGAGTTTTTTATCAAACCAACCGCGGACACCTTTTTGGTTTCTCCTTAATTGCAAGGATTCGGTTCGCGTCCCGCGATAAAAAATTCTTCCTTACCGCCGTTGGTTACTAAACAACCTTTCTTCGGATCAACCCTGCGGACTACGATATTTTCAGGTTGAGTAAATTGACCGCCTAAAAGCTCAGGATGATATTTAGCAACGGAATGCATAAATGTCGCGGCAATCGGCGCGCTAATTTTACCGCCAGTAAAATTATCCGCCATCCGCAGTTCCGGTAAATTCTCGCTCATTCCAACCCAGACCCCGACAATAATGCGCGGCGTGAAATTTATCCAAAATAGATCGGAAACCATTCCTGAGCCTGATTTTCCCGCGACTTCTGTATCTTGCGGCAGATTCGCCAATGAGCGGAAATTAGCACCCGTTCCCTCTTCGACGACGGACTTCATCATTTGGGTAGTGACAAATGTTGCCGCCGGATTAAGACTTACTTGTGGCAGCTGCCGCGTGAAAGCGATTCTGTTTTGCGAATTATCGTTTGATTGATAAGCGGATTTGTAAGCAGTAACCTGCGTCATTTTACCGTTATTCGGAAAAAGGCTGTATGCCTGAACCATATCCAAAAGACTGATTTCCGAACCGCTTGTGCCGCCGAGCGCGGCTATCAGTTTGTGTTGCGGTTTTGAGTTGGTAATCCGTCCGATTAAATCCGTCGGGATGCCAGCTGACTGAGCTGCGATGCAGACACCGAAGTTCCAACTGTTGGCAAGTTCCCGACGCGCCGTCCCGCTCCCGCCCAAATTTTCCGGCTCGGCGCAGTATTCCGAAAGTAAATTGAAATCGACATTTTTATCAATAAAGGTCGCTGCTGTGAAAGGCTCGCCCTTAAAGATTCCGCTTTCGAGAGCTTTCAAATAGAAAAACGGTTTGACAAGACTTCCGGGCGAGCGTCTGGAGTTAACGTCCGTGCCGCTGCTCATCGCCAGAATTTCGCCGGTTTGAGCGTCAACGGCAATCAACGAAGCCTGCACTTTGAACAGGTCATTACAGGCTTTTTCATTGCCGGCAGTTTGCTGGCGGCATCTCTCTTCCGCCTGAGCAAACTTACTTTCGTTGACGGCTCTTTGCTCACGGTAAACTTTATCCACCTTCGGCTGGAGTTTTTGAAGAGCGTCTTTA
Source organism: Pyrinomonadaceae bacterium (assembly GCA_050996405.1). GTDB lineage: Bacteria > Acidobacteriota > Blastocatellia > Pyrinomonadales > Pyrinomonadaceae > JBPCRW01. The sequence goes on along the minus strand of JBPCRW010000017.1, from coordinate 21,169 downwards.
ACCGCTGCGACGGCAGCCTTCTGAAGCCCGGCATCGAGTGAAGTAAAAACCTGAACCTCGCCTTCTTCGCCTTTTAACTTTTGCAGTTCCGGCGGCAGATTCGCTTCCTTCATCGCGTATTGAGTAAAAATACGACTATCCGCTTCAATCGGACGCTCCTTGCGCTTAGTGCTGGCAAACACAAAGCCGAGCCGCTCGGCTTTCGCTTTTTCAATCAAAGCGGTCGTATATTTTTCAGGGAAATTAGCGTGTATCAAATCCAATACGGCATCCCTTCGACTCTTCAAATTAAGACAGGTTTTTTCGTTCTCGCCACATTTTTCTCCGTTGCGCACATACTTTAAATACGCCGCCGGTGCCTGAACCATCCCTGCGAGAATGGCAGCGCGAGATAAATTTACGGGATTATTCACATCAGTCAATTCAAACAAACTCGTATCAAAAAATTCTTGACTCGCAGCCATAAATCTTTGTAAATCCACGCCGCCGACCGTTCCCATATAGTTCATGGACATATATGCGGCAAGGATTTCATTTTTCGACATCATCCGCTCGGCTTCGAGTGCCATAAACGGCTCGGCGAATTTTCGTTCAATTTTTGAGAATTTATTATCAAAGCCGTCAAAGTCGGTTTGCCAGAAAGCATTCTTTGAACCTTGAACAACATTATTTTTAATATGCAAGGAATAGATTTTATTTTCCCTTTTTCATTCTTAAATATATCAATAGTCAGAGCTGTTATTGATTTCCACAGCTCAAAATCGAGGTGATCACCCTCTCCCGCGCTCATAGCAGGGACTACGAAGTCATAGTTTTCTCCAATAGAATTTCTAAGGTCGTTTAATGTTTGAGAGCATATATAGAAGTCTCGATGGAGGTATATCTCCTCTTTGCTAGGCATTTCAGTAACGAACTGATTGTCCCTTGTTTTTCGTAAAGGTGTAACAATAGGTATGATTAATTGCTTATCTGACATAGTGAAAAATCGAATCCATATCAATAACTAATTGAAGTGATTCCTGATAATATATTTCTAAACTTTTGCAGAAAATTCTTTCGTTTTGTAAAACCGGCGTTTTTTTTATGTCGTGTTGATCTAAAATAACCATTTTTAATGAATAAATAACAGCATTGTGTTCTCTTGCAAAAACAACATTTAATTTTTCGATTAAAGGAAGGCTGCTGTCATTGGAAATACCAGAAAGTGTATGGGTTGTATAAGGTAACCGTTTTATAGGCATAATTGAGTGAAACAAGTCCATAAACGGATAATAAGCAGTTTGCAATTCAAACGGGAACGACCATATTACATCATCACATAAACCCACCTGCTCAAAATTCATAAAAATTTCAGCATTTAGGTTTTTTATAAAAAAATTCTTGCATGAAACTCTAATATTCTCATTATTAGAGTTCATCCCAAGAAATACCGAAGCATCTATACAAAATCGTTCCATATCGATTCAATTTCTTTTTTAATTATGGACCTCCGCATAAAGTTCCGACCACCATTTATCCATAGTATTTATGGTAAATCTAAAGCCTGTATTAAATTCTCTTATACTTTCTTCATCTTTAATATAGCCGCTCATCGTATCCAAAAATCTGTCTCTATGCTGCACCTCTATTTCATCAATATGAAATTCAAAGAAATCTATTAAAAGCTTCGGCATATCAAGATTTTTAATTCTGAAGAGATGTTTTGTAAGATGATAAACTATTGAAAGCTCAGGGATTGCCGTAGCCTCCAAAGCGTAAACTGCCCCGGCGGCGTATGAAGGCGATTTATCCATATATTTATTAAGAGAGTTGAGAAAACTTTTTGTGGTTTGCCGCATTTCTATGGTATTAATTTCCAGACTTAAGCCATCTTTGATTGCACTTCTCAGCATTGAATAGTGCGGCGGCAAGCTGTCGGAAATAGTCCCGTAACCTTTGCCCAGTTCTTCATAAATGTTATCTCTGAGTTCATTTACAACTTCATTCCATTGATGATAGCCCATTGTATAGCAGGCAGAAACCAGTATGGAAATTATATTTCTCGGAAAGTGACAATACTGTCCTAAAAACACTTCCAATTCTTTTGCCTTAAGCGTTGAAAGATTTTTTATAAAAGGATTTTTATCAAAATTTAGCGACTCACTCTTTTCCAGCATGGCACTGTAATCGATTAAATTAATCTTTCTCATGATTTTGGCTTTTGTGTTCATATTTAAAATCCTTCCTGAGTTAGTTTCTAAAAGGGCGGTTTCGCTTTATTGATAACAAAAAAACTGGAGAAAACCAGTTATTGTCGTGTAAAAACAGATATCTGCTTTAGTATCTTAATTCCACTTTGTGTTTTTTATTAGTTCACTTGCAATATCTGAAACAAACTTATCATCATCATTAATGTAAGTTTCGATTATTTCTTTGGCTTCCTGCAATTCTGTTCCTGAAAGTGATACCAGATAAACCCATACTTTATTTTTATGTTCGGGTTTGTACAGACGGTGTTTACATCCTTCTAGGGCACCTTGCTTTCCATGAAAATATTCTTCTACTTCCCACGCTTTATACTCGGCAAAGTTCTCTTTAATGAACTTCCACATTTTTTCTCGTTCTTTCCGGTCATTTACCCTGTATGACAATTCATGCATCAAAAAAAACTTGCTTTTGGCGGTAAGATGGTTACTGTGGAAACGACTCAAAAGAATTTGGTTTAGCTTGTTGTCCTCTTTGAATTTTCGCAATAACATTACTCCGATCTGAAAATCCACTCCATTGCTTTTTACCAAATTCAATATTGTTTCTCTGTCGCTTTCTTCGTTTACTTGATTCCTCAAAGCGTCCAGAAAGGGAAAAGAAAGAATTTTTTGAATGGGCAGGCTCGTAATCTTACCTGTATTTCTCATTTCCTTTATCAAATCTTCCGCCTGGGTAAGGTTGAATTGTATTTCCCGTCGGTAATTGATAAAGATTTGTTCAAACTTTACTGTTGCGTCCATATTCGAACGAAAAGGTAGCTTGTAGTCGTTTGTAATGGATGTCGGGATTTTTGAAAGCACAATCAATTTATCAGCGATAAAAAGGGCTTCTTCAATATCGTGGGTAACAAATAAAATATGTCTTGTTAAGTTGCTTAACAAGCAGTTGCAGGCTCTCTCTTATCTTAAAATCCAATGCTCCGAAGGGTTCATCCATTGCAATTATGTCCGTATTTTGTGCAATCGCCCTACCTATGGCGACTCTTTGTTGCATGCCTCCTGAAAGTTTATCAATGGTATAGTTTTCAAAGCCCGTCAAACCAACCAAATCAATTATTTCCGTAACTTTTTGTTCATGTTTTTGGTTAAACAGATGCCTTTGTTTTTCGCCTTCCGTTTCTCTTAAAGCCGGCATATGAATCGGGGCAATATTGAAACCCCGACTGGGATTTTCATGATTAATCATTCCTAATTTAATATTCCCAAAAACATTAAGCCACGGATAATTGGAATAACGTTGCGGCACATAAGCAATTCTGTTTTTGCTTAACAAATCATTTCTACTAAGTCCGTTGATAATAATCGAATCTTCGGAACTATTGAGGGTTTCCAAACCGATAAGACATTTTAATAAAGTAGTTTTACCAGAACCGCTTGGACCTAAAATAGAAAGTATCTCGCCTTTATTGATACAAAAACTTATTTTGTCTAGTACCAACAGTTCATCGAAGGATTTCTTCAACCCTTTCACTTCAATAAATGCTTTATTTTCTTTTCTATTTGACACTACTTTCTAAATTATTCGAAATCTTATAAGCAAAAAACACCGGGTAGAAAACTTTGAATGTGTAGTCTGTAAGAAAGCCGATTAAACCCATTGTAAGGATTCCGGTATATACGTTTGGTGTATTTGAAAAGCGTTGGGCTTCTTTTATCATGTGTCCTATTCCGGTATCAGATGCAACTAATTCGGCTATTACCAAGTAAGTCCAGCACCAGCCTAAGGTGATCCGGCAATTATCATAAAGCTGCGGCAGAATGGCATTCATCTTCATTTTTCTGTTTTGCCATTCGGTAAACCCCAACGTATAAGCGGTTTCGGAATATTCTTTCGGAATGTTTTTCAAATCGTCTAGTATCAAAAGAATGAGCTGAAAGAATGTCCCTACAAACAGCAAAAAAAGTTTTGCCTCTTCACCTATTCCGAAAAATAATATAGTTAAAGGAATAAGAACCGGGACAGGCAAATATCTTATGAAATCAATATACGGACCAAGTAAGTCATTCACCCATTTTTTTTCGGACATGAACAGAGCCAGCGGTAAAGCCAACAAGAGAGAAATGAAAAATGCTATGAATACTCTGCTTACCGAAGCAAAAATATCTATGCCGAAGTTATTTTGGGTGAATAATTGAATGATGGCACTTATAAAACTGCCTGGACTTGGCAGGAATAACGGCGTTACTAATTCTTCTTTGGTGACCATAATCCAAAGAAGAATTAAGATCCCCAAAGAAACGCCCGCAATCCTGTTTAGACTTTTACTTCCCTGGTTTTTCATTTACAACTTCATTAATAATTTTATCTGTAAGTTTATCCTCGGCTTTAACCCTAAAAATGTCCCCTTGATTTTTAGCTAGTATGTCCCCTACCAAATTGAAGGTGTCAAAAGCGTTGTTGGGTTGTGATTTATCAAAGGCTTTTTTGTTATCATCTAAATTCAACCAAGATACGCCTGTTTTAAAATCCTTCATTTCGACAGGACTTACGCTAAATGCATTAGCCATAATGCCTATTGATTCATCTTCATGCTGTTTATAATAATCCAGAGCTGCAAACCAACCTTTAGCGACGTTCTGCAACGCTTCGGGGTGTTCTTTTATAAGTTTATCGGAGGCAAAAAGAAAGTCCACGATCAGGTGTTCGGTGTTGGCACTTGAAATAAGAATTTTTGCGCCCTTACGCATTTGAGCTGATTTTGTAAGGTACGGCTCATAAGTTCCGGCAGCAAAGGCACTCCCTGCATCCTGCGAAGGAAGATCTTTGAAGTTTATATCCATTAAAGTCATGTTCTCTTTGTTCAACAAATGCTGCAAAATGAAGTAAGGAGGAAAACCAGGCTCCGCTCCGACGGTTTTGCCTCTCAGATCCGCCATCGAGTTTATGCCTCCTTTTACCACCACGCCGTCCGCGCCGTGAGATTCATCCACGGCAATAAAACCAATACCCGTGGGGGGTGAAACCGGCATAGTTTGAAATATATCGTAAGTAGCGGCATACATATCAATACTACCCGAATTCATGGCTGCTCTTAAATCGCCGATTGATTCAATACGAACAAGCGTGACATCAGCATTAGGAAACAGATTTTTTTCCTTAGCCAAGTATAAAGGGGCATAACCGGGGAAGGTTACCATTCCGATAGTAACCTTTTGCCTTTCGGTCTGCTTTTTATTCCAGTTGCAGGATGCTGCGCCTATAACCAGAACGATGGCTATGAGGAGAAGACTCAGTTTTTTAACTTTTTGCGTCATTTTTTAGTTTCCTTTTTTAATAATAATTTTCTAATTATTCCTAAATCTTTCGTTCGCCTTGTCTCCGCCAAGATACGAAACATCAGGTGAGACAAAAATCGTCCGCTAATAGCACCTGTTTCGGAATACTGCCGAAAAAATCCTGTGTGTAAAGCGTTTTCATATTTTTTCTGCTGCCAAAATACAGCAACACTATTTGTAATGGATTTTAGTTAGCTAGAGTTAGCTGTCTTAATATCGGGGTTAGAAAAGGTTTCGATGGTAAATTGTTGAGAGTGCTAAAATACTTCCGGTTTTGCTGTTTCCCAAGGGTTTCTACAAATTTCTTTTAAGATAACCTTATTCTATGCTCGTTCCACAATAAGCTACCTGCTTATAATAATTATAAACATTTACTTAGTGTTTGAACATGAGTTGTCAAGTCCTCGGATTATTCAGGTTTAAATCCTAAAGAAGGCTTCTTTGGGCATCATAAATATATGGCTTTTGCATTTTTGTTTGGCGATTTGATGTAAATTTGCAGGAAAGCGAAAATAGCTAAAGTCAGAACGAAACCATATCTTGATAGTGTTAGTTTCCTTTTAATCTAAATCATAACAAAAATTGTGTTTACTGAATGAACAGAACATTTGTCAATTAGAATAAACCTTCGTTCAAATCTACGACGCAAAATTCACATTCTTATCTAAAAGCAAATACAGAGTCCTTCTCCTGTTCGAGGTGAATTGCCGTTTCTGTTTTAAGCAGAAACCGGTAACCGTATCCCTTGATTGATTCGATGTATTTAGGACTACGCGAGTTATCGCCTAAAACTTTTCTGATTTTAGAGATACTGGTGGTGATGTTTCCTTCTTCGACAAACGCCCCTTGCCAAACTTCCTTTAATAATTCTTGATGAGTGACAAGTCGCTTTTGTTTCTTAACCGGATAAACCAAAACATCAAAATCTTTTCCTCTCAAATTGACTCGCTTGCCGTTTCTCAGCAAAAGTCTTTCATCCGGGTAAAGCAGAAATTCGTCAAATTTATAGCAACAAAAAGTTTCTTGAAACATAGCTTTTAGGACTTTTCCAGAAATTTTTAAGGATTTTTTGACAATCTTTTCTCAAAACTTCAGTCATTTTTACAGGATTTTTTAATTTCTCTTCTCTTAAAGTCATTCTTGTTACGTGTTGCCGGTTAGTGACCGGTAATTCTGTAACAGAACAAATACAACTAATAAGGAGAAAATTTTTATGAAACAAATCATTATTTCGGTCGCTGGCAGCGACGGTAAACGTGAATTCAAGGACGTACAAATTCTGCCGGGAACAAAACCCAGAGATGTTTTGGCGCAGCTTAATCTGAATGGCTTTCAACTCAGCAAACCCGAAGGCGGCGCGTTTGATTTCAACGACGACCTGTATCAGGCAGTCAGCGATGGTAAAAAGTTTTTGCCACGAAAGCCGACGTAGAAGCTGGCGCGTAAAGCTGTATACATTTGCTTGCTCTGCCTGTTGCTATTTACCTTTTCGGGTTAGTTGAGATTAGTTGATTATGCTTCTGCGGCAGATGTTCCGCGCAAATAAATTTGGCAAGAGGCATTCACCTCTTGCCCTTTTTAACCAGATGGAAAATGAAAACCCTATAACGCTTATAAAACCAAACCAGCCGATTGTAGTAAAGCCAGCACTAGAAGTCGTCACGATTAAGCTGTGCCGTACGATTGTTGTTAAACCTCTGCCGGCAGTTGTTATTCAGCCGAAATCGGTTGTCGTCATAGCGGTTCAGCCAGCCAGAGCTGTCACCGTTGCGCCGCCTGTTCGCGGGGCATGGGATGAGCGCGGCTGGTCGCGGAATCTTAACGGCGAGCGCGAAACCTACGAAGGTTATTTTGCTGTCGGAACGCACAAATTTCGCGGGTGCATCGAAACAAGAAATCGAGGGCGGGACATTACAGCTTATATCTACAACCCGCCACGGGAAGTTAAATATCATCCGCACAGAGCGTGTTTTCAACTAGTTGGCGACAATTGGTTTCACCTGCACTGGTCGCGCCCGGCGCGAAACGTGGATGATGCCATTTTATATATGGAAAGAGTTCTTGACGAATCATTCAAGGGTTAAATCAAAAAAGTGAGGTAAAGACTATGTTAAGCATTACAAAAAGTATAGATGAAAGTAGCTAACCTTGGAGGTTGTTCAATCGCTCAAACGCTAAGATCAGCCCCCGCACAATTTTAGAGAAACTTTCCGAAAGTTTCGGGAAAGAGTTAACCGTTCGGCTCAGGCAAATAAATTCGTCTGCCGAAACTTTGCCTAATACTGAAGCCTGTCATCTGGCGATTGACCATTTGACCAATACAAAATCGGCAGTTCAACAAACGCTTCAACCCAAAGACTTATTGACCGAAGAAACCGCTTTAATCTTGCTCGACGAAGAAATTGAAAAGACGAGAATGATACTGCAAACCGGATTTGTTTCGCATTCGAGCCCAGCGACTGAAATTGGTGTGCGGACGCTTAACCTGTTGTTTTGCGCCAAACAAACAATCAAACAAAAGTTTTCAGTAATTACGCCGCTTACCTTGATGACTAATGAAAGCGGCAATTCAATTGAGGAAACAAATCCTAAATTATCTTCCGCCGTCAGCGGCACTGCCAAGATTCCGCAAATGGTTATTAGTTCGACGCTTCTTTATCAGCTGCATCACTCGCTATTTCCCGCCGAGCGAATGCTGGTGGGCGCGGGCAAGGAAAACGGTCAGCTTATTGAAATTGATGGGATTTTCGATGTCACGGGAAAAGCAAGTAGTGGTTATGTCAAAGCAGATACAAATCGTCTGGGACGGGCGTTGATTGTAATGAGCGAAACCGAAAAGTATTTTGCCCTTTGGATTCACTCGCATCCGGGTAGCGGGCGGGATACGACCTATCCGAGCAGTATTGACTTAAATCAGGAAGCCGAATGGCTCAAAGATTATTCGCCGATTCTGGTGAACACCATCGTCGTCGAAGACCGCTTTATTCGTTTTGGGGTAAAGCCTTAGATGAAAAACGGCTGAGCGTTAAAGTAACGGGAAATGGAATTATTAAAGAGTCGGAAAGCGAGTATCTTTACCGGCTCGAATTTTAAGGAGAAAACCAGAAATGACAGAATTAGAAACAAAAATTATTGAAGATAACGAAACGATTGAAGAGCAGAGGGCGATGGCAGAATTCCCGATTGAACTACTGACGCTTGAAAACCCGCTTGAAACTTTCCTTGCCGAAGAAATCCTGCCAAGTCATCCGGCTGAACCGGATCTCTTTGCGCGGCACGACGGCATTCCCGCTCATCAGCAAACGCTGCTGCAACAGGCGCGAATCGTGCTGGTCGGCGCAGGAGGATTAAACAGTTGGGCTGGAGTCGGCTTGGCGAGAAGCGGCGCGAAATACCTGACCGTTATTGACCACGACCGGGCGGACAGAACCAATTTAGCCAGACAGTTTTTCTTTAAAGACGATCTGGGACAGCCGAAAGGCATTCGTCTTGCCAAAAATCTGATCCGTCAGGCGGTCGGCGGAGCGACGATTACGGGAATCGGTTTGCCGTTTGAAGAAGCCGTTGATCGCTTTCCGCTGCCAGCTGATATTTTTGTCGTTGGCGTAGATAACAACGCCTGTCGTCTCGAAGCAGTCAGAGAAGCTCGCCATCATCATATTCCGGCAGTTTTTACGATGCTCTCTAGAGACGGAATGCGTTGCCAATGCTTTTTGCAAGCCGCTTCGCCGCTTGAGCCGTGTCTGTGGTGCGCTCTGCCGAACCTTGACCCGGAAAAAGTCATGCCGTGCGCTTCGGCAATCATTTCAAGCTGTTTTCTGGCTTCGGCTTTGACCATCTTTTTTGTTCACCGCGCGCTGATGGGCTGGAGCACGATTGAATCCTTTAACTGGCGGGAAGCCGACTTGTCAGGGATGGCGATTGACCGCACCGGAACGATTCAAAAACGAAGCAATTGTCCGGTCTGCAAAGATTTATAAATTCTGCACAAGGAGAGCTGGATAAAATGGGATTGCTCGAATTCATTATCAGAGTCGCCGAGACATTGACCGAGTCGCACAACTGGCAGGTTGAGCAGACGGGCAGTGCCAAAACATTTAAAGGCAGTTTTCTGGTCTTTGACCAAAGAGGTATCATCCGCTACCGGGTTCAAGGGCAGATTGTCGAATGGACGGGGCTTCCGGCAGAAGTTTATCTTTACAATCCGCCGGAGTTTGTCAAACGGCATCGTCACAGTTCGTGCCTGCAGCTGCTGCGCCCCCGGGACAGTTGGTTCAAGCTGCATTTTGACAAACCCGCTGTGGATTTTGCGAGTGCTTACACTTACGTCGAACATTTTCTGACCGAAGCCTATAACCTTAGTAATTAAACCGGTTACAGTTGATGGATAAAACTATGTCGGCTTTGATTACAACATTACAAATTTTCTTTTCGATTGTTATTCTCATCATTGGTGTAGAATTGGCAACCAAAATGATTTTTCCGAGAAGCAATCTCCTAAAGCAATTTTGGCGATTGATATTTCGATATGCTTTGCGTGAGCCGTTAAAAAAATTATTTCGAGTAAGTAAATGGCTGATTGTCCAAGTTTTTAATACTCTTCCTGAATATCGTTTACAACAAATCTATTTGGAAAATTATCCGCTGACTCCGCTTCAATTCTATCAAAATTTTACGGGAAGCTTTGCAAACAGGCAGGTTATCGGAACAAATATTCGAGCATTACGCGGTTTGAATGGTATCTTTTATCAGCAAGGCGAACGTATCTTTTAATCAGATTTCGCCACGCAGTTTGTTTTATCAGCGGTGTTCCTTTAGGGACGAGTTTTTTGATTAGTTGGCGATATACGACTATGCCAAGCAGATTTTGGTTGATTTTGTTTCAAGTTCCGTTATTCGGCGTGGTGATTGAAAGACTACTCGCTCCACCAACTTTTTATCGAACTGATTTATATTTTGCCTTTGAACAATTGATTCGTTCGAGTATTTTGGAAACTTCAAATTTGATGACTCAAGAAGGAATGAGACCTTTGACGGAAACTGAACAAAGACCACTTCTCAGAGAGTTTTACGGAAACTAAATAATGCCTGATTATTCGCTCCATAATAAAGATGAAAGATCTGCGTCTGCTCTCGTGGAAGCATTTTCATTGTGGGAAAAATATCTGCGTGGCTGGCAAGTTTGGGACTACGCCGTTTCTTTGGAACCTGCCTTTAGTCACGTCAAACCGCCAATGCCACAAGTCATTGTGCCTATTAATGATGATGCCAGAGTGCAAGGCGGTTTCCATCAATTATTTGGTAGAAATACGATAATTCAACCGCAAATAACCGGAACTCAGCAACTGCAATCGGTAGAAAATCAAGCGAATGAAAAGTTTCAACCAATCCCTTTTTATCGAACTGAAAAGCAGGCGACATTGAGTATTCTGTTACCCGAAGATTTAGAAGTTTCGCCCGTCATAAGCGAACAATTCTTTTTGAGTTTAGGCAGTCTGCCAACGCCAATAAGTTTTGAGGTTTTGGCAGATAATCAGAAAATCATCCTTCAATTTGTCTGTGATGAAAGTTCGTCAACCCATCTCAAAACAAATATCAAGATATTTTTCCCGAGTTGTTACATTGCCGAACAAGAAAGCGATTTAGCCTCGTATTTTCAAAACCAAACAAATGCAGTCATTGCCGACTTCGGTTTAGCCGGAAGTTTTCTGGTACCTTTACAAACCTTTCGCAATTTTAATCCTGATCCTTTGACAGGATTAATCAGTTCAATGAGCAATTTACGGAACAATGAAAAAGTTCTTTTCCAAATACTGTTTCAAAAAACAAAAGCAAATTGGTCTGAGGAAGTGCAAAAGATATTCGCCAATTCAAGTTTCAAAACCGCGTCGGTTGGAAATAACCAAACCTCTGCTTTACGGGAAAAGCTTTCCTCGCCGTTATTCGCAGTTGTTATCAGGCTTGCGGTTGAAAGTGAGAGCAAAACAAAAAGTTGGGAAATTCTACGGAGAATCGGCGGAAATCTGAACCAATTCTCTGTGCCGAGCGGAAACGAATTGATTGCCGTCAGTAATGAGGGACTTTCAGAAAATAACCATTTTCTATCGCTTTCAAGTCGCACCAGCTATCGAAGCGGAATGCTTTTGAACGTAGCTGAATTAGCAAGTTTAGCTCACTTACCTTCAAATTCAGTCAATATTGGAAAACTCAGACGTAATGAGTTAAAAACAAAACCCTCTCCAAGTCTAGCACTAAATCACAGTCTAATTTTAGGCGAAAACATCCATCAAGGAAGGTCTCAAAATGTAACTTTATCAAATGACCAGCGAACTAAGCACTTACATTTGATAGGCTCTTCTGGAAGCGGTAAATCCACCCTCTTATTGAATTTAATCAAACAGGATTTACAAAATAATCAGGGCTTCTGCGTGATTGACCCGCACGGCGATTTGATTGATGCGGTCATTGAAAATGTGCCGGATGAAAGATTGAAAGATGTGATTTTGTTTGACCCGTCAGATGCCGAGTTTCCTATTGGCTTTAATATTTTGCAGGCTAATTCAGAACTTGAAAAGAATCTGCTGTCATCAGATCTGGTCGCAACTTTTAGACAAATGGCGACTTCTTGGGGCGACGTGATGGATAGTGTATTAGCCAATGCCATACTCGCGTTTGTTGAAAGTTCCAGAGGCGGAACATTGTTTGATTTGCGCCGATTCTTAGTAGAAAAGGAGTTTCGGGCAGAGTTTTTACAAACCGTTAGCGATGAATCCGTTCGTTACTTTTGGAGCAATGAATTTCCACAGATTTCAGGCAAACCGCAATCCTCTATCTTAATTCGGCTTGATTCTTTTATGCGAAACAAAATAGTGAGAAATATTGTCTGTCAGAAGCAAACTGAACTCAATTTCAGACAAATTATGGATAACTGTAAAATTTTTCTAATTAAACTCTCGCAAGGACTGATCGGTAAAGAAAACGCCTATTTGCTCGGAACTCTGCTTGTTTCAAAACTCTATCAAACAGCGTTAAGCCGTCAGAATTCAACTAACCGTCCTTATTTTTGGATATATTTGGACGAATTTCATCATTTCATTACGCCGTCAATGGAGAGTATTTTGTCAGGCGTTCGCAAGTATAATATCGGCTTACATCTTGCTCATCAGGAATTTCGGCAACTGCAAAGCCGAAGTCAGGAAGTTGCCAGTAGCGTTCTCTCAAACTGTTATACACGGATTTGTTTCAGACTTGGCGATAATGATGCCGAAAGGTTTGCCGCCGGGTTTTCGTTCTTTGATACTAAAGCCTTACAAAACTTGGGAATTGGAGAAGCCGTTGGAAGATGCGAACGGGCTGAATATGATTTCAACCTCAAGACTTCAGAAGTTCCAAAGGTTGAAAAAGAAATTGCCGAACACAGAAAAGCTGAAATAATCAGGTTAACCAGAGAACAATTTGCCAGACCGAAAGCCGAAGTTGAAGCAAATTTGATGTCATGCAGAACAATAGCTCAAGATTCTGTTGAAACTAAAGCCGAAAAACCTGTTCAAACAGATACGCCAAAGATTGACCAGTCATCACTAAAAATCGAAAAAAGCAAAGAAAATGTCGAATTCGTAAGTATAGCGGCAGATAACTCACATCGTTATTTACAAAATATCATTAAGCGAATTGGAGAGAATAACGGTTTTGTTGCCACCTTAGAAAAACGGATCTTCGGCGGAATTGGTAAGGTTGATATTGCTCCCGAAAGTGAAACTCTCAAGATTGCTTGTGAGGTTGCCGTCACCAATACGGTTGATTACGAACTCCAAAACATTCAGAAATGTTTAGCATCAGGATTTGATAAAGTTGTCGTGATTTCTGATGAGGCAAAACACCTGGCGAATATCAAAAAGAAGGTTGAAACAATCATTTCAACCAGCCAATTTTCCAAAGTCTATTTCCTTGAGCCTGAAAACTTCCATTTGTTTTTAGAGAAACTGAGAACGGATTCAGGTCATCAAACCAGCCGGGAAAACAAAGTCAAAGGTTACAAGGTCAATATCAGTTTCAAGGAAACCAAAGAAAGCGACCAGGAAGCAAAAGAGCAGACAATTGCTGAAATTCTCAAAGAAGCCGAAAAACGAAAACAAAGACGCTAATGAATAATTCAGCCAACAATCAAGCTATTTCCAAAGCAACGGGCGGAATTGCTCCGTTCGGCTATCGCTGGCAACACGGCTTATTGGTTATTGATGAAAAAGAATCGCCTGTCAGAAAACTCATCTGTGAATTATTTATCAAGCACAAACGGAAAAAGACGGTTGCCAAACTCCTTAATGACCTGGGTTACAGAACAAGAAACGGTTCGCTTTTTTCCGATACAACAATTGACAGACTCATTCGGGACACCACAGCGAAAGGCATCAAAATAATTAATGGAAAAGAAATCAAAGTCGAAGCAATAGTTTCAAATGAGATTTGGGAAAAGGCGAATAATTTTTTAGGACAAAAAATCACCAAACAGCCAATTCATTTGTTTGTCGGTTTTGCATATTGCGCTTGTGGCGGGAAAATGATTATGCCAGGTAATGTTAAGAAATATGTTTGTTTGGAGTGTCGTCATAAAATCGATTGTGAAGATTTGGAAGAGATTTTCATGTTGCGACTCTCAGGCTTGGATTTGTCGGGCATCCTAAATCAATCAGACAATCAAACTAATCTATCAGATTACTGGCAATTTTTTACTTTCAAAGAAAAACGAATCGTCATCGAACAAATCACCAGTAAAATCATCATCGGTAAGACCGAAATCAGTATCGAATTCGCCTGCCAGATTCATTCCTTTAAAACGCCGACATTTTCGCAACAAAGCGTTAAAGGCAACGAAACTCCAAAAATTGAGTCAACACAACCAAATCAACCAATACTTAATGAACCTATGATGAACGAAATCGAATCAGCTAAGTTTTTAGGAATCTCCCGGATGACGCTTCTCCGCAAGCGAAACGAAGGTGAAATAGGGTTTTACAGGGTTGGTTTTAGAGTTCTCTATTCCAGAGAAAAACATTTGATTCCGTTTTTGAACAATTGCGAAAAGTGAGATTTCGGTTATCGATAAAAGATAGTTAAAATAGATAGCCTCGCAAGTCTTAGATAACTTTATAGATAGATGACAAAAGCCTGTCGAAATCCGACAGACTAAGTATTTAAAATAAATGGTGATCCGAGAAGGACTCGAACCTTCGACCCAATGGTTAAAAGCCATTTGCTCTACCGACTGAGCTATCGGACCACGGTGGCGGAAAGTTCTCGTAACTTTCGACCGAATTTATGATTTTACATATCGGAAGCAGAGTTGGCAAGTTATGCCAAAGTCTCCAAAAATCTTTCAGTTTTCAAACCAGCTTTCCATCACCGAGTTTTGCAGGATAATCGTCTGGTCGCGTTCGGGTCCGGTTGAGATTAAGCCGATTTCAACGCCGATTGAATTTGAAAGAAACTCGACGTATTTTCGCGCATTGTCCGGCAGTTCCTCAATTTTGGTAATCCCTAAAGTTTCCGATTTCCAACCTTCGAGCGTTTCGTAAATTGGTTTTATCTGCGCTAAATCAATGGAAACAGCGGGAAAAGTTTCGATTCTTTTACCGTTAATCTCGTAGCCGACGCAAACTTTGATTTCGTCGAGCGCGTCGAGAACGTCTAATTTTGTCAGCGCGACCGAATCAAAACCGTTGAGTTCGGCGGCATATTTTGTAGCGACCGCGTCAAACCAGCCGCAGCGACGCGGGCGTTTCGTAACCGAACCGTATTCGTTGCCGCGCTGTCGAATTAGATTCGCCGTATCATCTTCATTATTAAGCATTTCGGTTGGAAACGGACCTTCGCCAACTCGCGTGGCGTAGGTGCGAACGATTCCCAGAACTCCTGTGATGTGATGCGGCGGAATTCCCGCGCCGACCGCCGCGCCGCCCGCCGTCGGGTTTGACGAAGTAACATACGGATAAGTTCCGTGGTCAACGTCCAAAAGCGTCGCCTGCGCGCCTTCGAGCAAAATCTTTTTGTTTTGCTTTTTGGCTTCCGATAAAAAATGTGAAGTTTCCGTGACGAACGGGCGTAGGCGTTCGACGAGCGGCGAAATCTCCGCGAAAATCTGGTCGGCGTAAAGCGGCGGCTGCCCGTAGGTGACGATAATCCGGTTGGCTTCTTCGAGATTGCGCTCGATTCTTAATTTCAAAAGTTCGGAAACAAGCGCGTCGGACACGCGGATGCCGCGCCGTCCGACTTTGTCTTCGTAAGCGGGACCGATGCCGCGCAGAGTCGTGCCAATTTTTTCGTTGCCGAGCCGTTCTTCAGAAGTGTGGTCTAAGGCGCGGTGATACGGCATAATCAGATGCGCGCGGCTCGAAACTTTCAATCTTTCGGGCGTGACGGAAATTCCCTGCGCCTGCATTTGGTCAACTTCTTCAAAAAACGCTTTCGGGTCAATGACCATTCCGTTGCCGAGAACGCACGTTTTGTCTTCGTGAATAATTCCCGACGGCAAAAGCCTTAAAACAAACGCTTTTTCGCCGACATAAACCGAATGTCCGGCGTTGTGTCCGCCTTGATAACGCGCGACAATATCGAACTTGTCGGCTAATAAATCAACAACTTTTCCTTTTCCTTCGTCGCCCCATTGCGCGCCGATGATTACAATTATCATTTATCATTTATCATTTATCATTTATCATTTTCAGCCCGTTAGATTTGACCGTTAAATGTTAAATGTTAAATGTTCTCCCGTTCTTCCGCTAAAATTCCGTAAATCGCCATATCGTAAAAGCGCGCGTGCCGCCATACGGATTGACGCAAGATGCCTTCGAGTTTGAAATTTAATCTTTCAGGAACGGCGCAGGTTCTAGTGTTTTCCGTCGCGCAGCGAATCTCGACGCGATTCATTTTCAGTTCGTGGAAAGCATAATCAATCAACCTCGCGCAGGATTTTGTAATAATTCCTTTGCCTTCGGAATCTTTGGCAATCCAGTAACCGATTTCGGCGCGTCGGCTTGTCCAATTAAAATTTACAAAGCCGATTGCGCCGACAAATTTTTTACTGTAAAAAATCCCGAAAGTTTGACTCGTATTTTCGGTAAAATTCTTTTGCGTCTGTCGGATAAATTCTTTTGCGCTTTCGAGCGAATAATCTTTTGTTACCCAATGCAGAAACGGACGCAGATGTTCGTAATTTGCCTTGACCGTCTCGAAAATTTCTTCGGCATTTTCTTCGTGGAACGGGCGCAGTTCGAGTTCGTCGAAAATTTGAAACTTCAACATTTAGCTCCGCGTCATATTGTAAAGCTGAACGTATTTCCGTGCCGCGTTCTGCCACGAATTATCTTCCGTCATTCCGTTGCGCTGCAACTTGCGCCAAGCGTCTTTGTCGTAATAGACAAATAACGATTCACAGATTTTTTCTAAAAATTTATCGGCGCGAAATTCGTGGAATTTAAAGCCGCTGCCCGCTCCTGAAACGGCATCGAAATTCTGCACCGTATCTTCCAAACCGCCGACGGCGCGGACAATCGGCACAGTTCCGTAACGCAGGGAATACATTTGATTCAATCCGCACGGCTCAAATTTTGACGGCATCAGAAAAATATCCGCGCCCGCTTCAATTAAATGCGCCAGAGATTCGTTGTAGCCTTTGTAAATTCCAACTTGATTCGGCGCGACATCACGGAGTTTTTGCAGGAAATCCTCGTAAGTTTTATCGCCCGAACCGAGCGCGACGAAATACGCTCCCGTCGCCAAAATTTCGGCGACCGTTTGCTGAATCAACTCGAAACCCTTTTGCGAAGTCAGCCGCGTAACCGAAGCGAAAATCGGTTTTTCCAAATCGACGGGCAAAAAGAATTTATCGAGCAGAGCGCGTTTGTTTTCGCGTTTGCCTTCGAGATTAAAAGCGTCGAAATGCGCCGGAATTTCCGCGTCTGTCGCCGGATTCCAAACGTCGTAATCCACGCCGTTGACGATGCCGTGCAGACGGTCGCTTCTTTGTCTTAATAACCAATCCAGACCGTAGCCGAAATCCTTCTGCTGAATTTCGTAAGCGTACGTCGGCGAAACGGTCGAAAGCATATCCGAATCGGCAATTCCCGCCTTTAACGCCGAAGCCGCGCCGTTAAATAAAAATGCGCTGCGTGAAAACTCGTCGCCGAAACCGAGTTTCCACAATTCTTCCATTCCGAAAATGCCCTGATAAGCGAGATTGTGAATCGAAAAAACCGTCCGCGTGTTTTGCCAGAAAGAATCCGCGCGCCGCAGTTTCGCAATCTCGACCGCCGCGAAACCGCAGTGCCAATCGTTTAAATGAACGATGTCGGGCGCGTGTCCGATTCGCCGCAAAAGCAAAATCGCCGCGTGATTGAAAAACGCGAAACGCTCGTAATCTTCCGCGTAGCCGTAAATCGAATCGCGGAAAAAAATTTCGGGCGCGTCAAGCAAAAACGCCGGCGAGCCGTTCGCTTCCGAATAAAAAACCCGCGCTCGAAATTCGCGCCCGCGCCAGTCAATCCATAAATCGTCCATCGCCGGATGGTCAATTAAATTTGCTCTGGTTTGGCGATAAAGCGGCGTAATCAGCAAACTGTCAACGCCGATTTGCTTTAACGCTTTCGGCAGCGCGCCCGCCACGTCGCCCAACCCGCCCGTCTTTGAATATGGAACTGCTTCCGCAGATAGAACAGCTACGCGCAAAATCCGTTTCCTCTGTGATTTGAAAACTCCTTCAATCCATTGAGATTCTAACAAGACTTTAGTTGTTCGTCTATTTAACACTAAATGAAGAATTTGTCTTTGATTAAATAAAAATAGGGTGGTGGTTCAAAAACGAGAGATGAGACAGAAACCCAACCGTGAGGGAGGGTGGAAGTTTCTCCGCCATTGCCCGACGCGCGCATCTTCTGTTTCTTCCGCCATTGACCCACTACCAAAAATAGTTTTCTTGACACGATTTTCAAAAGCGGGTAAAAATTAAGGCGCGATTATTTTTTTGACGCTTTACCTGATTTTCTCGATTTTCTTTTTGAGGCTTTTCCGAAATGAATAAACTCTTTTACGGCGACAATCTCAACGATTTATCTGACGAAAAGCGAAACGATGAAAAAGCGTCTTCTCGAAGCTAGAAGGCATGGTGAAAGAATTTGTCAAACGCGGCAAATACAAATATTGAATTCTTTTTTGGAGGTTTTTAGATGAAACAATGTCCAAAGTGCAACCGCACTTATGATGATTCGCAAGCCTTTTGTTTGATGGACGGAACGCCGCTGGCAAACGAGAGCGAAGAAGAAACAGTAGTAAGGCAAGCTCCGGCACGCAAGAAAGGCAGATTTCTGCTGTGGCTGGGGCTGACGGGTTTGGTTATTTTACTCGGCGGCGGTGTCATCGCCGGATTTTTAATTTATAAATTCAGCAGACAAGACGTAAGTGTTCAGGGAAAACGACCAAACGACCTGAACATCCCATTGTCGCCGACGCTGCCGTCCACGCCGAAAGTTCCACCGACACCCGCATTACCAACGAGTTCGCCGGTTGAAGAGTCTTCCCCGCCGGTCGAGAAACCGACTCCGGGCAATGAAGATTCGGAAGACATCACCCCGATTACCTGGGAAACACCGGCAAACGGCTTTAAGAATGATGGAGGTCAGATTTATAAATTTCGATGTCCCGAAAAGGGCAAAGAAAACATAATTTGGGGAAGTGATGTTTATACGCTGGATTCTTCGATTTGCACGGCAGCCGTTCACGCCGGACTTTTCAGTCTCGCCGACGGCGGCGTAGTAACCGTCGAGTTTCGCCCCGGTCGCTTAACTTATGGAAGCACCGTTCGCAACGGCATCAAGTCCAATACTTACGGTGAATATCCCCGCAGTTTTGTAGTTCACTAGGTTTAGTTAAGGAAATTTCAATGAACAAACTTTACTACGGCGACAATCTCGATGTCTTACGCAAATTCGTGCGGGATGAAACGGTTGACCTTTGTTATATTGACCCGCCGTTTAATTTGAGAGCGCAATTACAATCAGATTTACAATAAAATCGGCAAATTCTTTGATATAATTCAACTGTTATGACAGACATTCAATATATTTCTGACGCAAAAGGCAATCCGGTCGGCGTGATTGTGCCGATAGAAATCTGGCACGAAATCGAATCGGAAAAGGAAACGGCATATCTAACCAAAAGCGATGCGATGCGAAAGCGTCTTTTGGAAGCGAAGCAGCGCACCGAAGGCATTGGCTTTGAGGAAATACTTGAGAAACTTGGAATTTGATATGGCGGCGTTTGAAGATTTGGCGTGGTGGATTAAACAAGACCGCGCCAAAGCCTTGCGCATCGTCAGCTTAATCAAAGAAATCGAGCGTGAACCTTTCAACGGCATCGGCAAGCCCGAACCGCTCAAACACGAATTCACCGGCTGTTGGTCACGGCGGATTGATAAAGAACACCGCATCGTTTATCAAGTAACCGACGACAAAATTAGAATCCTCGCTTGTCGTTATCATTACTAATTGATGTAGAAACACGCACGAAGTAAGTGTGTTTTAGCTATCTATCAAGACACACTTACTTCGTGCGTGTTTCTTAATCTTTATGAACAAACTTTATTACGGCGACAATCTCGATGTCTTACGCAAATTCGTGCGGGATGAAACGGTTGACCTTTGTTATATTAACCCGCCGTTTAATTTGAGAGCGCAATTACAATCAGATTTACAACATCGGGCAGGAGGACCGCGCGCAGGCGCAGGCATTTGTCTATACTTGGACGTGGGACGACCACGCGAACCTTTGTTTCGACGAGATTCTGACGAATAAAAACGGCGTGCAGACGAGAGCAGTCAATCGCGCTGATAAACGGCTTGGAGAAAGTTCTCGGCAAAGACGCGTTGTTCGCCTATCGATTTCGCTTGAGCAGTCCGCATCGCCGAGATTCACCGCGCATTTTTTGTTTGTTAAGATATAGATATGTTTCCGATAAATATCTTTTTAGATAAATTAGTTTTAGGTGATTGTTTGAAGGTATTACAAGATATTCCTTCAAATTCAGTCAATCTCATCATTACGTCGCCGCCTTACGCAGACAATCGTAAAAGCACTTACGGCGGCATTTCGCCTGATGAATACGTTGAATGGTTTTTGCCGATTTCCGCCGAACTTCGCAGGGTTTTGAAAGATGACGGCACTTTTATTTTGAATATCAAAGAGAAAGTAGTTGAAGGTGAAAGACACACTTACGTTCTCGAATTGATTCTCGCAATGAAGAGGCAAGGTTGGTTGTGGACGGAAGAATATATGTGGCATAAGCGAAATTCTACGCCGGGCAAATGGTCAAATCGGTTTCGTGATTCGTGGGAAAGATGTCTGCAATTTAACAAGCAAAAAAAGTTCAAAATGTTTCAGGAATCCGTAATGATTCCGATGGGCGATTGGGCAAAGACTCGATTAAATAGTTTGGGCGAAAACGATAAAATAAGATTTAATTCACAGGTTGGAAGCGGTTTCGGCAAAAATATTTCTAAATGGCTTGGCAGAGAAAAAGCATATCCGACAAATGTTCTTCATCTCGCCACAGAATGCAGCAACAAAAATCATAGCGCGGCTTTTCCCAAATCCCTGCCGAC